>JBEBXJ010000076.1:0-10560 GCA_040391685.1 Paenimyroides baculatum
GTATCAAACAATTCCTTAATTCCTTCGCGGTATTCGTTTTCGAATACATAAAAACCTTTGACTTTATTATTTATGCTGATATAAACTTTGGTCTGATTGATTTCTGAAGCATCGGTCACTCCTACCCAACTTGCCGAACCAATTTTCAGTGTTTGATTCTTAAAAGATCCTTCGATACCTTTCCCAGCAACTTCCTGATAATGCATCGGTTTTTCGATAGATGTTTCGGGTAGAATCAGATACAATCGTCGACTTAACGGATGATTTGATCCACGCACGATGTTTTTCACAGCCGTTAAATCATCTTTTGAAAGCGGATCGCCAACGTATTTAATCTGTTGATTGGTGTTTGATGTCAGCGTACCCGTTTTATCAAAAACAACCGTATCAACTTTAGAAAGCTGTTCAATTACGGCGGTATTCTTCAAATAAAACTTTCGTTTTCCCATTAATCGAATCACATTTCCCCAAGTGTAAGGTGCAGTCAACGCCAATGCACACGGACATGCAACAATTAAAACGGCGGTTAAAACATTAAAAGCATCGTTAAAACTTGTAAAACTCCACCCAATAAAACCAATAATGGCAATGGTTAACAAAGCCGGAGTAAAAATATGGCTGGCTTTATCGGTAATAGTCTGTATTTTTTGAGAAACTTTTTTCTGAAAAACCTCGTTGCTCCACAACTGCGTCAGGTAACTTTGCGAAACCGTATTTATGGCCTCAACAGTCACGGCGCTACCTACCTGTTTTCCGCCTGCATAAATTTTATCGCCCAATTTTTTCTCAACCGGAACAGCCTCTCCCGTCACAAAACTATAATCGATAAAAGTGGTATCAGATAGTAAAATAGCATCAACAGGAATCAATTCTTCATTTCTAATCAACAATTGATTTCCTTTTTCGATTTCATAAACCTGAATGGGAACTTCTTTTTGTTGATCTATTTTTGTTACAGCAATTGGGAAATACGATTTATAATCTCGTTCAAACGATAAAAAATTATAGGTTGTCTGCTGAATAAGTTTTCCCGAAAGCATAAAAAATACCAATCCGCACATACTGTCTAAAAATCCGGCGCCGTCTTGAAAAAAGATATCAACCAAACTGCGCACAAACATGACGATTATTCCCAATGCCATAGGAATATCAATATTATATGCCTTGGTTTTTATGCTGTGATACGCCGATTTGTAGTAAGGTGTTGCCGAATAAAGAAAAACGGGCAATGCCAAAAGTATGTTGAAATATCTGAAAAAATCGCGGTATTGGTGCATCCAAACATCTTCCACATTAAAATATTCGGGAAATGAAAGCAACATAATGTTTCCGAAACCGAAAAACGCCACACCTATTTTATAGAGTAAACTGCGGTCTATCAACTTTGGTTTTGCATCGTATTGTTCCAGGCTTATGTAAGGTTCGTAACCGATTGACGCCAAAAGCAGTACCAGATTTTTTAAAGATATATTTTCGCTATTGTAGGTAATACTTACTTTTTTTTGAGAAAAAACTACCTGCGAATGGGTTACGGCTGCATTTAAAGTATTCAGGTTTTCTAAAATCCAGATACACGAACTGCAGTGAATATGCGGAATGTACAAGCGAACAATCTGCATAGATCCTTCTTTAAAATCCAACAGTTTATCGGCAATATCTGCATTATCCAGATAATTATATTTAGAAGCCACATCTTTTGGTGCTGCTCCCGGATTTCTCTCAAAATCGTAATAAGTGCTTAAACCGTTTTCCGAAAATAAATCATAAACCGTTTGGCAACCCTTGCAGCAGAAGTTTTTATCGTTAAAAACAATTACCTCATTTTCAACAATATCATTTCCGCAATGATAACAATTTAACATTTTTTTTTGCTTTATACCTTGTACAAAATTCCGAAGAACAACCGGTAAAAAAAATGATAATTGTCATAATAATCGTATATTTGTAAAAACTAATTTAATGGGCAAGTGTGAGCAGTGCATTGTTAGAGAATTGAGTTCGTTAAAGGCTTTGTCTAAAGACGAACTGATTCATTTGGCGAAGTGTAAAGACAGTTTTCTTATAAAAAAAGGCGACGTTATTTTTAACGAAGGCGATGTAATGAATGGTGTTTACTGTATTAAACAGGGCACCTGTAAATTAGTTAAAATGAACTCCAGCGGAAAAGACACAATTTTAAAGCTGATTACCAAAGGTGATTTGTTGGGACAAACATCGATTTTAACCGAAGGAAAAGCCACTTTAAGTGCCGTTGCCGTTGAAGACATGCAGGTTTGTTTCATTCCCAAAAACGAAGTATTGGGCTTTATTGGCAACAACAAAAGTTTTTCACTTGAAGTTACAAAAGATGTCTGCCAGAACCTTAACTACGCAACCGATTTTGCCATAAACCATACTCATAAAACCGTAAAAGAACGTTTGGCGCAGGCGTTGCTTGATGTTTTGGATTCTGCAGGAACAGATACCGAAGGCTATTTAAACCTACAGCTAAGTCGCGATGAAATTGCAAGTATGGTAGGCACCGCAACAGAAAGTTGCATAAGACTGCTTGCCGAATTAAAAAAACTGGGAATTATAGATTTAAAAGCAAAAAGAATAAAAATTATAAAGCTGAACGAATTAAAAAGTTTAGCACAATAATTATTACAAAGCTTTTAAAGTAAATGCTAATTTGTTTATTTTCGCAGTATGATGAATACAAACGATACCGCATTTTTAACCGATTTTTTAAAAACGCCCAAACAAATAACAATTGTTCCGCACCGCAACCCAGATGGTGACGCATTAGGTTCGTGTTTAGGTCTTTACCACGTTTTAATACAGCTTAACCATACCGTAAAAGTAATTTCACCTAACGAATTTCCTGAATTTATTTCATGGCTTCCGGCTGCAGATGAAGTATTGGTTTTCGAAAAAAACTTCGATGCCTGCAAGACTTTTTTGCAGGGAAGCGATCTGGTTTTCACCTTAGATTTCAATGCACTGCACCGCGCAGGCGATCAAATGGGATCGTATTTAGAAAAACTGCGCAAACCGTTTGTAATGATCGATCATCACCAAATGCCCGATGCGTATGCTAAAATCACGGTTTCCGATACTTCTTTCGGATCAACCTGCGAATTATTGTATCGTTTCCTTCAGGAATTAAATCTTCAGCAATATATCAACAGAAATGCAGCAACCTGTATTTATACGGGAATTGTGACCGATTCGGGGTCGTTTAAGTTCGTAAAAACAACCGGCGATACCCATCGCGTAGTTGCAGATTTGATCGATTTAGGAGTTGATAATCCAAAAGTTCACAATGCACTTTTCAGCACCGCATCTTTCAATCAGTTGCAATTGCTAGGTAGAGCGTTACAAAATTTAAAAGTATTAACAGATAAAAGTACAGCTTATACATATCTGTCTCAAGATGAATTAAACGAATTTCATTACCAGAAAGGTGATACCGAAGGAATAGTAAATTATGGTTTATCGTTAAAAGGCATAAATCTTGCAGCTATTTTTATTGAAAATAAAGAAGAAGGTATGATTAAGATTTCTTTCCGTTCCGAAGGCGATTTCGATGTAAATGAATTTGCCCGCAGCTATTTTAACGGTGGCGGACACATTAATGCTGCCGGCGGAAAATCGTTCGATTCTTTAACCGAAACCATTTTAAATTTTGAAACCATTCTAAACAATATCAACAAACAGTAATATGAAAAAAATAATTGCATGTTTTGCCTTAACCGGATTATTGTTTGCCTGTAAACAGCCCGAGCCTCGCAAACCGGTTAGTTACAGTTCTGGTACTTTTATACAAGAATCTGTTCAGCGCAACAAGAATATTGTTCAAGACGAAGAAAAGCTGATACAGAACGTTATCAAAAAAGATTCGGCGCATCATTACTATCAATCATCGGTAGGTTTTTGGTATAAGTACGATGTTGCCGTTTCAACAGACAGTTTACTTCCTAAAAAAGGCGATATTGTAAAATTAGATTTTGAAATTTACGACATAAATAATAATTTAATTTATACAAAAGCCGAAACCACACCTAAAGTTTATGCGGTTGATAGGCAGGAAATCATGGTAGGATTGCGCCACGCCGTAAAGCTTATGCACAAAGGCGAAACGGTTTCGTTTATATTCCCTTCACACATGGCTTATGGCTATTTAGGCGATAAAGAAAAAATTGGTACCAACGTACCGTTAATATGTAAAGTAACTCTTAATGATATTAAACCAGAATAAAATGAGAAAACTATTATTTGCTTTTGCATTAATTACCACGCAGGCTTTTGCACAAACCAAATTAGCCGACGGTATGTATGCAAATTTTGTTACCAAAAAAGGTACCATTACTACCCAGTTATACTACAATGAAACGCCGTTAACCGTAGCAAATTTTGTTGCGTTGGCAGAAGGCACACATCCTCAGGTTAAATCAGAATACAAAGGAAAACCGTTTTACAACGGATTGAAATTTCACCGCGTAATTGCTGATTTTATGATTCAGGGAGGTGATCCTAAAGGCGATGGTTCGGGCGAACCGGGTTATTTGTTTGCCGATGAAATTGTACCGACATTGAAACATGACGGTCCAGGAGTTCTATCTATGGCAAATCGTGGACCAGCAACAAACGGATCACAATTTTTCATTACACACGTTGCTACTCCTCACTTAGATGGTCGCCATACGGTTTTTGGAAAAGTAGTTACCGGACTTGAAATCGTTAATGCAGTAGAACAAAATGATGTAATTGAAAAGGTAGAAATCATTCGTGTGGGTAAAGATGCTAAAAACTTCAATGCCGTAAAAACGTTTACATCTGCTCAGGAAAAATTAAAAAAAGATGAAGAGCTTAAGAAAAAGCAAGCAGAGGCTTTAAAAATCGAATCAAAAAAAATGTTCGATGATTATCAATCAAAAGCAACGGCATATCCATCAGGAATCAAAATGTATGTTGTAGAAAAAGGTGCAGGTATCAAACCAACCGAAGGTGAAAATATTCGTTTTGATTATGCAGGATATTTAGCAGACGGTACTTTATTTGATACAGGTATTGAAGCACTTGCAGAAAAACACGGAATTTTAAATCCACAAAGAAAAGGTGCAAACGCATATCAACCATTAGATTACACTTTTGGAAACAAAGGTGGGTTTATCGAAGGAATGACAGAAGGCTTACTGCAATTGAACAAAGGCGATAAAGCTTATATCTTTATACCATCGAATTTAGGATATGGCGAACGCACTATGGGACCAATTCCGGCAAATTCAAACCTAGTTTTTTACGTAGATATTAAACCATAAATATAAAATAATGAAAAAGATTTTAGCATTGGCTGTATTAACGGCAACCTTGTTTACAGCATGTAAAAAAGAAGAAGAAACCAATTTACCAGATGGCTTATATGCCGAAATTACTACTAACAAAGGTAAAATTGTTGCCCAGTTAGAATACGAAAAAGCTCCGTTAACAGTAGCTAACTTTGTAAGTTTGACAGAAGGTAAAAACCAGTTTGTAGAAGCGCAATACAAAGACAAACCTTTTTACGACGGTTTGACATTTCACCGCGTAATTGCAGACTTTATGATTCAGGGTGGTGATCCAACAGGTACTGGCGAAGGCGGACCAGGCTATAAATTTGCCGATGAATTCCACCAAGATTTAAAACACGATAAACCGGGAATTTTATCAATGGCAAATGCCGGACCAACAACCAACGGTTCACAATTTTTCATTACACACGTTGCTACACCACATTTAGACGGTATGCACAGTGTTTTTGGTCATGTGATCGAAGGACAGGAAATTGTAAACACCATTGCTCAAGGTGATAAAATAGAAACTATAAAAATTATTCGTTCGGGCGATAAAGCAAAAGCTTTTGATGCTGCAAAAGTTTTTAAAGAAAAACAAGACGAAAACCAGAAGAAAGAACAAGAAGCAAACAAAGCTATTGAAGGCACTTTAAATGAAATGAAAACTACATTTGCCGATGCTAAATCAAAAGCAACTACAACTGCAAGTGGTTTATCTTACTTTGTTTTTGAAAAAGGAAACGGTGGAAAACCAAAACAAGGCGATAAAATTAATGTGGCTTATGCAGGATATTTTGAAGATGGAAATTTGTTTGACACCAGTTTAGAAAACGTTGCAACAAAGTACAACAAATTAAATGAACAACGCAAAGCAGCTAACCAATACATTCCAATTCCGTTTGAATATGGGCAAAAAACAGGATTAATCCCAGGTTTTATTGAAGGTATCGAGCAATTGAATATCGGTGATAAAGCATACATTTTTATCCCATCACATTTAGGTTATGGCGAACAAGGGTATCCCGGAGCAATTCCACCAAATACCAACTTAATTTTCGAACTTCATATTTCTAAATAAATTCATAAAGAGGCAAAAAATGCCTCTTTACTTTTAACCATTCATAACTACCTCTCAACAATGAACAAAAACTATTTAAAATCATCCTTTTTACTTTCGTTTTCTGTGTTAGGTCTGGCAGTTTCTGCTCAAAATAACTTTCAGCAAAACAAACAATCTATTTATAATGAAATCATCAATGAAGTTGAAAACAAAAGCCAGTTAGAGCATTTGGCATTTGAATTGTTAGATGAAATTGGTCCGCGTTTGGTTGGATCGCCAGAAATGCAACAAGCTCACAACTGGGTTGTTGACACGTACAAAAAATGGAATATTTCTGCTGAAAATGTTGCGTACGGCGAATGGAAATCGTGGCAGCGAGGCACAACGCAGATCGAAATGACACATCCGAGAATTAAATCGATCGACGGAATGCAGCTTGCCTGGAATGCAAATACAAAAAAGGCGGTTGAAGCAGAAGTTATTGCGATGCCACTTTTTGAATCGAAAACAAATTTTGAAACATGGGCTAATTCAGTGAAAGGAAAAATCGTTTTAATCTCTCAATACCAAAAATCAGGTCGACCAGAAAATCAGTGGAAAGAACACGCTACCGAAAAAGATTTTACATCGCTCAAAAAAGAAAAAAGCGATGATTTGTCTGCTTGGAACAACAGTATAAAAGCTACCGGAAAAACAACTCGTGAAATTGTAGAATATTTAGAAACAAAAGGTGCTGTTGGTTTTGTACAATCTTTTTACACAGGAACAATGGGCAGCAACCGTATTTTTTACAGCTTTTCAAAAAATACGCCAATGGTTGATGTTAGTTTGGAAGATTACGGTTTGTTATACCGTTTGGCGGTTAATGGAAAAGCTCCGAAATTAAAAATCAACACCCAATCAAAAAATTTAGGAACGGCAAAGACCTACAATACCATTGCGACCATTCCCGGAAAAACCAAACCGAACGAATACGTAATGCTTTCGGCACATTTAGATTCTTGGGACGGTGCACAAGGTGCAACCGATAATGGTACGGGAACCATTTTAATGATGGAAGTTGCACGCTTAATTCAGAAATATGCTCCGAATAATGACCGAACTATTGTAATCGGACATTGGGGAAGCGAAGAACAAGGTTTAAACGGATCACGTGCCTATGTGATGGATAACCCAACCGAAGTTCAAAAAATAAAAGTCCTTTTTAATCAAGACAGTGGAACAGGTCGTATCAATTACATTGGCGGCCAAGGCTTTACGCAAGCTTACAATTATTTAGGCACTTGGTTACAAAATGTACCTGAAAATAATAGAAAACACATTAAAACCGATTATCCGGGAATGCCGCAAGGTGGCGGAACAGATAACGCATCTTTTGTAGCGGCGAGTGTTCCGGCTTTTAATTTGGGAACTCAAAACTGGGATTATGGTCAGTACACCTGGCACACCAACCGCGATACCTATGATAAAATTGTTTTTGAAGAACTGGAAAAAAACGTAATTACAACCGCAATTCTAACTTTAGAAGCAGCAAACGATCCAAACGAAATTTCAAACGAAAAAAGAGTTTTACCCACAAATTCCGAATGGTCAACGGTAAAAGAGCCAAAACGAAATTCTAAAGATTATTAAAAAACACGCTTAAACAAGCGTGTTTTTTAATGCTTTATTGTAAATAGCTTCGTAGAGTGGAACAATTTTATCTACACTGAAGTTTTTTGAATGAGCATACGCTTGTTCTTTAAATTGTTGCAGTGTAGCATCGTCTTTTAAAATTTCAATTGCGTGCTGAACCATTCCGTCTATATCGCCAATGTTATCCATAAAACCGGAAACACCTTGAACATTTACTTCGGGTAATCCGCCGGTGTTCGATGAAATTACGGGAACTTTATTTGCCATGGCTTCTAATGCTGCCAAACCAAAACTTTCGGTTTCAGACGGAAGCAAAAACAAATCAGAATATTTCAAAATACTGTCTATTTCTGATGAATTTCCAAAGAAAATGACCTTGTTTTCAATACCCAATTCTTTCACTAGTTCTTCGGCACCCAATCGTTCCGGACCATCGCCCACCATCATTAGTTTTGCAGGCATTTCTTTCTGAATTCCGTTAAAAACCTTTACAACATCCAAAATACGCTTTACTTTTCTAAAGTTACTTACGTGTGTAACAATTCGCTCACCGTCTTCGGCAAACAAATTTCTACGGCATTGAACCTGCATGTCGTTTAAATTTTTGTCTTCGATAAAGTTCGGGATAACGTAAATATCTTTGGTGGTATCAAATAATTCGTAGGTCGATTTTCTTAAATCTTCGGACACCGACGTTACATAATCGGACTGGTTGATACTGAAACTAACTGCGGTTTTGTAAAACGGATGATTGCCCACCAAAGTAATATCGGTTCCGTGTAACGTGGTAACCATAGGCAGCGAAATGCCTTGATCTGCCAACATTTGTTTTGCCATATAGCCGGCAAATGCATGTGGAATGGCATAATGTACGTGCAGCAAATCGATACCGTATTCTTTAACCGTATCAACAATCTTGCTTGACAGTGCCAACTCGTAAGGCTGGTAGTGAAACAACGGATATTCGGGCACCACCACTTCGTGGTAATGAATATTTTTATTTAAAAGTGCCAAACGAACCGGCTGACTGTAGGTTATAAAATGTACTTCGTGGTTGCGTTTTGTTAATTCAATACCTAATTCTGTTGCTACTACTCCACTTCCTCCGAAGGTTGGATAGCAAACTATGGCTATTTTCATATTTTAATTTGAAAAATTAATTATTTAAAGCATCGTAAATTACCTGCTGTATATCTTCTCTTGTATTTGCTTTTGAAAGCTTGTTGTCATCGGCATCTGGAAAGGTTCGATTAGATAGAAAAACGTATATTAAATCGTTTTCTGGATCCGCCCAAGCCATTGTACCTGTGAACCCCGTGTGCCCAAAACTTTTCATTGAAGCGCAACCACACGTTGGTCCGCTTTTACCTAATTGTGGTTTATCGAAACCGGCTCCTCTCCTATTCCCTTCCCTGCAATAATAACATGTATTAAAATCGTTGATGGTTTTTGCCGATATAATTTCTTCACCGTTAAACTTACCGCCGTCTAAAAAAAGCTGCATCATTTTGGCTACATCCAGCGCATTGCCGAACAATCCTGCATGACCTGCCACACCTCCAAACATAGCCGCACCCATGTCGTGTACATAACCCTGAACGGTTGTATATCGGTAATAATTATCTATTTCTGTTGGAGCAATCTGTGATAAATCGAACTTTGTCTGTGGAAGATAAGTTAAGGTTTTAGCTCCGATTTTTTCGTAAAAATACTCGTTAACTAGTTCGTTTAAAGGCTTTTTGTAAGATCTCTCTACAATTTCAGACAATAAAATAAAATTCAAATCGCTGTATTTGTATTCTTTCTTGCCTAATTTTGATGAAGCAACGGTTTCTAAAATCGTCTTTTTATAATCTGACTTTAAAAACAAATTATCGTTTATCTGTAAATTAAAATCTTTTGAAAATGTTGGCTGATACAGCTCTGTTTTCGGTTTTCCGTTACTGTCTAACGTTTCTTTGTAAAACGGAATCCAAGCTACCAAACCCGAATTGTGCGTCAACAGTTCTTTAACGGTAATGTTTGCCTTGTCGGTCTTTTTAAATTCAGGCAGCAAATCGCCTAATTTCTGATCGAAACGCAACTTTCCGTCATCGTACATTTTCATAACCATTGGCAATGTTCCTAACATTTTAGAAAGCGATGCCAGATCGTAAATGGTTTGGTTTGTAACATCTACGTTGTCATTGTACGACATTTTACCAAATGATTTATTGTAAACGATTTTTCCGTTACGTGCCACCAAAACCTGTGCGCCAGGCGTGTATTTATTTTTAATTGCAGTATTTACCAATGCATCTATTTCTTTCAATTTGGTCTCATTGAAACCTTCTTCACTAGCGCGACCATAACGTATATTCTTATTTGCTTTAGTATTTATTCCATCACCTTCTTTAAAAAATTTCCCTATTGATACCGGCAGTTTTCCTGTTGCAGGCTGCATGCCAAAAAGTACATCAGTAACTTTTCTGTGTGCAATAATATTGTTCTGATACCCCAAAACAACGGCTTCAAACTTCGAAAAATCTTTAACGGCACTTAATGCGTAAG
>JBEBXJ010000077.1:0-10515 GCA_040391685.1 Paenimyroides baculatum
TATTACCAATACGTATTTTACGGGCAGGATCAACCAATACATCCCATAAACGCTGTTCTGCGTTTAATTCGCGCAACAAGAAAACTTCGATACGGGCTCCTGTTTTTTCTTTGTTTCCGTACAAACGTGCCGGAAAAACTTTGGTATTGTTCAATACCATTACATCACCTTCACTAAAATAATCGATTAAATCTTTGAAAAATTTGTGTTCAATTGTACCTGTTTTACGGTTAACTACCATTAAACGAGCTTCATCGCGATTTTCTGCAGGAAATTCTGCTAAAAGTTCGGTAGGTAAATTAAAATTAAAATTTGATAACTTCATAAAAATAAAAGTCCGTTAAGTTGTTACCTTAATAAGATAATTAAGCCCGCAAATATACGACTTCAAAACAGGGGTTGTCAAGTAAATACCTGTTTATTTTAGAAATAAGAAAATAAACAACTAAACTACAAGGTTTTAACACCAAAACCTATTGCATTTAAATCGTTCCAGAAATTAGGATACGATTTTGAAACTACATCAGCATTTTGTATAAGAATTGACTGTTTTAAAACCAGCGGAGCAAACGCCAACGCCATTCTGTGGTCTTGATAGGTTTTTATTTCAACTGGCGTTGTTTGAAAAGTAACAGAATTTTTAAGTTGAATAGCATCATTTGTGATTTCAACAACAGCTCCAAATTTTCCCAGTTCGTTCTTTAAAGCCTGTAAACGGTCGGTTTCTTTAATTTTTAAGGTATGAAGTCCCGTAAGATCACAGGTAATTCCGAATCCCAAACAGGTAACCACAATAGTTTGGGCAAGATCGGGCGTGTTGTTTAGATTGATGTTTATATTTTTTATTGATGGATTTTCAACCTTTTTCAGAATAATTTTATTGTCTGTGAATGTGGTTTGAACACCGAAATTTTTATAGATTTCTGTAAGAACAGCATCGCCTTGTAAACTATTTTCTTTAAAATATCCCAAAGTTATTTTAGAACCAATTGGTGATAAGGCAACGATGCTGTAAAAATAGGATGCCGAAGACCAGTCTGATTCTACTACAAATAAATCTTTTGAAAGCTCTTCGGTTTTTGAAACTTTAATGATGTTATCTTGAAATTGTGTTTTAATTCCTAACGATTGCAGCACCGAAACCGACATATTTATATAGGGAACCGATGTTATTGTTCCTTTTAAATGAATTTCAATTCCTTTTGGCATACTTGCTCCTATCAACATTAACGATGTAATGTATTGACTGCTTACATTGGCATCTATTTCAACTTTATTATTTGTGATCTTTTTTCCGATGATCTTAATTGGTGGAAAACCATCGTTTTCTAAGTAGTAAATTTGCGCCCCCAATTGATTTAAAGCATCAACCAAAATTTTTATTGGTCGTTCTTTCATTCGATCTGAACCTGTTAAAACAATTTCCCTACCTTCCTGAACGGCATAATACGACGTTAAAAAACGCATAGCTGTACCTGCATGATGTATGTTGATTTCTTGCAACATATTTTCTGCCAACAACGCATTTTTCATTACGGTAGAATCATCGGAACTGGAGGCATTTTCGATTTTTAACGATGGATAAAATGCTTGAAGCCAAAGCAAACGATTGGTTTCGGACTTTGATCCCGAAATAATAATTTCCTGATTGTTTTTTATTTGACTTTTTTCAAGTTTAATATCCATCTACGTTATATGTCCTTTGTTGTGTATTCTAAAAAAACTATTTCAACTTTTTATTGTTATGATGACGATCGTGATCGCGGTTGGTTTTTAAATCTAATTTTTTATCAAAAGCCTGCTGTAAATCAACACCTGTCTGGTTTGCCAGACATAAAACCACGAAAACAACATCGGCCAATTCTTCGCCTAGATCTTTGTTTTTATCGCTTTCTTTTTCAGACTGTTCACCATATCTGCGGGCAATAATACGGGCTACCTCTCCTACTTCTTCGGTAAGTTGTGCCATGTTGGTTAATTCGTTAAAATAACGAACGCCGTGTTCTTTTATCCAGTTGTCAACAGCTAATTGTGCGTTTTTTATATCCATTATTCTCTTGTTTTATTTTTAGATAACCATCGTTTTATATTTCGTATGACAAAAAAATCTGCTATTGTCATACAAATTGTCCAAAAAATTACAAATCTCCAATTTATAAAAGAATAACTGAAGTAACTCATAATCATTCCTATTATGAAATAAATAATCAATCCGGCAATCAGATAGGCTATTTTTTTATTCATCGCTTAAAAATTTTAGGTCTGATGAATTGATCAAACGCTAATATTATCAGTATAAAAATAATATATTTTCCGATTAAATTGTACCAACATAAACCTTCTCCGTCAAAAGCACACTGGATTTCATCATAACTCATTATAAATGAAATTACCATATAAACTACCGTATATAAAAGGATTTTTTTAAGCATTATTCTTTATTCTTTGTATCAATAATTATGGTAACAGGTCCATCGTTAACCAAACTGACTTTCATATCGGCACCAAATTGTCCGGTTTGAACTTTTTTTCCTATTGATTTTTCCATCGAATTAACAAAAGCTTCGTATAACGGAATGGCAATATCTGGTTTTGATGCTTTTAGATAAGATGGTCGGTTTCCTTTTTTTGTTGATGCATGCAACGTAAACTGACTTACAATAATGATATCGCCATTTACATCTTGAACCGATTTATTCATTACTTCATTTTCATCATTAAAAATTCGAAGTTGCGAAATTTTTGCGGTTAACCAATCGATATCTTCGGTAGAATCAGCATCTTCAATTCCGACGAAAATCAACAATCCTAAACCAATGTCGGCAACTTTTTCGTTATTTATAGTTACCGATGCCTGCGAAACACGTTGTATTACTGCTTTCATTTAAGCTTCAGGATTTTTACCGTTTCCGTAAGTATCTGCACGGTAATTTTCTTCGTCGCCATCTAACATCTGCGTATAACTTTTGTAGCGCGACCATGAAATTTCATCGTCATCTAACGCATCTTTAACCGCACAATGCGGTTCTTCGCGATGCAGACAGTTATTGAATTTGCATTGATCTTTCAGTTTGAAAAATTCCGGAAAATAATTACCAATTTCCTGTGGTTCCATATCAACAATACCAAAACCACGAATTCCCGGTGTATCAATAATTTTGGCATCGAAACTTAAATCGTACATTTCGGCAAACGTTGTGGTATGCTGACCTTGCTGATGTTGTTCTGATATTTCCTTCGTCTTTAAATTCAAACCAGGTTCTAAAGCATTTACCAATGTTGATTTTCCAACGCCCGAATGCCCTGTAAACATTGAAACTTTATTGGTCATTTCTGTTTTCAGCTTATCCAAACCTTTACCTTCGGCAGCCGACACTCGCAAACATTTGTATCCTATTTTATCATAAATATATTGCAAATACAATTGGTCGTTCAATGTTTCTTCAGAAAAAGTATCCACTTTATTAAAAACCAAAATAGCTTCAATACCGTACGCTTCGGCAGTTACCAGTAATCGATCAATAAAACTTGTGGTGGTAACCGGATTATCAATAGTTACCAAAATAAACAAAATATCTACGTTTGCAGCAATGATATGCACCTGTTTGGACAGATTTACCGACTTGCGAATTAAATAATTTTTGCGTTCGTGAATGTTGGTAATAACGCCCGTAACTACATCTGCCGTGGTATCCAGATCAAAATCTACCTTATCGCCAACAGCAATTGGGTTGGTACTTTTAATACCTTTAATTCTGAATTTCCCTTTAATTCTACACTCAAAAAACTCGTTTGTATCAGCTTTTACGGTGTACCAGCTTCCTGTAGATTTATAAACAATTCCTGTCATTCACTTTTATTTTCTGTTGATTATATGGTCTTGTCTTGTGATACTTTCATCGTGAATTGCCTTGAACAACGATGTAATAAAAGCTTCGCCCAATTTATTTTCTTTGCCTTCGCGGCGCATTTTTATAAGAACTTCCTGCCAACGTTCGGGTTGTAAAACAGCTACGTTTTTAACTTTTTTAAGCAAACCAATTTCATCGGCAATCTGCATTCGATCTTTCAGTAATTTTAAAATCTGTGTATCAATTTCATCGATTCTTGTTCGAAACATATTCATTTCGTGTACATAAGAATCTTCTAAATTCAACGAATCGCGCAATACCAAATTTGATAATATTTCTTGTAATTGATTCGGAGTTACCTGTTGTGCAGCATCGCTCCAAGCCAAATCGGGCATGCAATGCGTTTCAATCATTAACCCGTCGAAATTCAAATCCAAAGCTTTTTGAGCCACCTGTTGAATCAACTCTCTGTTTCCGGTAATGTGCGATGGATCATTAATCAGAGGGATTTCCGGAAAACGTATCTGTAAATCAATCGGAATCTGCCATTCGGGTTTGTTACGGTATTTTATTTTTTCGTAGCTTGAAAATCCACGGTGAATAAATCCTAACTTTTCAATTCCTGCATTCTGCAAGCGTTCAAAACCACCAATCCACAAGCTTAAATCGGGGTTCACCGGATTTTTTATGAAAACAATTTTATCGGTTCCTTTCAATACATCAGCAATTTCCTGAACAGCAAAAGGATTCACGGTTGTACGCGCGCCAATCCACAAAACATCGATATCATGTGCCAATGCCAGTTCTACATGTTCGGCAGTAGCAACTTCGGTAGCCAAAAGCATTCCGGTTTCTGCCTTAACCTGCTGCAACCATTTTAAGCCGATGGCTCCAACACCTTCAAAACCACCCGGACGTGTTCTGGGTTTCCAGATTCCTGCACGATAAATGGTAGCCTGATCTTTAACCTCATGTGCAATTTCTAACACCTGATTAGGAGTTTCGGCACTGCACGGACCCGCGATTATCAAAGGTTTGTTACCCGATAATTGCTTAAACCACAAAGCTTTTTCGCTTACTTTCGTCATACCGCAAATTTACAGATATTTCAGTAAAATACGGTATAGTTTTACAGATATAGCCAACTAATATAAAAAATACTTACTTTTGTGTAAAACAAGAAATTCTATGTCGATAGAAGTACAAAATATCTCTAAAAATTACGGAACGCAAAAGGCGTTAGATACCATTGATTTCAAAATTAACAAAGGGGAAATTGTCGGTTTTCTGGGTCCGAACGGTGCGGGAAAATCTACTTTAATGAAAATTTTAACCACTTACATTGAGGCCGATAACGGTACCGCAATGGTGAACGGTTTTAATGTGAACACACACCCGAAAGAAGTTCAGAAATCTATTGGTTATTTACCCGAACACAACCCGCTTTATTTAGATTTGTACGTACGCGAATATCTAGCATTTAATGCCGATGTTTATAAGGTTGACAAAAAACGTATTGAAAAAGTGATACAGCTTACGGGTTTAACACCTGAAGCTCATAAAAAAATCGGACAATTATCTAAAGGATACCGTCAGCGTGTTGGTTTGGCAACGGCTTTATTGCACGATCCGGAAGTTTTGATTTTAGACGAACCTACAACCGGATTGGATCCAAACCAATTGACTGAAATTCGGGAACTGATTAAAAACATTGGTAAAGACAAAACTGTTTTTTTATCGACACATATTATGCAGGAAGTGGAAGCAATCTGCGACCGAGTGATTATTATTAAAAGCGGAGTTATTGTTGCCGATAACAAGTTGCAGCAAATGTTTACGAACGACAACGATCAGGTTATTGAAATTGAATTTGACGTTAAAATTGAAGAAGAATTTATTAAGCGTTTGCCTAACTTAAAATCGTTTCACAATATACACGATATGCAGTGGGAACTAATTTTTAACAGTGATACAGATATGCGCCCCGTTCTTTTTGATTTTGCGAATGAACTAGATTTAAAGATTTTATCTATGCAGCTTAAAAATAAGAATCTGGAAACTATTTTTAGAGAGAAAACGATGTAGAGTTCTATGTTATAAGTTTTAGGTTCTATGACTAAACTTACAACCTAAAACTTATAACTAAAAACTACTTATAAACCACATCCCCTGTATATAATCGTTCCATTTTTACGGTATCGGGTTTGTTGTACACATAAATATTACCGACAGATGCAATAACGCCTTCTAATTTATTTTTTGCGAACACATGAATATTCTGATTGCTACGGTGGTACGACAGCACTGTTTTAGCATTTAACGATTTGGCATCAACCGAACCGTTTGCTCCGTATAATTTTACATCCAAAACATTAGTTTTTCCTTTTAAAATAAAGCTTCCAACCTGATTGTCTTCTACAGTTACCGAATTGTTGTTTACTTTTAAATTAAAGTTTGTAGACGCCCCGTCTTCGTTTGGAATACTTGTTAGCAGATACAAATTTGGGTAACGTAACGTATCGTTTGAAACGACATTAAACTGCGTGCGGGAATGGATTCGTTTTAAGTTTGGACTGTAAATTTTTAAAACTGCGGTTTCGTAACTTTTTAGCATTTGACACGAAATTTCGTTTTTTATGGTAAGCACCGAATCGTTCACTGAAAAAGAAATCCCTTCAATTCTGTTTTCATGAGATTGAATTTCCATTTTAAAATCGGTACTCGGAATAATCTCTGCCGAAACATTCATGGGGATATCAACTGTATGAAATCCCTGTAACTGATGTTCTTGAGTAACAGCGTCGCCTTTTTTTGAAAAACAGGCATCTTCACCGGAACATCCGGCAGCAATCAACAACAATAAAACGATACTTTTTTTCATACTTTTATTTTTTATTCCCGACTCGTTTAAGAATACCTTATTCAATTAAACAATGAGAAGCTGAAACAAGTTCAGCTTGACAAACTTGATGAATTTTAACCTACAACTTATATCCAACACCAACTTCAAAAGCTTCTGCCTTAGCAAAATGCGTTTTTAACGACATAACCCCAAAAACATTCGGAGTTACATAATAGCGTAATCCCAAGCGTTGGTACAACGATCCGTTTTTCTTATATTCATCGTGCATGTAATATCCAATATTTCCTTCGGCAGTTAATTTGTTCAGATACCACTCATATCCCACAAAAACACCCACACGTTTCCAATCGGTATCCTTATTCATTCCTTCTTCGGGAAATGAAGTCGCTAAAAACGGAATGAGTTCTTTTAATGAATTCGATAGAAAAACTTCAACCCCCAACTGTGCAGCACCATAATTATTCAAAGGTTTTTCTACGATTGCTGCTATATGGTAGAACGGTTTTTGTCCCATGCCTATTATGTGGCTTTCGTTTACTCCGGTTCTGAAGAGCAAATTGTAACGGAAGTTTTGGGGATGATCTACAAACGAATTTGCTTTACCACTTTGATCTTCATCTGAAAAATGATAAGTTAAACCAACATTTACTCCTAAAGTATTGGTACTTGTATTCGGAGCTTTTATGGTGGCGTTTGAATGATGCACAAACAGCAAACCTCCATTAATTCCGATATTTTTCCAGATTCTGGGTTGATCATAACTTAACATAAAATACGTTGAAGGCATAAATTTTGAACCGTAAGCCACATTGCGAAAATTGGTCTCTTTATTATATGGATTGGTGGCATAAGACACACCCTGCCCTACCCGAAATTGCAATCTGCGGTTTAAAAAGTAAAAGTTATAATGCCCGTACAATCCGTACAAATTACCCAACATTTCATTGTGGTTATTTTGCGTATGGAAAGAAAAACCAATTTCGGGAAAACGGTAGGTATGGTGCCATTCTTTAGAACCATTTACCCTGTGATTTACCGAAAAAAGATATCCTGTTGGTTTATTGATAATTAAATGTGAAATATTTTCACTGTGAGGTAAAACAGAACCTTGGTAGGTTTGTAACGATGCGCTCCAATTTTCCTGAGCAGTTGCTGAAAAACCAGCGATCAGAAAAAGCAGATTGCAAATTGTAAACCGCAAACTCAAAAACCTGTTCATTGCTAAAACAATCCGTTAAACTCTGCGTCGATACGGTTAATAATCTGACCTAAATCTTCCGGATTATCAACAAAATTAATAGGATCAACATCTATAATCAACAACTTGCCTTTTGTGTAGTTTTTAATCCAATCTTCGTAACGTTCGTTTAGTTTGTTCAAATAATCAATTGATATGGAATTTTCGTATTCCCGCCCGCGTTTATGAATCTGCCCCACTAAATTTGGAATGGAACTTCGCAGATAAATCAGCAAATCGGGAGCTCCTACCAAATTTTCCATTAGTTCGAATAACTGCTTATAATTATCAAAATCGCGGTTAGACATCAAACCCATTGCATGTAAATTCGGAGCAAAAATATGGGCATCTTCGTAAATGGTTCGGTCTTGAATGGTGTTTTTTCCGCTTGATTTCATTGATAAAACCTGACGAAAACGACTGTTTAAAAAGTAAATCTGCAGGTTAAACGACCAACGATCCATTGAATGATAGAAATCATCTAAATACGGATTATCAACCACATCTTCATAATGCGGTTCCCATTTATAGTGTTTCGCCAACAATTTGGTTAATGTTGTTTTTCCTGCTCCAATATTTCCGGCAATTGCAACTTGCATCTTTTTTAATTTAAAGTATATAAATAAAGTGTGTTAGAAGATATTAAACTTACATTCTTTGCTACCATAAAAGCCTTTTCAATATCGTCTTGAATTTCACGCAAACGTTGGGTTTGTTTTTTAGTTCGATCTAATAAAAAAACACCATTGTTTAATTTATAAATATAATAATCTCCGTTAACAGCCAATAACTGAGATCGGCTTGGTAACTTTTGTTGTTCTAATAAATTTCCATAAATATCAATTCCATAAACAACATTTTTGACTTGCCAATAGGCAAAATTACCAGATGTTGTAATAAAATCGTATTCTGTAATTGGGTTACTTATGTAATTGGGTTGATTTTGGTTTGATGAGATTAAACACCATCTTTTACTGGTTTGATCGAAAATCCAGATAGATGCCTGTGATGACAAAGCGGCATAAACAGCATCTATTTCAGGAAAACGATCTATTAAGGTAATTTTTTCTTTTACACTTAATTGGTTATCTAATAAAACAATATGCTGTGTATTTTTGTAAAAAACCAATTGCTGTAACGGGTTTCGTTCGTCGTAAACTTCAATAGCACCTAAAAACGGATCTTTAAAAGTATAGGTTTTTAAAATGTTTTCTTTTTCTATTTCATTGTTTAAAATAGACGATGTATCGCCTAAATGATTCAACGCATAATACGTTAACTGTACTGGTCTTGTAAGTTCTTTTTTAAACACAGCCATTTGCGCATTAACTGAAAATGCAGTAAGAAATGCAATAAACTCTGTGGTTAATTTTTTCATTGTTTATGATATTTTGTCATTCTGAATGAAACAAGTGGAATAAACTATTAAGATTCCTCCTTTAGCCTGTGCTGAGCTTGTCGAAGCATCGGAATGACAGCATATTTTCTTTTATTTATGATAAACCGATATGATAAAATCGTACTTGTTTTTTTCGTCGGCTTTATGAAATTCTTCCGAAATCATTTTCCAATCTGATGTTATTTCAGGAAAAAATGCATCCACATCTTTAAACGAAGCTTCAACATGGGTAATGATTAATTCGTTAGCTTGTTGAATTGTTTCCTTATAAATTTCACCACCGCCAATTACGTAAACTGTTTCTTGATTTTGTTGTTTTGCAAATTCCAGCGCATCGTTCACAGAAACAAAAGCAAAACAATTTTCGGGAACATTGTAATTTATTTGTCGCGTGATAATTAAATGCGTGCGGTTAGGTAACGGTTTTGGAAACGATTCAAATGTTTTACGCCCCATTAAAATAAAATGACCGCTTGTTGTTTCTTTAAAATGCTTAAAATCGGCAGGTAAATGCCACAACAAATCGTTATCTTTCCCTATTGCGTTATTCTGTGCAATTGCAGCTACTAAACTAATCTTCATTATACAGAAACCTGACCTTTAATTGCCGGATGCGGATCGTAATCTACCAGCGTAAAATCTTCAAATTTAAAATCGAAAATATCTTTTATTTCCGGATTCAGCAACATTTTAGGTAATGCTCGTGGTTCTCTTGACAACTGTAAATCAACCTGTTCAAAGTGATTGTTGTAAATATGGGCATCGCCAAACGTATGAATAAAATCGCCATAACCCAAACCGCAAACTTGTGCTACCATCATAGTAAATAGTGCATACGAAGCAATATTGAACGGAACACCTAAAAAGATATCTGCCGAACGCTGATATAACTGGCAAGATAATTTACCATCGGCAACATAAAACTGAAAAAATGCGTGACACGGAGGCAAAGCTGCTTTTCCGTTAGCAACATTTTCATCAAAAGAAACAGACGTATCGGGCAACACAGACGGGTTCCATGCTGAAATCAACATTCTGCGACTGTTTGGGTTTTTCTTTAACGTTTCGATTAATTCTTTAATCTGATCGATTTCTTCTCCGTTCCAATTGCGCCACTGATAACCGTAAATTGGTCCTAAATCGCCGTTTTCATTCGCCCATTCGT
>JBEBXJ010000078.1:0-10437 GCA_040391685.1 Paenimyroides baculatum
AAACGGAAATCATACCCACAACAACGGCACTTCCGATTATTCCATACATATGAAAAGATTGTAAACGAAACATTTCCTGTATGCGAAACCAACTTATTACCTCGGCTTTTACAAACACTGTCCCGAATAAAACACCCACAATCAGGTACTTTAAATTGTGATACCATTTGTGTTGCAAACTACTTTCGTTGACACATATTGCGTCTAACTCACGAAGGTTTAAATCTTTTTCTGTTTTTGTGTTTTGTTGCATTGCTGTTTATTTAAAGTGAAAGAATAATGGGCAATATCCAATTTGCCATAATGAAACCTCCAATCATAAAACTAATGGTTGCAATCAACGATGGAAGTTTTAAGTTGGACAATCCCATAATGGCGTGTCCGCTTGTACATCCACCTGCGTAACGTGTGCCGAAACCGACTAAAAAACCACCTACAACCATCAACAAAAATCCTTTCAGCGTAAACAGCGATTGCCAGTTCATAATATCCAAAGGAACTAAATTGTTGTAATTGGTAATGCCATATCCCGCAAGCTCTGTAGCTAATTTTGGATTAACTTCAACAGGATTAGGATTTGATAAAAGGTTAATGGCTATTAATCCGCCCAAGAAAATACCGAATACAAAAAATAAATTCCATACTTCTTTTTTCCAATCGTATTTAAAAAACGGAATATTAGCAGGCATACACGAAGCACAAATATGCCGGAACGATGAGCTGATACCAAACGATTTGTTGCCAATAATTAAAAGTGCAGGAACGGTTAAGCCGATTAGTGGTCCCGCTACATACCAAGCCCAAGGCTGTTTTAAAAATTCTATCATTAATATACAATTTAAAGTTATTTATTGTTAACTGATTAATTTGCTTTGACATACATAATCCGTTTTGGGTACATTGGTTTTGGCAATGGCATTGAAACCGCCCTCTACTTCGGTAAAGTTCCTGTACCCTCTTGCCTGTAATATGCTTGCCGACATCATACTGCGATAGCCGCCTGCACAATGCAGGTAGAAATGTTCCTGCGGATTGATGTCTTTAACCCAATCGTTGATGTATGCCAATGGCTTGCTGTATGCTTCCTCGATGTGTTCCGCTGCATACTCGCTTTCTTTGCGAACGTCTATGATTTTGTTTTCGCCAATTTTTACTTCCGAAGCCTGTCCTGAGCTTAGTCGAAGGGCAAACTGTTCGGGTGTAATGCGGTTTACGGTGTCGGTTTCTTTTCCTGCATTTTCCCACGCTTCAAAACCGCCTTTCAGATGCCCCAATACATTGTCAAAACCGACACGGCTCAATCTTGTTACGGTTTCTTCTTCCTTGCCGTTGTCTGTAACCAACAAAATAGGTTGCTTTACATCGACAATCAAGCACCCACCCAAGGGGCAAAATCGCCATTCAAACCAATGTTTACCGACTGCGGAATAAAGCCTTTAGCAAAATCCTTATCGCTTCTTGTGTCCAAAATCAATGCTCCTGTGGCTTCGGCTGCCGTTTCAAATTCTTCTGTCGTAAGCGGTTTCATTCCTTGCGTAAGCACTTCGTCAAAGCTGTCATAACCTTTTTTGTTCATTGCTACGTTCATACCGAAATAGGCAGGTGGTGGCAATAATCCGTCTGTAACGGCTTTGATAAATGCTTCTTTGTTGGGTTGGTTCAATGCGTAATTCATTTTCTTTTGATTGCCCAAACTGTCCACCGTTTCTTTCATCATATTTTTACCGCAAGCCGAACCCGCTCCGTGTGCAGGATAAACAGTTACATCATCGGGCAACGGCAGTATTTTGTTGTACAGGCTTTCATAAAGTAATCCCGCTAATTCTTCCTGTGACCTATTCGCTGCTTTCTGTGCCAAATCGGGTCTGCCCACATCGCCCAAAAACAAAGTGTCGCCACTGAATAAAGCCGTTTCTTTTCCGTTTTCGTCAATCAGCAAGAAACAAGTGCTTTCCATTGTATGCCCGGGTGTATGCAATACTTTGATTTTTACATTCCCCAATTCAAATACCTGATTATCTTCTGCTACAATGGCTTCAAATTCGGGTTTTGCAGTTGCTCCATAAACGATAGGTGCACCTGTTTTTTTGCTTAAATCCAAATGACCGCTTACAAAATCAGCGTGAAAGTGTGTTTCAAAAATGTATTTGAGCTTTACACCGTCTTTTTCCAAACGATCTAAATACGGTTGCGTTTCACGCAATAGGTCAATAATGGCAGCTTCGCCATTGGAAGTGATGTAATAAGCACCTTGTGCCAAACACCCTGTATAAATTTGTTCTACTTGCATATTTTTAATTTATACAGCAAATTTCGGTTCTTATTTTTTTATCGGCAGTTACTTTTGTTACATAACAAAAAATTATTCCTCAAGATATTCCATTTTATAATCACCGATGTGCTTTTTGCTTATGATGATTTCCTTTTTGTTCCTGAAAAAATTTATAATACCAAAAACCAGCAGAAATACCGAAATGAAAATAAACACTAATTCCACGGTTTGTCCGTATTTCACAGTTGTGAGGTTATTGATGCTTACGCCCGCCACCAAAAAATACATCGAGGTTCGCAAAAATGCCAAACAAGTAGATTGATTTGCCAAGAAAGAGCGTTGAAGTGCTAATTTCTCTCGCAGAATTAAGTCTTTATTCATTTGTAAAATTGTTTTTATAAAAATACAATGGCTAAAAAAAACGTTTTGCAACATAGGTTACATAATGATAATTTTATTTCTGCCAAGTTTAACAGTGCCGTTTTCTTCTAGTTGTTTTAATAAACGCGAAACTACCACACGTGCAGTTCCTAATTCGTTAGCCAGTTGTTCATGGGTAACTTGAAGAGTGTTTGATTGTGTAAGATTCGATTTTTTCTGAAGTAAGTTCAATAAACGCTCATCTACCTTTTTAAAGGCTATGGCATTAACAATTTCCAATAGTTCTTCAAAGCGCTTGTGATACAAACGGAAAATATAATCCAACCACTGCGGATATTCTTTAATGAATAACGATACCTTATCCATAGGCAGGAACAGAATCTCCGCATCTTCTTCCACTTCAGCTTTTACTTTACTTGTTTCGTTGTGCAAACCACCCAAAAAAGACATTATACAGCTTTCCCCTGCTTTGATATAATACAATAGAATTTCCCTGCCGTCTTCTTCCGTCCGGATTACTTTCATCATTCCTTTGGTAACAATCGGAATAGAACGGATATGAGCGTTTTCATTTACAATAATGCTTCCTGCTTCGTAGTTCTTTTGTATGCTGTGTTTATATAGTTTCTCTACTAATTCAGGCGATGTTTTAAATTCTGATATTTTTTCTAAAGATTCCATAGTAGTTCATAATATCTCATTAAAGATAATCAGTATTTATTAAATCACAGGTATTGTTTTATCTAATACATAATTTTTGCTACGCCAAATCTATTTCCTAATTTTACAATATGAAAGCTCCATTAGCAGAACGCATCCGTCCAAAAAAATTAGAAGACTATATTAGTCAGGAACATTTGGTAGGTGCAACAGGTATTTTAACGCAAAGCATTAAACTCGGAATTATTCCGTCTATGATTTTTTGGGGACCACCGGGAACCGGAAAAACCACTTTAGCTGAAATTATTGCACAAGAAAGTAACCGCCCGTTTTATGCATTAAGTGCCATAAATGCCGGCGTAAAAGATGTGCGTGAAGTGATTGAAAAAGCAAAAGGAAATAATGGTTTGTTTACGCCTAAAAATCCTATTTTATTTATTGATGAAATTCACCGTTTTAGTAAATCACAACAAGATTCATTATTGGGTGCGGTAGAAAAAGGGTGGATTACCTTAATTGGTGCTACGACCGAAAATCCAAGTTTTGAAGTTATTCCCGCATTGCTTTCACGTTGTCAGGTTTACACCTTAAACGCCTTCACAAAAGCAGATTTAGAAGCGCTGCTGAAACGTGCTTTAATTGTTGACAAAGAACTGGCAGATAAAAACATTAAAATTATTGAAAACGAAGCTTTGTTCCGGGTTTCGGGTGGCGACGGACGAAAATTACTGAATACTTTTGAACTGATAATTAATTCAATTGGTGAGGATATTATTGAAATCACTAACGAAAAAGTATTACAAATTGTACAGAAAAACACCGTTTTGTATGATAAAACGGGCGAACAACATTACGATATTATATCAGCTTTTATAAAATCTATTCGTGGAAGTGATCCCAACGGAGCTGTTTACTGGTTAGCCCGAATGATTGAGGGTGGCGAAGATTTAAAATTTATTGCCCGTAGGTTGGTTATTTCTGCATCTGAAGATATTGGTTTGGCAAACCCCACTGCTATAATTATGGCAAACAATATTTTTCAGGCAGTATCGGTTATCGGATACCCTGAAAGTAGAATATTGTTAAGTCAGTGTGCTATTTATTTAGCTACATCGCCCAAAAGCAACGCCAGCTATATGGCAATTGGCAAAGCACAGGCGGCTGTAAAGCAGACCGGAGATTTATCTATACCGATTCATTTACGAAACGCCCCCACCAAATTAATGAAAGAATTGGGGTATGGTGAAGATTATAAATACAGCCACGATTACCCGGGAAATTTTACCTATCAGGAATATCTGCCGGATGATATTGTAAACACTTCGTTTTACGAACCTGGTGAAAACTCACGTGAAAAGCAGACAAAAGATTTTTTACACCAACGCTGGCAAGGGAAATATAATTATTAAAAATGATTATCACCAAGTTTATACCAAACCAGAATATAATTAAAAATTTCGTCAGTTCGAGCTCGTTGAGAACTTATAATTCAAAGACTTCTCGATAGCCTGTCTTGAGCTTGCCGAAAGGCTTCACTTCGTTACGCTACTCGAAGTGACGAACCTAAACATATCTTGGTGTAAAGTTAGTAACAGTCAATTTAGTAAAAAAACACTTCTTTCGAAGTGTTTTTTTACTTTTTATTCAATACAGAGAATTCAAATGCGTTTTTTAAAGCATCTACATACGATTTACTACGTTTCTTTTCTCTGCTTTCACCGTTAGCTGTAAAAACAGTTTCGTTTTTACAATTAACCAATGTAACTTTTAATTTAGTAGCTAACATAGATTTATCTCGTTCTACATTACATTTAAGCATTTTGCAAGGATCGGCTTTAACTTCTTGTGGCAATTCCTGATTTTCATAGAAAACGGTATAACCCGCTTCTTCTAACTGATATTTTAAAAAAAAATTAACTCGATATTCGTTAAATTCTTCCTGAAAATTATAAACTTTTTTAATTTGAACATATTTAGCGCTCAACCCTTGTGCCTGCACGCCTAAACCTAAGCATGTAAAAAGCATTAAAAATAAAAATTTCTTCATTTTATAAAATATCTAAAAGTTGTTTTAATTGTTGTACTTCTGCAACGCCCATTGTATTTTGCAACTTAAATTCGTTAAACCAAACAGCCTGCATGCCTACATTTAAAGCTCCGGTTACATCGGCATTTACGTTATCACCAATCATTAAGCTGTTTTGAGGCTTTGCGTTCGCTGATTTTAACGCATAATTAAAAATACCGGGATGCGGTTTTTTTACACCTGCTTTTTCAGAATTGGTTACTGTTTTAAAATAATGATCTAATTGAGCATTTTTCATTTTTTTTTCTTGAACTACTTCAGGACCATTAGTAATAATGTGCAAACAATATCTGTTTTTTAAATGATCCAGCGTTTCATGTGCGCCATTAAAAACGTGGTTGTAATTACTAAGATTTTCAATGAAATAATCGGCTATATGATAAATGTGCGCATCTGAAACATTTAAGTTAATTGCCGTAAATGTATCTTTTAACCTGCCGTAACGTAAAAAGTCACGCGATATTTCTTCATTAGCAAATCGTTCCCAATACAAATCATTGATTGGTTTAAAATGCGTCATGAAATCATCAACCCCACTTAATTGCATTTCGGTAAAGACTGCATGGAATGTCAATGTGGAATTTTTATCGAAATCATAAATAGTATGATCCAAATCAAAAAACAAATCGGTTATATGTTCTTTAATTATCATTATTTCTGGTGTGTAATTACCGCGTTTTCTATATGATAAATCCAATCGTCTATATCATCGGCATTGTATCTAAATGTACCTTCCATTGTAACATAGGTATCGGTTTTCAAACGCGGTGTATTTCCTTTAAACTTAATACCCATAATGGTTTCAGGTCCAGCATTTCCGCAGAAAAAACACTGTGCGAAAACATTTTTACTCAATGCATACGATTTACTGTCGATAGGCACAATAAAGCCCGACGCCTTGATTTTTTTTCCCTGTAACTCTTTTAATGTGCTATTTATCATTGGATACATTACTTCACCATAATGCGGATTTTTCTTTTTAAGGAAATCAATCTGTCCCAATAATTTCCAGGTAACTTCGGTTGGAGTTTGGTAATCGAATACTTTTATTGTTTCTGTTGTATTTTTTGTTGAAAAGCTCATTAGAAAAACGGCTAATCCACAATAAGTTGCAATGACTATTTTTTTTAACATGTGATTTATTTTTATTATTTTTTATGGGTGATTACTGCGTTGTGTATACTAAACGTCCAATCATCCTTGTTTTTATCATTAAAAAAGAACGTACCTTCTAACGTAATGTAGGTATCGGTTTTTAAACGTGGCGGCTTGTTTTTAAACTGAATTCCCATAATTGTTTCGATACCAGCGCTTGTACTGCAAAAGAAACAGTGCGAATACACATTTTTGCTTAAAACATACGATTTACTATCTGTAGGAATTACAAAACCGCTGATTTTAATCTTCTTACCTTGTAACGATTCCTTTATAACATCGCCGTAATTTGCCATAACCTGTAAGCTGCCCCCCATTCTGCCTAACATTTGCCAAGTTACTTCGGTTGGCTGATCCTGAACATTGGTTTGTGCAAAAGATTTTTCAGTTTTTCCAGTAGAAAAACTCATCAAAAAAACAGCTAATCCGCTATAAACTGCTATTACTATTTTCTTAAGCATTTGCCAATGTTTTTGATATGTTTAACGAATACGCTTTAATTGCCGGAATTATTGCTGCTATGATTCCTACCGATAAGGTAGCTAAAAGCAACATCCCTTCTTCTTTCCATAGAAACTCAAACGGATTAAATGCCATTTTAAATTCTTCTTGCGATGATACGGATAAGAAATATAAACCGATTCTACCAAAAATAATACCAAGAATAAACCCAATGGTACATAAAAAGATACTTTCTAACAACACCAGCCACAATAACTGCATTTTGGTTGCTCCGGTAATTCGTAACAAAGCAAATTCGTATCTGCGTTCTTTCAGCGTATTGTATAATGCAACGAAAATACTGATGCCCGAAATAAACATGATACCGTAAGCCAAATAGGTTAATGCCGAAATTCCTACGCCGAACAAAGCAAACAAACGGTTAACTTCTAAAGCCGGCGATGCTGCCTGCATTTCGGTATTTTGCGGAATGATTCGTGGCCAGGTCATTTTAGCCATATTATTGCGCAATTTTAAAAGTACTGCCGTAATTTCTTTGCCTTCATGCGGATTGATTTCTTCGTGATGATGCTCTTCACCTTCTGCATGATGATGCGCTTCTTCAGAATGACCTTCGTGTTCATGTTCATGATCGTGCATGTTCCAAACCGATGCGATATTAGTCAAAATCAGCTGATCGGCAACTTTGCCAGACGGAGCCAAGATTCCGACAACTTTGTATGCGTGATGGTCGTGCACTTCGCCTTCTTCTGCATCGCCATGGGTTCCAAAAAAGGTATCGCCTATTTTTAAGCCAATATTCGCTGCAATGTTTGCACCAACCACCACTTCAAAATCTTTAGTAAACAAAGTTCCCTGCTGAATAATCAAACCAAAATGCTTGGTATAATTTTCGGTGGTTCCAACAATTTTATAGCCTAAATAATTATCGCCATAAGCCAACGGAACTGCACTTTCTACCATTGGTTTGTTCATCCACGCTTCGGCTTCGGTATACGAAATATTTCCCGGAGGAGCATCGATCTGATAAACCGATGAAAGAATCAATTGCAACGGACTTCCCTTTGCTCCCAACACCAAATCGATATTATCCATTGAGGAAGAAAACTTTTCCTCGAACTGTTTTTGAAGCAGAATTAAGATCGATATAATTGAAACCGATGCCGTTAAAAGTATGATACTTAAAAACGTATTCAGCGGTTTAAACCACGTGTTTTTCCATGCTATTTTACTGATCATGACAAGGTAATTTGGTGGTTAAACAATGACTTTAAGCGTTGATCGTGTGTTACAATGATAAGTGACGACTGGTATTCTTTTGCCAAATCGCTTAACAAACGGGCTACAATTAAGGCATTTTCATCATCTAAACTCGATGTGGGTTCGTCTGCCAAAATTACCGACGGATTGTTTATCAACGCACGTGCAATATTTACTCGCTGCTGTTGCCCGATACTTAACTGGCTTGGTAATTTATAAACGTGCTCTTTTAATCCCAGATTATCAAGAATGCTTAAGGCTTTTTCTTTGGCTTTTGATTTTTTTGCGATCCACGATGCCAGAACAACATTATCTAAAACCGATAAAGCTTCGATAAAAAATGATTTCTGTAAAATCATTCCGATTGATTGTCCGCGAAAAGCATCTAACCTTGCTGCGTTTAACTGTAAAATATCCTGATTATTTATAGTGATGTTTCCTGCTGTTGGCTGTAACAAGCCACCCAGCAAATGCAGCAAAGTGGTTTTACCTGTACCAGAATTTCCCGTAATCAACAAAGTTTGTCCGTTTGAACAATCAATATCGGGAAAATGGAATTTTTGCGTAGCCGAATAGGAAAAAGTAACGTTTTGCGTTTTAATCATTTTGTATATTCTTAAACAGTATGCAAGATAGTGAATATTCTGCGGATTTAATAACGGTTTAAGTTTGTTTCAGGCTTAAAGTTTAAAGAATTCTATTACAAAATATCATCATCGGCAAAACTAAAATAGCCGGTTTGGGTAATAATTAAATGGTCGAGTAGTTTGATATCCAAACTGTTTCCTGCGAGTTTAATTTTCTGCGTAATGTCTTTATCGGCACCACTTGCGATTAATTGTCCCGACGGATGGTTGTGCACCAGAATTAGCGCGGTTGCCAAATGTTCCAATGCGGTTTTAAACAACATTCGGATATCAACAATGGTTTGGGTTAGTCCTCCTTTGCTTAACTGTAATTTGTAAATTACTTTGTTGCTGTTATTCAACAATAAAACCCAAAATTCTTCGTGCGGTAAATCGCCGATTATTGGCTGCATTAGTTTACAGACATCGGCAGACGATCCAATTTTTGTCAGTTCTTTGGTTTCCGATAACTGCAAACGCTTCGCCAGTTCCAACGCTGCCACAATGGTTATCGCTTTTGCTTCGCCAATACCTTTAAACTGCATTAACTGCTGAATACTTTGTCTTTGCAACTGATGTAACTGATTGTTATTTTGCTGTAAAATGCGTTTGCACAATTCAACCGCACTTTCGTTTCGACTGCCCGATCCTATTAAAATGGCGACCAATTCGGCATCGCTTAACGCATTTTTGCCTTTATACAATAATTTTTCGCGCGGCTGATCGTCTTCAGACCAATTTTTTATAGAGAAATGTTTACCTTCGTTACTCATGCCCAACTAATTAACGTTTGATAAATATATGAAAGTATTTTTGTTTTTGATGTTTTCTGCTGTGATTACTTCGTGTACTTTGAAAAGTCAGGAACGTGCCGATGCTGCTGTATTTTCATCTGAAGAAACAGCGAAAAAGAAAGATACCATTAACGATGATGTTTCTGCTTTTAGGAAAAAATTGTCGAACAAAGCACTTTCTATAATTGATACTTCCATTAGATACACACCCGATTATATTCGCATTGATTACCCGAATGGCGATGTGCCTGCAAAGACCGGAGTTTGTACCGATGTGGTGATTAGATCTTACCGAAAATTAGGTATCGATCTGCAAAAAGAAGTTCATGAAGATATGCGTGCGAATTTTAGTATCTATCCTAAAAATTGGAGCGCAACCAAAACCGATACCAATATTGATCACAGACATGTGCCTAATTTAGAAACTTTTTTTACGAGAAAAGGTAAGAAACTAACGGTTACTCAAAATGCTGATGATTATAAAACAGGAGCCGTTGTTACCTGGATGATTAACGATAAATTGCCGCATATTGGTATTGTTACCAACAAACTTTCTAAAGACGGTAAACGCAGATTGATTGTTCACAACGTTGGTGGCGGACAAGTTTTAGAAGACTGTTTGTTTAAATACACTATTGTGGGCCATTTTGTTTACGAGGGATAATTTCTGAAAGTTATTCATTCTATTTTGTCATTCCGTAGGAATCTAAAAGATGCTTACAGCATGACAAACTAAATTAA
>JBEBXJ010000079.1:0-10361 GCA_040391685.1 Paenimyroides baculatum
AATAGTCAAAATAGATACCAAACTAAAAAATATGACAAAAAGACATAAAAAAAAAACATGCAAAATTATATTAAGGCACAAATTTTGTTAATTTTGAATTATAAAATATTTTAATTATGAAAAAGGTCTTAGCAATAGGAATTTTATCGTTAGCAATGTTTTCATGTAAAACATCTACGAACACTAAAAACGATGTGCCAACTCAAATTAAATTAAAAGGTGAGTGGACATTAACAAATGTAAACTATCCGTCGGGGTATAAAGTAACCTCATTTAATGTTGCCGATGCAAAATGTTTTGAAGGAAGCCAGTGGAAATTTGTATCGAACAACAATACCGGTACGGTTACTTTAAATAATAATTCAAGTAATTGTCCACAGTACAATTCTAAGATTATTTGGAATATTAAGCAAGATACGTCTTTCAATCTAAAGTTTATTGGTGATGATAAAGCTAAACATGTAACTACAGGTTATAATTTAACAGCAGCTAATATTACTGATAATACTTTTGAATTGATTGATAATTCAACAGAAACAACTATTGTATATTCATTCGTAAAAAACAACAAATAGAAAATAATTAAGTTATGAAAAAATTAAATGTATATGTATTAAGTACTGCTTTATTAGCAGGATCTTTTTTAACAAGTTGTAATACAGTTAAAAATGCAAACAATACTCAGAAAGCAGCCGTTGTAGGTGCTACCGCAGGTGCTGTTTTGGGTGGTGTTTTAGGAAATAATGTTGGTAGTAAAAACAATAGTGCTTTAGGTGCCGTATTAGGTGGCGTTATTGGTGGTACTGCGGGTGCAATTGTTGGTAAAAATATGGATAAGCAGGCACAGCAAATTGAAACGGCTGTACCGGGTGCAACAGTTGAACGAGTTGGAGAAGGTATTAAGGTTGTGTTGAATGAAAATACAGTAAACTTTAATTTTGATTCTGCTGAATTAACTTCAACAGCTAAAGGTAATTTAGATAAAATTGCTAAAGTATTTATTGATAATCCTAAAACTTTAATAACAATATATGGTTATACCGATAGTGTTGGTAAAGATGAATACAACATGAAATTGTCAAGAAGCCGTGCTAATGCCGTAAAATCATATTTAGGATGGAAAGGTATTGGGGTAAAAAGAATTACAGCTCAAGGAATGGGTGAAGCAGATCCAATTGCATCAAACGATACCAAGGAAGGACAAGCAAAAAATCGTCGTGTAGAATTTGGAATCATTGCTAATGAAGACATGGTCCAAGATGCTCAAAAAGAGGCAGCACGTTATTAATTAACGCAAAAAAATATTTATTTTAGAACAGAGTTACTTTTAACTCTGTTTTTTTATTTTAATGAAGAATTAATTACTAATTTCGGCAGTTAATGTCAAAACTATAAGTAATGAACTATAAAAACCTTCAAATACAAAAAATATCAAATCGTTTACTTTTAGCCAGTATTTTAGCTGTTTCTCCTTGTAATGAAACCTTTGCGACAAGTTATACTGCTTTTACATATAGCTCTGTTAGCAGAGATTTACCAAAACCAGTTTATCAAAATAAATTAGGAACTTTTTGGGTTAATATGAGTAATGCTTCAATTTCTCTAACTGAATTTTCAAAAGATTTAAACAATTATTTTGGATTAGACGAAGACCACAAATTAGTATTAGCAAATGAGCAATTTGATTCTGAAACAGGTTTTACGCATTCTGCTTATCAACATTATTATAAAGACATTAAAGTCCATGGAGATTTAATCTTCGTTCATTCAAAACAAGAGAAGGTAAAATATATTAACGGTCAAGTAATTAATATTAAAAATTTATCAGTAGTTGCTAAAATAAATGAAGAAAAAATTAAAAATGTAGCTTATGAAGAATTCGGGAGAAAAGAAAATGTAAAGGAAAGTGCACTTGAGACCTTCATTTTAAAGGAGGAAACTCCAGATAATGGATTAGTCACTAAATTAGTTAATAAGATTAATTTAACAGTTCTTTCTCCGATAAAAAGTATAAATTATATTATTGATGCTAACACGGGAGCATTAATAGCCGAAGAAAATAAAGTATTTAAAGCAGATACACCAAGTACAAGTACAACATACTACCGAGGTAATAAAAGTATTACAGTTGATTCGTACAGCGGTGGGTACAGATTATTGGATAATGCCCGAAAAATTAAAACTGTAAATGGTTCACAATTAAATGGTAATTTAAATACGGATGGAACTTTCTCTGGGTTTTCGGAATATACTAGCGCCGCTCCTAACTTTACTGCTACAAATACTAAACCTGCTGTAGAAGTTCATTGGGCTATGAGACAAACCTATGACTATTATAAAAATATACATAACCGTACAAGTTTTGATGGTAATGGGCATGCTATAAATAATTATTACAACGCAGGAAATATTCTTGGAACGCATGAAAATGCCGGAGCATTCGACGAAGTGTTTAATAATGAGGTGTATAATGGAATGTTTTACGGAAGAGGAGGATCTAGCATGAATCCTGTGGTGAGTTTAGATATTGCCGGTCACGAATTCTCTCATATGGTAGTTAGTAGAAATGGAAACGGAGGTTTAGATTACCAAAATGAATCAGGGGCTCTCAATGAGTCGTTTGCGGATATGTTTGGAACTGCTATTGAATTTTATGTGAACGAAAATCCTAACTGGACAATAGGCGAAGGAGTTTTTAAAAACAACGTTACGCCTGATTATTTTAGAAGTTTGAGTGATCCTAACAATACGCCAGTTTCGATAGGTGCTCCTCGACAACCAAGTACCTATAAGGGTAATTATTGGCAGAATACAACAAATAATCCGAATGCTTCCAATGACTATGGTGGTGTACATATAAATAGTGGTGTTGGTAATCATTGGTTTTACTTGTTAAGCGAAGGTGGAATAGGTATTAATGATCTGCGAAATAATTATTACGTAAACGGAATTACCATTCAAAAAGCAGAAAAAATTGCTTATAAAGCTTTAACGAGTGGTCTGTCTACATCAGCTACGTACTTAGATGCTTATAATGCAACTATTACTGCTGCTATAACTTTATATGGAGCAAATTCTAATGAGTGGGAACAAGTGGTTAACGCTTGGTATGCTGTGGGAATTGGTGATGCACCGGCATCGACAAAAAATTACGAAATGCAATCTAAATTAAAAGTTTATCCTAATCCTGTTACCGGTAATGAGGTAACTATTGAATCTTCTTTAGAAGAAGCTACGACAGTTGAAATGTTCGATTTAACTGGAAAAAAAGTATTAGCTCCAATGATAGTAGAGGGACACAGTACAATTAATGTATCAGCTTATAAAACAGGAATGTATATTTTGAAGTTTAAATCTACTAAAGGTGAATATTCTCACAAATTAATGATTAAATAAATAAAATTTAATATTTTTAATATAAATTAAGGTTAACGATATTTCGTTAACCTTTTTAATTTTACTTGTATGGATTTTAATATAGCTACAGATCATTGGGAAGCACTTGATTTACTCAAGGCGGTAACATCTTTAATTGTAGGTATGATTCTAGGTGCGGAACGTGAACTTAAAGATAAAGCAGCAGGTTTTAGAACAATAACATTAATTTGTTTGGGCAGTACACTTTTTACACTGCTTTCATACAAATTAGGGATGGGAGAGTCAGAAGACGCCACCCGTATAGCTTCGTATGTTGTAAGTGGTATTGGTTTTTTAGGAGCAGGTGTTATTTTTAAAGACGGATTTACTATCAATGGTTTAACTACTGCAAGTATTATTTGGATATCTGCAGCTATTGGAATGAGTATTGGTTTTGGACAGTTTTACACAGCTTTTACATTTTTAGGAAGCAGTTTTTTTATCATTCACTTAGGCGGATTCATCAATAAGAAGTTATTAACCATGATTTCTTTAAAAAACATACATTTACACATAAGTAAAAAAGATTATATAACCAGAGCAGAAATAGAATCTGATATAAACAGTTTTTGTAAAAGAGTAGAGCTACGACAAATGGAAGAGGATAATGATGTAATTATCCTTATTTACGAATGCAAAGTAATAACCAAAAAGTTAAATGAGCTTGAGAATTATCTTGTAAACAATAAATATATCAGCAGTTTTAAAATGTAAACTGTATAAAGATTGTTTACCTTAAGGATTTATTTTACTATTAAGCATTTGTTTTACAGTATCATTCCATTCATTGTTTAAAATGCTTAAAACCATGGTGTCTCTACGTACACCGGTTTTTGGACAAATGGCATTGCTGCGTAATACACCGTCTACAGTGCAACCAATACTTAACAAAGCATTAATGCTTCTTAAATTTTCGGTGTAAGCTCTAAATTCAACACGAACCATCTGCATTTTTTCGAAAGCAAATTCTAAAAGTAACCATTTACAATGTTTATTTACACCAGTCCCCTGATGTTGCTTTCCATACCAGGTGTAACCCATTTGCAACCTGTTACTATCAAGAAAAATATCGCAATAACGGGTAGCGCCAACAAATTTCTCTTTCTTTTTATCATAAACCGCAAAGGTGTATTCTTTTTGATCAATTCTTTTCTGAATGGCAATTCCTATATACTTATCTAAGTTTTCGGGCGTATCGCATTTAACCATAGAATATTCCCATATTTCTGGTTCATTCAGTGTATATTCTAACAATTCCTCATAATGTTTTGCAGATAAAGGTTCTAACCTTACAAAATCATTTTCCAGAATGTAATCTTCGTTAAAATCGAAATTAATCATTAAATAGTATCGTGAAACTTATTGAATTATGCTTTTAAAGAAATTTTTACAGTTATTGTCAAAATCAGTATCTTTTAAAAAATCTAATGCCATAGAGCTGATTTTCTCGTAATCTGCTTTTTCAAGCTGATCTTTAAAAATAGCGTTGTAAACATTACTGATTATGCCAAAAACACCTTTTAGTTCTTCAGGTTTTATTTCTTTATTTTTTGCAAATATAATCCTTAAAAAGTTTGCTGCAACATAGGCTGCAATTTCTACAGCAATGTTAACCGAAATTTCACCTTTTAGACTTTTATGGTAAAGAAGAGTTTCTAAATCTTTTTTAATTAAATTTTCTATGTTTGATGAATTCATATCTGTTTTAAGATAAAAAAACCTGCTTTAAACAGGTTTTTATTTTTATTAATGACAACTTTTATCGAGATGTTTTTTTACCGAACCACCTTCGCAGTTTGGTATATGTTCGTATTCGTATAATTTCTTAACGGTTTCACCGTTTTCTGTTGTGGTGTAGGTAATTTCTTCGCGGGTTGTGTAACCGTCACCGTCATCGTCTAAATCTAAAAAGTTTGGTTTACTGTCGCCGTCTGTATCATCATCCCATAAATCACCGTTTCCGTTTACATCTTCATACTTATCTAAAATTCCATCGTTATCATGATCGGCATCTTTTTTGGCGATCAATGTTATATCGAAAATTATCGGAGAATAAGCACTAATAGATCCTGATGGAGTACTGAAATATCCTAATCCCGATGGAATAAATACTAAAACACGACCTGGATTTTCGTAAGTATACGTTCCGTCACCATTATCTGTAATGCTTGTAGCAGTTTTAATTTTTTCAAGAATTTGTCGATAACCTGCAATTGTTTCCGTATAAGTTGAATAGGCAGGGTAGGCGCTCCAATATCCAAATTGATAGGTGTCAAATATCGTTTTGTCTAAATTATAACCAGTGTATGATGTAAAGGCATTGTCATGAATCATTGGTGTTTCGCCACCGCCTTCGTTCAAAATCAAATAATAAACTTTATATTCTACATTGTCGGTTAACTTTTGCAAACCTTGAGATCCTGTAAAATACGGGAGATTTTTTACGGTCATAGATTGCAGCGGATAATCTGTTTGCTTCCAAATTGAATTATCAGCTTCAGATACAACAGTTTCAAAACTTACACCGTCTTCTAAAATCTCAACACTGTTTGTTTTCAAGAACGTTTCAATTTCCTTAATATTTTCATTAAAAACTTCCTGTCTGTCACGATCAACTATTTTGGCAGAATTATCATCTGGTTTACAGTTCCAAAGCAGTAACGAGCCAGCGCAAATTATAGCCGATGTAAAAAATCTTTTCATTTAACTTAAATTAATGGCGCAAGATACAATTTTCATTTATTTTTGTTTAAAAATTAACCCAAAATTATAATATAAACATGCGAGTAGATAAATATTTGTGGTGTATCAGGGTTTTTAAAACACGCAGTATTGCAACCGAAGCTGTTAAAAAAGGACATGTTTCTGTAAACAATCAGCAGGCAAAAGCGTCAAGAGATGTGTTTGCGGGCGATAAAATTCAGGTTCGGAAAGATCAAATAAATTATCAATATTCGGTTTTAGATATTCCGCATAACAGGGTAGGAGCCAAGTTGGTTGATATGTACCGTAAAGACGATACGCCAGCTGAGGCTTTTGAACATTTGGAACTTTTGAAGCTGGCTAAAGAGCATTACAGATTGAAGGGCGACGGAAGACCAACCAAAAAAGACCGAAGAGAGATTGACGGATATTTAGATGATGAAACGTATTTTGAAGAATTAAACAATGAAACTAACTAAAGAATACTGGACAGAAAGATACAGCCACAATAATATTCCGTGGGATGCAGGCGTGATCACAAGACCCATTAAAGAATATATAGATCAGTTGATCAATAAAGATTTGAAAATTTTAATTCCCGGTGTAGGTAATGGTTATGAACTTAATTATTTATATACCAACGGATTTAAAAATGTGTACGGATTAGATATTTCTGAAGAGCCCATTGCCAATTTTAAAAGCAATAATCCCAATTTTCCTGATGATCAGTTAATAGTTGGCGATTTTTTTAAACATAACAATCAATACGATTTAATTATTGAACAAACATTTTTTTGCGCTTTAAATATAGAATTAAGACCTTTGTATGTGACTAAAATGAACGATTTGTTAAAAAAGAACGGTAAATTGGCAGGCGTTTTATTTTCATTTCCGTTATCTGAGCAAGGTCCGCCGTTTGGTGGTAGCAAAGAAGAATACCGAGAATTATTTTCAGACGATTTTTTAATTAAAACATTAGAACCCTGCTATAATTCAATAAAGCCTAGAGAAAACAACGAATTGTTTATTATATTCCATAAAAAATGACACAAAATATTATACTTACACAACAACAGATACAGCAGATAACCAAACGTATTGCATACCAAATTTATGAAACCTTTGTAGACGAAACCGAGATTGTTATTGCCGGAATTGCTAACAGTGGTTATACTTTTGCTCAAAAAATCAGCGATGAAGTATCTAAAATTTCAAATATAAAAGTTGTTTTAGGCAAGGTTGAAGTAAACAAACAAAATCCACTGCAAGAAATTAAAACCAATTTAGTAAAAGCAGATTATGAAAACAAAGCCATTGTTTTGGTTGATGATGTTATGAATTCTGGTGCTACACTGGTTTACGGCGTTAAATATTTTTTAGAAGTTCCTTTGAAAAAATTTAAAACAGCGGTTTTAATAGACAGAAGTCATAAAAAATATCCGGTAAAAGCAGATTTTAAAGGTATTTCTTTGTCAACTTCAAGTTTAGAACATATTCAGGTTGTTTTTAATGATACAGAAGAATATGCTTATTTAAGCTAACAAAAAACCTCAAACATTTGTTTGAGGTTTTTTAGTATAACTTATTTCGTTTCATAGATTACCTCTACCCAACCTGTCTTAATACCGTTTATAGAATTAAAGCTGAAAAAGTATGCTCCTGATGGTAATCTGGCTCCATTGGTTGTTTGCCCATTCCATTGATTGGTGTAACCCATGCCGTAACTGTAAATTAATGCGCCCATACGGTTATAGATCTCTAATTTTAATACACCAAAGGCTGTTAAATCCCAATAATCATTAAAACCATCTCCGTTAGGTGAAATTCCTCTAGGAATCTGGCAATCGTTATTGTAAACTGTAAATGCAGTTTCGTACGTACATTTATTAAAATCGGGATATTCAGGATCTACAAACTCACTGTTTCCATAAATATAAATAGTTCGTTTGCCGTATATGATGGCATCCGCAGAAAATGCACTTAAACGAGTTCCTTGACCGTTAGGTTCGGTAAAATAATTATAACCTAAAGGTAACGGTTCTAGAATGTAAGGGTCGCAATTAAAATTGTACATGTCATCTCTTTTAATTCGGCGTTTAGAATCAAGTTTCAATTCCGAAATAATAAAACATTCTTTTTCGTTTTCTATTCTAAGATAGGCGATTTCTTGACTGTCATACAATACTTTATATCTACTTGGTTGTGCAATTTCATTAGTCTTGTTTATAGCGTCATTTCTTGTTGCATAAAAAGTAAACTCGTATTCATCTTTATTTTCCTCACCAATAAAGTAATCAATAGATTTTTCTAAATCATAAACCAATCCATCGGCATTTTCTTCGGCACAAAATTCAGAAAAATCAATAGTCTTTGGAGGGAATCCCAACGTATCAACTTTTAATTTTAAAGGAATTACAATAGGGCATTTACCATTCACCGTAATTTGAATATAAATAGTTGTAGATCGGGATAGATAATTGTTAATATTAGTAATGTAATTTGTATTACCTTCTTCTGCATCTGTTTTGTTTTCGTAATATTTATATTGGGGTTTAGTATCGTTAAGTGGATTAATTGCTTTTTCTATATCGGTTAAATTAAAATACTCATCTTTTGTTTGATCGAAATCACAAATTTCAAGTTCTAAATCTTGTGCGGGTAGTTTTGCAACTTCGTTTACAATAAAAGTAATTTCAGTGACACGAGCTAGCAGACCATTTGCCCGTTTAAAACGTGCGTAAATCGTTTTTGGACTTTCGTTAATAGATACTTCATAAGGTGAGGGTAAGGTATTGGTAGCAAACAAGGTGTTTGCATCGACTTCTGATTCAAAAAAATCAATTGTAAAGGTTTTATTGATATTGTTTATTTCATCTTTAATTGCATCTAAATCAAAAGATTCTTTACCTTCTTTATCCCAATCACAAACTTCGTATGTTTTTCCAAACACGGTACAATTTAGAACAGCATCACCACCAAAAGATAAACCATAACTAACAACCGAACTTTCCCAATGATCTACAGCTATTAAAATTCCGTCGCCAGGCACCACATCATACCAACGCACCATACCAGGAATAACACCTGTGTTCGGTGGTGCAGAACCTGCTGTTTCACATAGTTGAACAGGTTCTAATAATGATAAACCTATATCCATAGTGGTAATACCCACAATAGTATTTTGTGAACCTCTGTCGCCCGGACCTAAATTTGATAAATTAGGATTTAGCCATGAAGCAAAATCAAAATCTACTTGTGCATTAGGCGTAACCGTAAAGGTAAATGTAGAACCTGATTCTATTTCAACATAATATAACGTTATAGCGGTAGATAAAGGTAACGTACTACAAGGTGTAAGTAAATTATTATATGCATTTGTAGTAGGTGTGGTTCCTTGTACTGTTTGGTTAGAACATAAATTAATTATATGTACAGGATTTATAGCTTGGCTGTAACAGAAATTAAAACTTAAGAATAGTAATAGACTTGTAAAAATTGATTTCATACAGTTAATTTTTAGCTATAAATATAATTAAAATATTAGCTGATTATTTTTTTAATTGAATAATTGATGAGATTTCGTTACAAATAGTATTAATTTTTTTGTTATTAACATCAATTTTATATTTTGAAAAATTATAATAAAAGCTACGTTCAAATAAATGTTGAGCAATAAAAGAGGGCAGATTTGTCACATTATCTAACAAAGGTCTATCTGTTTTGTTTGTTAACCTATTAGTTAAAGTTGATACATTTGCTTTTAAATAAAACGATATTACGTCATTGTTCTGCAAAAGTAAATGATTATTAGCGTAGCAGGGAGTACCACCGCCTAAACTAATTATTAAAGGTTTGTTTTCATTTATGAGGGTATTAAACCAAAAGTTTTCTTGTTTTCTAAAATATATTTCGCCTTTAAGTTTAAAAATTTCAGAAATATTTAATCCTTCTTTACTTTCTATGAATTTGTCTAAATCAATAAATTCTATATTTAACTTTTGCTGAAGTTTTAAGCCAATTGTAGTCTTGCCGCTTCCCATGTATCCAACCAAGATGATTTTTTTCATTGTTAAAATAGTGTTTGTTAGTTGATTAAGTTTTTGATTCTAAAAAACATTAAAATTATATAAAATATATGACTAAAATATTAAAAAAGTATATTATATTTGCACCCGCAATTACGCTGGTAATTAAGACTCGATAGCTCAGTTGGTAGAGCACAACACTTTTAATGTTGGGGT
>JBEBXJ010000080.1:0-10188 GCA_040391685.1 Paenimyroides baculatum
CCAATAGCTTTTTATTGATCCATTTGGCGTTTACAAGCACCATAACATGCGTTCCATTTTCTAAAAACTCGGCATTTTTAATTCGTTTGTGGGGAAAAATATGATCTTTTGTTCCGTGTAAATGATAAATATTTTCAACCGGATTTACGTTTTCCCACAAAATAACGGATTTAAATGCCCAGTCTAAATAATTAACAGAACGTACCGACAGATATTTTTGATACATATCGATCCGTTGATGGATTTTTTTTGAAGATACTATTTTTTTTGTAACATTTTCAATTAAAGTGATGCATGATGTTGGAAAAAAACGATACAGTTTCCATTTTTTAGCCCATTGTATTCTTACCGGAAATTCCGAAGGATCTTTTACACTTGATATAATAATTACTTTTTCTACAGATATGATTTTAGCCACTTCCTGCACAATGATTCCGCCAAACGAAACACCAATTAAAATAGGGTTTTCTAAAGTAATTTGTACGGCAATACGCTCGCTGTATTTTTGCAGTGATTCTTCTTTCTCTGGTTCCAGCCATTCGATAAAATGAAGTTTAAATTTTGAACCATCAAGTTTAATATTTTCAAAAATGTCACAATTTGCAGCCATTCCCGGCATAAAGTAGATGTTTTTCATCTAAAAGAAATTTGTAATTATCATAACTGTTTTGCATTATTAAAAACTATTTCATTAATTTGCAATCAAAGTAAATAAGAAATTAAGTTTTAATTTTTAATAATGCTTTATTTTCATTAAAATTCATTTCTTCCCGAAAGAACCTTTGAAATATATAAAAATAGAAAAAAATGTTATATGGAATTTAAAAACAATGAACTGTTACGACAGTTTGAGTGCAGATGTGGTGAAAGGCTGATTATTATTGAATATTCTATACAGGAACGAAAATTGTTTTTAACAAAACTAAATCCTAATGGGTGTGAGGATGAAGTTTTAATCAATGATTTTATTAAAGGAATTCTAGATCAGGCAGAAGAAAAACGCTTGCGAATTGTTCCGGTAAATTCCGGTATTGTTGCATTTTTCAAGAAAAACCCAAGTTATCGTGAACTACTTGCCGCAGGTATAAAAATATAAAACATAAAAAATCCCGAAGTTTGAACTTCGGGATTTTTTATTGTATTTCGGCACTTAAACCGGCATCTAACAAAGCAGAGCAGATAGGTACTAAATCATTAATTCCGCCCGATTTAACATCGCATTTTCCTTTATAATGAACCAACAGGGCACATTGTTCTGCCTGTAATGGTTCATGTTTGCATACTTTTACTAAGGTTTCAATTACATGGTCAAAAGTATTCACATCGTCATTAAAAAGAACAATGGTATTTTGATTACCTAATAATTCTTCAATCTTTACTTCTTCTAAAATTTGTTCCTTTGTACTCATTCTTTATTTTTTTATGAATTTTAACGATGCCCAATTGTTTCTTTCTAATTGGTTGTCTAAAAACATATTGTATTTTTTGGCAGCTTCTTCAATTACCGGAATATCTTCTACATAAAAACCACTGAATAAAATTATACCGTCGGTTTTTAATGTTTTAGCGTAAGCTTCCATATCGTTCAATAAAATATTGCGGTTAATGTTGGCTATAACCAAATTGTACTTATTTATTTTATCTGATAACAATTCTGCATCGCCTTCATAAACTGAAATGTTTTTAATGTTGTTGCGTTCTGCATTTTCTATCGAATTCAAATAACACCAGTTGTCAATATCAATAGCATCTGCATGGTTGGCACCTTTCATCAATGCCAAAATGGCTAAAATGGCTGTTCCGCAACCCATATCCAATACTTCCATATCGGTAACATCTATATTCAATAAATGTTTCATCATCATAAAAGTGGTTTCATGATGCCCTGTTCCAAAACTCATTTTAGGTTCGATCACAATTTCGTACCTAACATTCTTTGTTTCGTGAAAAGGTGCGCGTACATAACAAAGATCGTCAACATTTATAGGTTCAAAATTTTTTTCCCATTCCTCGTTCCAATTAACTTGTTCAATTTCTTCCTGCTGATAAGAAATTTTAAATTCGGGATTGTCTAAAATATAAATATCGTTCAACAGATCGGCAGTGTTGTCATTTGCTTGAATGTAAGCCGATAAGCCTTCTTCTGTTTCTACAAAACTGTCAAACGCTAATTCGCCTAATTCGGCCAATAATATGTCTGCACCCGGTTCTTTGGGTTCAATTTTAAAGTGATATGCTATGTATTTAGATTCCATTTACAATTCCTTAACGATTATTTAATATTGTAATTTATTATGCTACAAAATTACTTATACTTTTGCACAAAAGTTTAATAAAACGTATGAAAAAGATTATTTTTTTATTAAGTATCTTAAGTTTTGGTTCGGCAGTTGCTCAAACTGATACCAAAAAAGAAATAGAAGAAATCAAGATATCGGCTTTACCTTATTACAGTTATGGTAAGGGAATGGGAATGACATCGGCAGACAGTTTGTTTCAGCTTAATATTCGTTTTAGAATGCAAAACCGCGTAACTTATTATGATTACGATGATAAAGAATCAAATTACGATGCGCAGATCAGAAGGTTGCGTTTGCGTTTAGACGGATATGTTGGAAATCCTAAATTTCAGTATGCCTTGCAGCTTTCTTTTGCCCCGGGCGATGTTGGTGAGATTGAAGAAGGGAAAAATTTGAACATTATTCGTGATGCAGCGGTAAGTTATAACCCTAACAATCATTGGAGTTTTCTTTTCGGACAAACAAAATTACCAGGAAACCGCCAGCGTGTTAACTCGTCGGGATCTTTACAGTTAACCGATCGTTCCATAAACAATGCTCAATTTAACATTGATCGTGATTTTGGATTTCAGGTGAATTATTACGAACAAAGTAAAGATAAGTTTTCGTATAACATAAAAACGGCGGCATCGTCCGGTAACGGAAGAAACTGGAGTGGCAAAGATAACAATGTTGCCTTAACCGGAAAATTGGAGTTACTGCCTTTTGGAACCTTTAAGAAAGGTGGTGATTATTTTGAAGGAGATATTCAGCGTGAAGAAAAACCAAAGGTGATGCTTTCGGGTGTTTTGCACAAAAATTTTGATGCCAATGCGGCTCGTGGTCAGCAGGGTGATGAATTATATGAAAACAGAACCTTACAGTCGGTTTTTATCGATGCTATTGCCAAATATAACGGTTGGGCAGGCATGGTTACCTATATGAACCGTACAACAGATAACCCTTTAACAACTGGTGAAAACAGTGAAGGTTTACCGGAAACCCGATATGTTTTTGCAGGTGAGGGTATGGATTACCAGTTAAGTTACACTTTTCCGGTTTCGCATTATGAAATTATTGGTCGTTTTTCAACCCAGAATGTAGATAATGCGATTTATAAACTAAATGTTCCCAACCAAAAGCAATACAGTTTTGGTGTAACAAAATATATTTGGGAACACGCTTTTAAAGTACAGGCTGAAGTTACTTATGATGATTTAAAGTATTATACCGGCGATCAAAAAAATAACTGGTATGTACGTTTTCAGATTGAGATCGGGATATAATAAATTAAGGTGTTTTATAGAAAGTCAATGTTTTTGCATTGACTTTTTTTGTTGTTTTTAAGTTTGATAATCAATTAGACAACTAGTTACTGTACATTTTATTGATGATTAAATATTTTACTAAATTTATACACGTTGGGCTTAAAGATAAATCAGGTTCAGTCTTTTATTCAGGGAAACCAGTAATTTACAGAAAAAAAGAAATTATATGTCTTAGGATTAAATCCTGGAGGTTCAGGCACTAAACAGAAAAATTAAACAATCTTCAAAAAAAATACCCCAACAGTATTTGAAAACCGTTGGGGTAATTGTAAAATATTTTATTATCTTATTTCGCAATATTAACAGCTCGTGTTTCTCTGATTACGGTAATTTTAACCTGACCTGGATACGTCATTTCAGTTTGAATTTTCTGTGAAATCTGGAACGATAAGTTAGATGCTAATTCATCTGAAACTTTCTCGCAGTCTACAATAACACGTAATTCTCTACCTGCCTGAATTGCGTAAGCATTCTTCACACCGCCAAAACCATAAGCAATATCTTCTAAATCTTTTAAACGCTGAATATAAGAGTCTAAAACCTGTCTGCGTGCGCCTGGTCTTGCTCCTGAAATCGCATCACAAACCTGGATGATCGGCGATATTAAAGAATTCATTTCAATTTCATCGTGGTGGGCTCCAATAGCATTGCAAACTTCTGGTTTTTCACCGTGTTTTTCTGCCAATTGCATACCTAATAAAGCGTGCGGTAAATCACTTTCTGTATCAGGCACTTTACCAATATCGTGTAACAATCCTGCACGTTTTGCTAATTTTACATTTAATCCTAATTCTGCTGCCATTAAACCACAAAGTCTTGCAACTTCTCGCGAGTGATGTAAAAGATTTTGTCCGTAAGATGAGCGGTATTTCATACGTCCCACCATTTTAATTAATTCTGGGTGTAAACCATGAATACCTAAATCAATAACAGTACGTTTACCTGTTTCAACTATTTCTTCGTCAATCTGTTTAGCTGTTTTTGCTACAACTTCTTCAATTCTTGCAGGGTGGATCCGTCCGTCCGTTACTAATCTGTGAAGTGATAAACGCGCAATTTCACGTCTTACTGGATCAAAACAAGAAAGAATAATAGCTTCTGGCGTATCATCTACGATAATTTCCACACCTGTTGCAGCTTCCAAAGCACGAATATTACGACCTTCACGACCAATAATACGTCCTTTAACATCATCTGATTCTATATTAAAAACAGATACACAGTTTTCAATAGCTTCTTCAGTACCTACACGTTGAATAGTGTTGATAATGATTTTACGAGCTTCTTGCTGAGCTGTCATTTTAGCTTCTTCAACAGTATCTTGTATGTAAGACATTGCTTGTGTTTTAGCTTCGGCTTTTAAGTTTTCTACTAATTGAAGTCGTGCTTCATCGGCAGTTAAACCAGCTATCTGTTCTAATTTTTCAACCTGAACACGATGTAATTTGTCTGTTTCTTCTTGTTTTCTTTCTAAAGATTCTAATTTTATTTCGTAATCTTTAATGGTTTTTTCGCTCTCTTCAGCCGCTTTTTTCGCTCGGTTTAATTCGCTGGATATTTGTGATTCTTTGTCGCGTGCTCTTTTTTCTGCTTCTGCTATTTTTTTATCTCTAGATAAAATAATTTGTTCATGCTCTGCTTTTAATTCAATGAACTTTTCTTTCGCCTGAAGAATTTTGTCCTTTTTAATAGTTTCGCCTTCTGCACGGGCATCTTTTAAAATTACTTTCGCTTCGTTTTTTGCGTTTTTAAGGATAGATGAAGCGTTGTTTTTTTCAAGGTATTTTGCAATTGCAAAACCAACTCCGGCACCCACTATCATTGCGCAAATAATAAATATTGCTGTTTCCATTTGTGTGTAAATAGTTAATAAAAAAAGCTCACATTAGAAGAGTTGCATAAACTCTAGGAAAACAAGTTTTGAGTTATCTTGCCGTTCAAGGATCCATTCAAAGATGGCATGCTTTAGTGGCAACGGTTCACCCATTTTAATTTGTTAGTGTTGAGTTTATCAAACAGTAGCTAATGTGAGCAGTATTGTATCAATCTTAATGTAAACTAAGACTGTTATTTTATATGATATTTTAATAAAATAGTATCTAAACCTTTATTAAATTCAATTAGTTTTTCTTTAGAATTGTCTAAACCTTCTTCGTTTTGTATTCTGTTTTGTTCAACTTGCGATGCAAACTGTAAAGCACAAAATGCTAAAACGTCTTGCTTATCGCGCATTTCAAAATTTTCTTCGAGTTGCAGGGTCATTGCTTCTATCTTTTTTACTGCGGCGCGAATTCCTTCTTCTTGTTCCGGATTAACGGTTAAAGGATATACCCTGTCTGCAATAGAAACTTTTATTTTTAATTTTTCCATAAACAATTAATCTATTTTTGTTAATTGTGATATGCAATGATCTATTTCCCGAACTAATGAATTTATCTTTAGTTTTGTTTCTTTTTTAAAATCTTCACTGCCCAATAACCCGTTTGCAATTTTTAAATTATCATACTGTTTTTGTAATTCAATATGTTTTTGCTGCAAATTGGTTTGCTGTGTTTGGTGTTGTAAAAGCTCGTTTCTTAATTGTTCGTTTTCTTTTACAACTTTTTCCAAATGCTGTATCAATTTGTTCAACTTCGTTTCAATCGATAAAGTGATATCACTTAGTTTTTCCATTATTCAGCACTTAAATAATTATACAAATTTACTATTCTTTCACCGAAAATAAAAAAAAAAAATGAAATATCCGCGGTTTATTTGTTTTAATTTAGTTCTCTATTTTTAATTTAGGTATTAAATTTTTTGTTATCTTATTCTTAATTAAAATTTTAAGTATGTTTTACAGGTATTTATGTTTGCTGCTGTTAAGCTTTAATTGTTTTTCACAGCAAAAGAATATTTCAGAATTTGATGTTCCTATTAAAATTCCACTGCTTGTTGCGGGTAGTTTTGGCGAATTGCGTCCGAATCATTTTCATGCCGGTGTAGATTTTACTGCGAATTACAAAATTGGCGATCCTGTTTATGCACCTGCCGATGGCGTTGTGAACCGGTTGAAAGTAAGCAGTTTTGGGTATGGTAAAGCATTATATGTAAAGCACAATAATGGGTACACAACGGTTTACGGACATTTAAGTGCTTACAACGATAAAATTGCTGCGTATGTAAACCGGAAACATTACGAAAATAAAAAGTTCGAAATAGAGTTATTTCCGCTTGCAACCGAACTTCCTGTAAAAAAAGGCGACATTATTGGTTATATTGGTAATACCGGCGGATCTGGCGGACCACACTTGCATTATGAAATTCGTGATACTAAAACTGAACATATTTTAAACCCAATTGCTGTTTCTTTAAAAGATAAAATTACCGATACCGAACAGGCAATTATTAACGGTGTTTATGTGTATCCGTTAACAGATGAAACAATAATTAATAGCGAAAATTCGTTTTTCGAAGTAGCTTTAAACAAGGTAAATAATACGTATATAAGTGAAACAATTCAGGCAAAAGGAACAATTGGTTTTGGAATTAACACACACGATACACAAAACGGCAGTCGCGGTAAAAACGGAATCTACAAAATTGTTACTTATTTGAATGGATCGAAGTATTTTGAGGTTGTTTTTGATGAATTTTCGTTCGATGAATCCAAATACCTTAATCAGTATATCGATTATAAATATTATCAGTTGACAGAAAACCGAATTCAAAAGCTATTTATTATTAACGATTTGCCTTTAAGTTTAATCAAAACAAAAAAGAATAACGGACAAATAAATGTAAGCAACGCTGCAGATTTCAATTTTAAAATCGAAGTTTTCGATGCGCACGATAATAAACAAACCATACAGATTCCTGTTAAATATCACGATTATCAAACAATGGAAAAACCAAAACCAACAGGCAAGTACATTGATTATTTAAAGGATTATGCGTTTGAAGATAAAAATGTTTCGGTTGAATGGGATGCCCGAACTTTTTTTGAAGATGTTTATTTGAAGATGGATTTTGCCGATAATACGCTTGTTTTGCATAAAGACGAATATCCGGTTCAGAAAAACATCAGCATAAAAATGATTGTTCCCGATGATTATCCAAACAAAGACAAAACGTTCATAGGAAAAACCGACGGTAAAAAAATTAAGTTTTTTGATACTTGGAAACGAGGTAACGATTTCAGAATTCGAACAAAAGAACTCGGAACATACAAACTGGTGCAAGATACAGAAGATCCGATTGTTAGTTTTACAAGCAATCAAAGTGAGTTTTCGGCAGACGATGTTTTGGTTTTTGAAATTGAAGACAAACTTTCGGGAATTGATACCTACAACGGATTTTTAAATAACGAGTGGATTTTGTTTGATTACGATTACAAAACAAAGAAATTAATTCATAAATTAAGCGATAAAAAATTTACAGCCGGTACCAATACTTTACGATTAGAAGTTACCGACCGTGTTGGAAATAATACTACATTTGAACAAACTATAGTTGTTAACTAAATAAAATATTTTGAACAAAAGCATATATGTTTTTTCGGTTTCTATAATTTCTGCATTTGGGTTTGCACAAACGGCTCAAATTAAAGGTGTTGTATTAAACGAACAAGATTCTCCCATACAAAATGTGTTGGTACAGGCACAAGACAGGCAGGTTTATACAAATGCCAATGGATTTTATTTTTTAGAAGTTTCTCCGGCAGAACAAGTTACCATAAAATTTCAGGCTGATGCTTACCAAACGGTTACGTATACCGAATCGTTAAAAGAAAATCAGTCTTTTGAGCTGAATATTCGTTTAAGCGATCATTCGGAAGAATTAAAAGAGCTGGTGATTGATAAGAACCTAAAGCAGCGGTTTGAAGGCACAACCATTATTTCGCCCGATGTTATCCGCAGAATTCCAGGTGCAAATGCCGGTGTAGAGAACATTTTAAAAACGCTTCCGGGCGTTTATTCCAATAACGAATTGTCAACCCAATATGCGGTTCGTGGTGGAAATTACGATGAAAATCTGGTGTACGTAAACGAAATAGAAGTGTATCGACCATTTTTAATTAGATCTGGTCAGCAGGAAGGTTTAAGTTTCACCAACACCTCAATGACCGATAAAGTCGATTTTTCTTCAGGTGGATTTCAGGCAAAATACGGTGATAAAATGTCATCGGTTTTAGATATTACCTATCGCAAGCCAAAACAATTCGGCGGACAGGTAGATGCCAGTATTTTAGGCGGTGGTGTTACGGTTGATTTAGCATCGAAAGATGAAAAATGGACAGCAATTACCGGTTTCAGATACAGAAATAATGCTTTACTGGTAAATTCGCAAGATGTCGAGGTAGATTATAAACCACGCTATTTAGACGTACAATCGTTAATAACTTTTCAACCGTCGGCAAAGTGGGAGTGGAGTTTGCTTTTAAACGCATCATCTAATGTTTATGAATATACGCCGCAGGTTAAACGTACAAAATTCGGAACCATTGGCGATTCAAAAGAAATGTCGGTTTATTACGAAGGTACAGAAATAGATCGTTATCAAACCTATTTCGGAGCGTTGAAAGGTATTTTTAAACCTAATTTAGAAAATAGTTATAAAGTAATAGCATCGGCTTATCATACAAAAGAAGAAGAATATTATGATATTTTAGGGCAGTATGCTTTAGGAAATGTGAGCGGCGATTTGGGTGGAAATGCCGGTGAAGTAGAATATACCGTTGGTTTGGGTTCACAATTGAATCACGGTAGGAATAATTACGATGCCTTAATTGTAAGTGCAGAAGTAAAAGGACAGCACAAGCTTGATGAAAATGAAATAGAGTGGGGCGTACGTTATGTTAGCGAAGATATTCGTGACCGATTGGTTGAATGGGAAGTTGTAGATTCGGCAGGATTTTCTTTGGCGCATCCGTATTTTTCAACACCAAACAATCAGCCTTATGAACCCTATCAAGGCGAATTAGTACCTTATCAGAATGTTCGCGCAACCAATTTTGTAAAGATCAACAGGTTAAACGGATTTGCACAGTGGAGCAAACGTGGATCAATCGGTGAACACGAAACGTTTGTAAATATCGGAGCCAGAGCGCATTATTGGAATGTTGATGCTGAAGGATACGAAACATCAAATGCACAATTTACAATCAGTCCGCGAGCTCAATTTGCAATAAAACCTAATTGGGATACCGATATGGTTTTCCGTTTGTCGGGTGGTTTATATCATCAGCCACCAAGCTATCGTGAATTGCGTGCTATGGACGGATCGATCAATCCAAACGTAAAAGCACAGCAATCAATTCATATCGTTTTATCAAACGATTACAGTTTTAAAATAAACAGTACACCTTTTAAGTTATTTACCGAGCTTTATTACAAAAATCTTTCAAACGTAAATACGTATACTTTAGAGAATGTACGTATAAGATACAGAGCCGATAATAATGCCGAAGCTTATGTTTATGGTGCCGATTTGCGTGTGAATGGAGAAATTGTTCCGGGAATTGAATCGTGGTTTTCTGTAGGATATTTAAAAACCGAAGAAAATTATAATAACAAAGGATTTATTGCCCGCCCAACCGATCA
>JBEBXJ010000081.1:0-10048 GCA_040391685.1 Paenimyroides baculatum
CCGAAGACGGAAGCCTGGTGGCGTACGCTATTTCAGAAGGCGGTAGCGACTGGCGAAAAATCATCGTTTTAAATGCAAAAGATAAATCGGTTATCGGAGAAACTTTGGTCGATGTGAAATTTTCAGGGATTAGTTGGTACAAAAACGAAGGTTTCTACTATTCAAGCTACGACAAACCAACTGGATCAGAACTTTCTGCGAAAACCGATGAACACAAATTGTATTATCATAAATTAGGAACACCGCAAAAAAACGATCAATTAGTTTTTGGCGAAAAATACAAACGTCGTTACGTGAGCGGATACGTTACCAACGATCAAAAATATCTGGTAGTAACGGCTGCAAATGCTACATCGGGGAACGAATTGTACATTCAGGATCTAACTAAAGCAAACAGCCAGATTCAAACCATTGTTACGGGATTTGATAATGATTATTCCATTATTGATTCTAAAGACGGAAAACTTTATATCGAAACAAATTTAAATGCTCCGAATAAAAAATTAATGGCAGTAAAGGCGGCAACATTAGTTAATAAAAGCACATGGGAAGACGTAATTTTGGAAGCAGATAATGTGCTTAATTTATCTAAAGCCGGCGGTTATTTTTTTGCTCATTATATGAAAGATGCCGTTTCGGTGGTTGAACAATTCGATTACTCGGGAAAATTTATTCGTAAAATTCAGTTACCGGGCTTGGGAACAGCAAGTGGTTTCAGTGATAAAAAAAATGCAAAAGATTTGTATTTTTCGTTTACCAACTACATCACGCCGGGTACAATTTATAAAATGAATATAGCTTCAGGAAAATCTGAAATATACCAACAGCCAAAAGTAAAATTCAATCCCGAAGATTACGAATCAAAACAGGTTTTCTATACATCAAAAGATGGAACAAAAGTTCCAATGATGATTACTTATAAAAAAGGGACAAAATTAGACGGAACGAACCCTACGATGTTATATGCTTACGGTGGATTCAATATTTCGTTAACGCCAAGTTTTAGTATTGCAAATGCGGTTTGGCTGGAAAACGGAGGGATTTATGCTGTTCCAAATCTGCGTGGAGGCGGTGAATATGGCAAAAAATGGCACGATGCAGGAACAAAACTACAAAAACAAAACGTTTTTGACGATTTCATTGCTGCAGCCGAATATTTAATTAAAGAAGGATATACATCGTCTGAAAAACTGGCAATTCGCGGAGGTTCAAACGGTGGATTGTTAGTTGGTGCAACCATGACACAGCGTCCCGATTTAATGAAAGTAGCTTTACCGGCTGTTGGTGTGTTGGATATGTTGCGTTACCACACATTTACGGCGGGTGCTGGCTGGGCTTACGATTACGGAACGGCAGAAGATTCTAACGAAATGTTCAATTATTTAAAAGGATATTCGCCGGTACATAACGTAAAAGAAGGAGTTTCATATCCGGCAACAATGGTTACCACAGGCGACCATGATGACCGCGTGGTTCCGGCACACAGCTTTAAATTCGCTGCAGAATTACAAGAGAAAAATTCGGGTAATAATCCAATGTTAATTCGTATTGATGTAAATGCAGGTCACGGTGCAGGAAAATCGGTTCAGCAAACCATTAACGAAAATGCCGATATTCAGGCGTTTACCCTTTGGAATATGGGCGTTACAAAGTTGTAATTTACATAAAGGGAGTCACTCTCAACTTGATTAATTTCGTTCTATTCGCAAGCTCGGGTCAGAGTCGCATTTTAATAACAAAAAATCCATCGTTTAAAGCGATGGATTTTTTTATTTAGAAGGTTTGTCGCCATTAGCCAGCGAAAATTTCATTGATTTTTTAGGATACTGTTCAAAACTAATATCACTTGGGTTGTTAATCAATGTTTTAATACTTATTTTATCACCTAACTTAAAATTAGCTTCGGTAAATTTATAATCCAACAAATAAGGTCCGCAGAAATAATTTCCTTTTTCATCTTTTTCAATGATGCCTTGGTATAAACCTTCTTTCGTTTCTTTTCCCATAACGTTTTATTTAAACCACAAAGATAAAGACTATTTGTAATTAAACAGCGTTTGATTGTGTAATATAAAAATATTTTACTTCTACGTTTGTAGAATTAAAATTATATTCTACATTTGTAGAGATTAAAAAAGTTTATAATGACACTTTCTAACACCGAAGAACAATTAATGGAATATATATGGAAGCTTAAAAAAGCTTTTATGAAAGATATTTTAAACGAATATCCAGATCCAAAACCAGCAAATACAACTGTTGCAACACTTTTAAAGCGAATGACCGATAAAAAGTTTGTAGCTTATAATGAAGTAGGTAAAACGCGCGAATATTATCCGTTGGTAAAAAAATCAGATTATTTTTCCAAGCATGTAAACGGTTTAATAAAAAACTTTTTTAATGATTCGGCATCGCAGTTTGCATCATTCTTTACAAAATCGACCAATTTGTCAGAAGCGGAATTAGAAGAGCTAAAAAAAATTATTGACGGTGAACTTTTAAAAAAGAGAAAATGATTGAATTCTTTCTAAAATCAACAACGATTCTTGTTGCCTTTTATGTTTTTTATATACTGTTTTTAAAGCAGGTAAAAACATTCCGTTTTAATCGTTGGTATTTAATATTGTCAATTGTATTTGCCTTTGTTTACAGCAGTTACACGTATAGTTATAGAACGGTAATTTCTGTTGGAACACCAATTAAGCAATCAGTTTCTAACGATTTCACAACGCAGAATATCGCTTTTAATAATCAAATTGTAGAAAGTGAAATCAATTACTTGCCTTATTTTTTAGCATTTATCTATTTATTTGGATTTGTATTTTTTGCGTTTCGATTTATTAGAAATCTGCTTTATTTCAATCGGTTAAAATCAAAAAGTATTAAATCAAGCTATAAAAATGTTTCTGTTGTTTTGGTTGAAGATTTAAACACATCGTTTTCATTTTTAAAAACGATTTATGTAGATAAATGTCAGTTTGAAAATAATGAAGTTGAAGAAGAATTATTGCTGCACGAATACCATCACGTAAAGCAAAAACACTCATTAGACATATTGTTTATAGAAACGCTTATTTGTTTTATATGGTTTAACCCTTTGTTGTATCTCTACAAAAATGCAATTCAGTTAAACCATGAATTTTTAGCCGATGAAGCCACTTTGAATAAAGTAAACAATAAAACAAAGTATCAATATTTGTTGTTGCAAAATAAAACTCTGTTTAAAAACAATTATTTAGCAAGCAACTTTAATTTTTTACTCATTAAAAACCGGTTACTTATGATGAACAAAACCAAATCAAAAATTAAAAACACCGTTTTTATTACAGGTGCTTTAGTATTATCAGCTTTTTTATTCTATTCTTTTTGTATTAAAAAAGAGGTTGTTTTTCAAGAACCTAAAACAACCAAAAATACAAAAACAGAACCTTCTTTAATACAGTTTAACAACGTTGGAAAACACTTAAATGTGTTTAGTGTTAAAAAGAGCGATAACCGCAGTTTTACTTACGTAGATGAAAAGGTATCTGATACAGAATATTTCAAAGATGTACAAGTTGTTGTTTATTCAACAAAAAGAAGTGTTGGCGATGGATTTAAAGCTGTAGAAAGTATTTCGGACGAAGTATTATTTTCTAAGAAATATCAAGACTTAACGAAAGAAGAATTGCATCAATATCATTTTCTTTTTAAACAACAAGAAGGATTTGAAAAAATTAAAATAAGTAAAAGTGAATTTGAACAGTACAAAAACAAAAACAAGTATGCCATTTGGATTGATGGAGTAAGTGTAAGCAACGAACAATTAAACAAATACAAACCCGAAGATTTTGCATATTATAGTGGTAGCAGTGTTTACAAAAATGCACGAACCAAAAAGCATCCACAACCTTTTCAATACTCATTTTATACAAATGACTATTATGAGAAAAAAAATATGGGAAAATGGTTTAGCAGATATCCGTCTGATTCTATAGTTGTGTGGGTATCTACAAGTAAATAATCAGAAAACAGATAAAAACACTTTATCACACACCTGCAAGGTATTTTTCTTTGTAGGTGTTTTTTATTCCAGATAAAATCCATTATTCAAAACCCTAAAAATTAGTAACTTTATAAAATCAATCATTCAATAAATAAAATGGTAACAAAAGCTTACGCAGCCTTTAATGCGGTAGATCCGCTGGGTGCACATACTATAGAAAGAAGAAATTTAAACGCGAAAGACGTTTTTATTAAAATAGAATATTGCGGTGTTTGCCACAGCGATTTGCATACGGCAAAATCAGACTGGGGACCAACAAACTATCCGGCTGTTCCCGGACATGAAATCATTGGTAGGGTAGAAGCTGTGGGCAGCGAAGTTTCAAAATTTAAAGCGGGCGATATTGTGGGCGTGGGCTGTATGGTAGAATCGTGCCAGTATTGCCATTCATGCAACGAAGGATTAGAGCAGTATTGCGAAAACGGATTTACAGGAACCTACAATTCTAAAAACTCCAAACACGGTGGAATTACCTATGGTGGGTATTCAGAAAACATTGTGGTAGAAGAAGAATTTGTATTAAACGTACCAACCAACTTACCTTTAGAAAACGTAGCCCCTTTATTGTGTGCCGGTATTACAACATGGTCGCCACTACGTCATTGGAACGTGAAAAAAGGCGATAAAGTGGGCGTTGTAGGTTTAGGTGGTTTGGGGCACATGGGTGTTAAGTTTGCCAAAGCAATGGGTGCGCATGTGGTGATGATTACCACGTCGGCAAGTAAAGGTGAAGATGCCATGAAATTAGGTGCCGATGAGGTTTTAATTTCTAAAGATGCCGAGCAAATGAAACAGCACGCATACAGTTTCGATTTTCTTTTAAACACGATTCCGGTGGCACATGATGTAAATCCGTATTTATTGTTGTTAAAGCTTGATAAAACCATGTGTATGGTTGGTGCCATTGAACCATTCCCAATTCATGGCGGTGTGTTGATCAACAAACGCAGAAATATTGCCGGATCGTTGATTGGCGGAATTAAAGAAACGCAGGAAATGCTTGATTTTTGTGGCGAACACGGAATTGTTTCAGAAGTTGAAGTTATCAACATGCACGAAATTAACGAAGCCTATGTACGGATGCAGCAGTCTGATGTGAAGTATCGCTTTGTAATTGATATGAAGACTTTGTAATCAAACAATAATCTGCGACATTGTGCGTTTATTTTATAAACGTAAATTTACATTATGAAAAAATCAGTTATAAACATTTTGGCACTTGCTTCGGTAATTACAACAGCAGGTTTTTTGTTAGATGGTGACGCCAAAGAACCAAATATGCTAATGCGTTTTACAGAATATATAGCCATGCTTACAATTATTTTTACCCTTTTATCAGGATTTTATTTCGGGATAAAATCGGTAACAAAACGACTACAGATTGTAAAATAAAACAAAAGCTCTTGAGAAATCAAGAGCTTTTTACTTACATACTTACCATTGGCTGTAAACATTCGCCGGTTTGTAATTTATTGTTGTTTTCGTCTGTTAAAAAATCGACTTGTTTAGATTTAGGTTTATAGGTAATTTTAAACAATTGTGTTTTAAATTTTTCTGAGTTATCAGGTGTAAAAGTAAAAATACCTTTATCGATTTTAAAAATCCCGTCTATAAGTTGCATTGTTTCTGTTTGTATTAAAGAATAACCCTCTTCTTCAGCTTTTTTCTTTTTATCCGCATCGTAATCATAAGTTGTAATAATCATGCGTGCCAAATCACTATGCCAACCATATTCTAAAAGTGTTTCTGTAACATAAGTCAAAGAATCTTTCTGTTCTTCCATTTTGTAAACAAAACATTTTTTGTCATCGTCTTTTAAAGGAAGCTTTTCTACTTTTGGAGGAGCCGGAACTTCTTTAACAGGTGGTGGTGGAACAATTTTTTTCGACTTCTTTTTTTGAGCCGATGCAACAAAGCACATCAATAGTGCAGGAATCATAATTATTTTTTTCATATCAAAGATATTGTTAACAACAAAATTTAAACAAAAGCAGATAGTCCGGTAATGCTTCGTCCAACAATTAATGAATTTATTTCTTTGGTACCTTCGTACGAATAAATGGCTTCGGCATCAGCAAGAAAACGAGCCACATTGTACTCCAGCAAAATACCGTTTCCGCCCATCACTTCACGAGCGCGTGACACAATATCCCGAGTACGTAACGTACAAAATACTTTTGCTAACGATGCGTGTTCATCTTTCAATTTGCCTTGATCCTGTAATTCTGATAAACGAAAAACCATAGTCTGCATAGCAGTTAAATTTGATAACATTTCTACCAGATGATTTTGAATTAACTGAAAAGCAGCAATTGGTTTCCCAAATTGCTTGCGCTTTGTGGTGTAAGCCAATGCGTTTTCATAGGCACCTCGAGCGCAGCCAACCGCCATCCAGGCAACGCCTGCTCTTGTAGCCTGTAAAACCTTCGCGGTATCTTTAAAGGAATTAGCGTTTGGCAAACGGTCTTTTTCTTGAACAATACAGTCTTTCAGCGTAATTAATCCGTTTTGAACAATACGCAATGCCATTTTATCTTTGATTTTTTCAACCGAAAAACCTTCTGTATGTGTTTCAACAATGAATCCTTTTACCTGATTATCTGTAACATCTCTAGCCCAAATAATTACGATGTCTGCAAAAGTAGCGTTTCCAATCCATTTCTTCTGTCCATTCAATACCCAGCCGCTATCGGTTTTTTCGCAAGTAGAGGTTAATCCACCGGCAGCACCCGATCCTACTTCGGGTTCGGTCAGTCCAAAAGCGCCAATTTTTTTAAATTGCTGCAATTGCGGTAACCATTCTTGTTTTTGCTCTTCAGATCCGCAGGTGTAAATGCTTCCCATGCACAAACCGCCCTGAACACCAAAAAACGTTGCAATAGAAGCATCAACCCGAGCCAGTTCACAAGCAATGATTCCTTCCAATAAAGACGATTTTCCTGCACAACCGTAACCTTTAAAACTCAATCCGGCAATGTTCAGTTCGGCTAATTTTGGAATAATTTCTTTGGGAAATTCATCATGTAGCCAGTATTCGTTTACAATCGGGGCGATTTCTTTTTCCATAAATGCGCGCACTTTTAACTGTAAGACACGGTCATCGGCAGAAAGCTTGTCGCCAATATCATAAAAATCGGCATCAATGGGCGGTATTTCGTGTTTTTTATTGGCATTATTCAGCAAATGGACAATTCCTTTTAATTGGTCATCGTTTAAAGAACTGACAGACTCCATCAGTTGCTTTAAATCTACTTTTTCATTCAACTTTTGAAGTGCACCTATATCAATAGATTGAATCAGTTCAATGGTTTTCTTTATTTTATCTAGCATGATTTTTTCTTTTCAAGATACGAAAAGAAATAAAAAAAACGATCTGTTTAAGATCGCTTTTATGATAAGTTTGATAAATCGGTTTCGGTTTCCAACTCAATCGGTGGTTGATTTTGTCGGAACAATCTCGCAGTTAGAGATCCTTTCAATGTAATTTTTGCTCCGCGAACTTCCAGCCAGCTTCCTTCACGAAGTCCTAAAACCGGTTGCGAATTAAAGCAATGAAATTCATTAATACGGGTCTCGCGTGTTTCGCCCATGTGCGTAGATTCTTCCATAGGATCTAAATAATGCGGGTTGATGTTAAACGGAACCATTCCCAAAGTTTGAAAACTTGGGGGATACACAATTGGCATATCGTTGGTGGTTTCCATGGTTAAACCGGTAATGTTACTGCCTGCCGAACAACCTAAATAAGGTGTGCCGTTTTGCAGCGTTTTTTTCAAAGGCAATAGTACTTTGTGCCAATACAATTGTTTTACCAGTAAAAATGTATTACCGCCACCGGTGAAAATTCCTTCAGCTTTTTCAATTGCTTCCACCGGATTTTCAAACGTGTGTAAACCCACTACTTTTTTGTCAATTTTTGCAAACGCGTCGGCAACTTTGGCGGTGTAATCGTCATGCGAAATTCCACCTGGTCGGGCATAAGGAATAAACAAAATAGTTTGCGCTTCTTTAAAATGTTCTTTTAAAGTTGGTAATAAATATTCTAAATATCCCAAACCATAAATGGTAGAGGTGCTGGCTATGATTAAATTTTTCATTGATCTTATAATATAAGGCAAGGTATTTATTTAACATTTGTTTACCAAGGTGCTAATTATGTTTTAACATTTTTGCGGATACTTTTGCTTTAAATCAATAAAATATTTATGAAATACTTTTGTTTTTTGATGTTTTTTATAACATCGTTATCATTTGCCCAAGATCGAAATCAGTATAAAATGCGACTGATGATTACCGAAGTCAGTATTTTTCCTTTAAAAGTGATCAATGTATCAACAAAAGAAGTGGTATCAACCGATGCTGGTGGATATTTTATAATGAACGTGAAACCAAATGATGAACTGGCATTGATTGAAAACGAGTTTTATCAGCTGAAATATTTTATAAAGACTGATGATCTTCAAAACACACTAATCCGCATATATCCTGAACCGTTAACTGAAGTTTTAAGGGAAATTAAAGTAGAAAAAATCACAGGGAAATCATTGGGGATTGATGCCGCTGTAATTAACAAATACATCTACAAAAGAAATCCTAACCCCAATATGGATTTTAAGGCGATGTTTTTATGGTTGTTAAACAAATTGAAGAAAAGTAAAAGCGATGGTGAAGAGTTTGTTGAGCGCAGTCCAACTGAAATGAATCCGTATGTAGCGGGTTTACCAAGAAGCGTTATGACAGATTATTTGAAGATTCCAGACGAACTGGTTGAAAAGTTTTATTATTACTTAAATGATGATTATATTGTTGACGAATACATTAAAAGCGGTGACGAAGCTAAATGGCGCATGTATTTGTTAGACAAATCATTTCAGTTTTTAGAACAAGAAAACATACCCTTGCGTTAAATAAGTTATAATACATTTTGTGCTCATAAAAGAATGAATAGTTTTGCAATATGAAAAAAATGATTACTTGTATAATAATGCTGTTTTTTATAGTGGTGGGAAGCTTAAACGGCTTTGCCCAGCAAAAAACGGTGTTGGGAAAAGTTGTGTCTAAGGCACGAGATTTAGAGGGCATCTATATAAAAAACGTAAATACAAATACATCTGCATTAACACAGAAAGGTGGGTATTTTTCTATTGAAGCAAATCCGAACGATACACTTATTTTTTCGGCAGTGCATTTAATTGGTCGCGAAAAAGTTTTAACCTATGCCGATATGAACAAATCGTTGGTTTTTGTACCAATGGAATATGCCGAAAATATATTGGAAGAGTTAATTATAGACCGCCGCGTTACAACCGAAAGTCTAGGCTTAGGTGGTGCTCGGAAATTCACACCGGCACAACGAAGGTTACATACGGCTACAACTTCTAACGGAGGGATAATTCCTGTTGATGCTATTGTAAACGCCATTACAGGCAGAACAAAAATGCTTGAAAAAGCCGTGGAACTGGAAGAGGAATATTTGTTTGTACAAAGACTTTTAAACAAATTCGCGATTGAATTTTATACCGACCGATTAAAAATTCCAGAACAGTATTATATGGCATTCGGGTATTTTTTAGCACAAGATCCAATCATTGTAACATCGTACCAAACAGTAGATATTACGCAGCTTAACATTATGTACACCGAAAAAGCTACAGAATTTTTAGAAATTGTAAAGGTTTTAAAATAATAGTTTTGCGTAACTTTGTAGTAAAATAATTAAAATGTATTTAAATTTATATATATATCCGCTTTTTTTAGGCATCGGTGGTGGCGAAATGGTCCTGATTGTGGCAGTTATTTTAATGCTTTTTGGATCAGATAAAGTCCCCGAAATGGCTCGTGGTTTGGCAAGAGTAATTAATCAGGTAAAAAGCGCATCTAACGATATAAAATCTGAAATCACCAAAAGTGTCGATGAAACCGGTGTAATCAAAGATATTAAGGAAGCTGTAAATGTAGAAGATATTAAAAAGCGAATTGGTATTGATGATATTAAAAAATCTG
>JBEBXJ010000082.1:0-9893 GCA_040391685.1 Paenimyroides baculatum
TTTGCCTTTTCGTAATTTTTCAGGTTTTTATAAGCACCCCCCACATAACTTAACGCCTGATAATACAGATTGTTTTTAGGTTGTTCTTTCTGTGTATCGTTAAAAAAGGTAATTACCGAAGCTCTGTCCGATGAGTAAAATTTAGAACGAACCACCTGAAACCACATACGATTTTTAAAGAAATCATCTTTTTGCGACGCCTGTTTTTTGTACAGATTTTCTACTTTATTGGTAAAATCGGTATCGGCATTTAACTGTACACGGTTGTTGTAATCCCAATAATTGTAGGTTTGATTGGAATAAGTTTCGATACCCCGTGCCAACATAATAAACAGCACGAATTTCTGCGTTTTTTCGTCGGAAGTATCCAAACTGAATTTAAAATTCTGCTTTTTAAACTCGGCTTCCGGATTTTTAGCCTGACTAATTGTTCTTAAAATCGCATCTAAATCTTTGTTGTACAGATAATACGCAACAGCTTCTGGTGTATATTTTTTTAAATAACTCGTCCAATCTGCAACATTTGCGTCTTTAAACAAATCGCCTGGCGACTGCACGCTGTATCCGTTGTAAAAAGTAGTGTAATCATCGTAAAAAAACGGCTCATAATCTTTATTGTTTACCGTAATTTCGGGAGAAAAAACCGAAGTATAGCCCGCTCCCCACCAACCATCGGCACAACCGTAAGCGTAAGCTCCGTAACCTAATATGGCAGTTAAACTACCAGCGGCTAACAGTTTTAAAATCTTCTTTTTCATAAGCTTTTAAATTATTTTCATTTAAATCGTAAAATATAATTTCGTTGGGTTTGTGTTTGCTGTTCTTTTTACTATCGTGCATCATTTCCTTTAACTGTTCTGCACTTACAGCTTCAATTTTAATTTCATCGTCTTTTGCCAGATATCTGCCTTTAAAAACCACATCTTCTAAAACTTTAAACCGGTTTTCGCTAGTCTTTTCAAATTGATCTCCCGATAAATCGCTCACACGCAAACCACCGATTAAATTAGTAACCTGATTGCTGCGTACATGCACGCCCCAACTAAAAACGGGTAACGCAATGTTTAAAGGCAGATTGTAATTTTGTAATGAATTGATGTAGTTTTTTGCTGTTTTTTGACTGTAGATGGAATTATCGTCACCGGCATTTATGACGCCCATGTTGTAATACATTAGCACACCTGTTTTTACTGAAGGAATGCCTGTTTTTTTAGGATATTTAATTTGATGCAGACGAATGGTCGCCGATAAATTAGGATGCAGTTTTTTAAATTCTTCTATAAACTGAAAGTAGTTTTGTTTCGATTTCAAACTCCAATCACAATCAAACTGAATTTCGCTTACCGATACATTTGCCGATTTATTGATCTGTTGGATATAATTATACACTTTTACCGCCAAACTATCAGCAGTACCGGTTTGCAAGAAAACTTCGTTCTTAATATAAACAACCGGAACAACGTTGTAACCCAATGGTTTCTGATTAAAAACGATCGGAGCAACAGGAATGGCTTCGTTTTTCTGTAAAGCCACATCGAAATACCGAATATACAGTTTTTTGACATCCAGATCGTTTAAATACTGTTGTTCTATTTGGGTTAAACTAAACGTTGTACGCCAAAAGTAAAATGCCGTGCTTATTTTTTCTGTTTTTGCCGAGCATGCCACCAATAAGGTAAGCAGTAGCATTAACAACCAATTCTTTTTCATAGTGCAAAGAAAAACTATTCCTGCAGATTTGTGTTATCCTGATCTAACAATTTAATTTCGTTTGTCTGCACAGCATCTTCGTATCGAACAAAAACGGGTGTTGCACCTAAACCTTTACAGGTAAAAAACACGCTGTAACCCTTTTTATCGTCACCCGACACGTTTATGGCTTTCAGTGTTAGCTTTTTGTTGATATTGTCGGCACGCAGGTAGGCATCATTTTGAGTGATGTACATGTAACGCTCAAAATTACTCGGATTATTAATTTGCAGGCTGTCGCCTACTTTGATTGTAGCTCCGTCTTTAGAAACATATTCGGTATAAGTGCCAGATTTAGATAACGCATCATAAGAAACTGTTTTTATTTTTTTATTTTGTGCCAAAACGTTTTGAGTAACAACGATTAAAAGAAGTACTATCAATTTTTTAATAAAGGTATTTTTCATAGCTAAAACATTTAATTCTAATTAAAAGTAACTATTTTTAATGTAAAAATTATTAGTTTAGATAAAAATTGTTCCATGATAAACACAAAATTGTTTTTAATTGTAGTATTACTTTTAAACAGTATGTTAATCAGTTCTTGTGGCTCAAGCTTTGACAACGAGGAATATCCCATTATTTATTCATCAAAAAACACACAATTTAACATGTTTGTTTATAGTGGTAAATTTCCTGTTGATGCTAAACTTGTGCTTAATAAAGATAAAAGTTATTTTTCTGAAACATGTGTTTTAAACGAAAAAGGAATATGGAAAGTAAAAGATGATTCACTCTTTTTATATTGCCAAGAGAAAAGCTTTAAAAATGAGAGCTTGTATAAAGTTGATTCATTAAAACAAGTTCTAAATTGCTGGGAAATGCCAACAATTTGGGTAATAAAAAGTAACCGAATAAAACAAGTTGACAGAAATCTTCTTTTATTTGAATAAAAACAAAACCCTGTCAGAATTAAAATTCTGACAGGGTTTTTATATTAAATTAAATGATTATCACGAAGTTTATACCAAACCAGGATATAATTAAAATTTTCGTCAGTTCGAGCTTGTCGAGAACTTATAATTCAAAGACTTCTCGATACGCTTCACTTCTTTAAGCTACTCGAAGTGACGAGTCTAAACATATCTGGGTATAAAGTTAGTAACAGTCAATTTAAATTAATATAAAAAGCTATTACTTAATAATCTTCATTTCGTTGATTAAGTTGGTTGCGCCAGCGTATTTGTCGATAATGAACAATACGTAACGAATGTCAACATTAATGGTACGTTGCAATTTAGGATCAAAAATAACATCGCCAGCCATAGCTTCAATGTTACCGTCGAAAGCTAAACCAATCAATTCACCTTTTCCGTTTAAAACCGGTGAACCAGAGTTACCACCTGTAATATCGTGATCTGTTAAAAAGTTTACGTGTAACGATCCGTCTTTATCGGCATACTGTCCGTAATCCTTTGCGTTGTACAAATCAATTAAACGTTGCGGGTTTTCAAACTCTTCATCACCTGCTTTATGTTTTGCAATGGTTCCTTTTAAAGTAGTGTACCAGTTTGCCGTAGCATCGTTCGGACGATCGGCACGGCGAGGTAAATCAATTACTTTTCCGTACGTTAAACGCAACGTTGAGTTTGCATCAGGATAGTATTTTGTCTTTGGATTTGCTTTGCGTAAACCGTCAACCAATTTGCGGAATGCCACATTGTATTTCTCTTGTAACGGAGCCAACGTTGCCGGCTGCTCACGGTATTTTGTCAATAGATCTGATGAAATTTTAAATAACTCATCGTTTTCAATCATTTCCTTTTCAGGATTATTCAAATACTTTAACAATAAATCTTTTGATAAGAATACGCTTCCTGCAAATGCTTTATCTACAATTTTAGAATAATCGAAATTATTTTTCTCTCCTAATGATTTTACATAAGGCGCTACATCATATCCTGTAGATTTTGTTGCATATAAATTTAACTGACGCGCTAGCATTTCTGCTTCTAACGGGCCATAAAACCCTTCGTAAGTATCATTAATTGCTTCTTCTAATCGTGGACGCATCTCTGCACGTTTTGCTTCGTTTTCATTTGCATACTGAATCAACGCATTTCCAAAGCTATAAGGAATTGCCGCTAAATTAGAAGTACGTAAAATGGTCATTAGATAATTATCATGACGTGCTTTTTCATTGGTTGCAGCGTAATATGCATTGATATCAGCAACTACGTTTCCGTATTCTTCTTTATTTGCTGTTTTATTCGCCCACTTGTTAAAATCGGCTTCGTTTTTACGTTTTGCATCGGCAGTTTTTTGTGCTGTTAAAGCATCGATCATTCCCTGGCGGTTTTTCCAGTAGTTTGCAACACCCGCATATTTACTAGCATAAGCCAAACGAACTTCATCTTTTTGATCCATGTATTTTTTCATCACGTCCATTCCTAAACGAGATCCTTCTACCCAAGCAGGATAAGCGAATTCAACGTTTTGCTGAATTCCTTCTGCCGGCATCCAACGGTTTGTTCTACCAGGATAACCCAGAATCATAGAAAAATCACCTTCTTTCAACCCTTGAATGTTTACAGGTAAAAAGTGTTTTGGTTTTAACGGAACGTTGTTTGCAGCATAATCTGTCGGATTTCCATTGGCATCCCCATAAACGCGGAACAATGAGAAATCGCCCGTGTGACGCGGCCATTCCCAGTTATCTGTATCACCTCCGAATTTACCAATACTATTTGGCGGAGTTCCTACCAAACGAACATCGGTATAATCCTGGTAAACAAAGTAGTAATATTCGTTACCTTGGAAAAACGAACGGACAGAAACGGTGTATTTACCACCTTCGTTGTTTTCTTTATCAATTTTAGCTATTTCCTGATTGATTGCTTTCTCGCGTTCAGCCTCGGTCATTCCTTTGTTAACAACATTTAAAATACGCTTGGTAACATCGTCCATACGAACAAAGAAACGTACCGAAATATCTTTTGGTTTGCGTTCATCGGCTTTCGTTTTTGCCCAGAAACCATTAGTTAAAATATCGTCTTGAGGAGTAGAAAGTTCTGCAATTTTATCGTATCCACAGTGGTGGTTAGTCAATACCAATCCCTGATCGGAAATAATTTCGGCAGTACAACCTCCATTAAACTGAACAATGGCATCTTTTAAAGAGTGGTTGTTAATGCTGTAAATTTCGTCAGAGGTTAATTGTAACCCCATTTTTTGCATATCGCGGTGGTTTAAACGTTCAATAAACATTAAAAACCACATTCCTTCGTTTGCAAACATACCCAAAGGCATTGCAAGCATAAACAAAGAAAGGATTAAGCTTAATTTTTTCATTCTTATTTGTTGATTTTTTCTTTACATGCGAAGATAATTATTTTTTACGATACTTAATTCATTTAATAGAAATGTAACACAGTGTACTTATTTTTTTACTATATTTATTAAAATTTAAAAATTAATTACGTTATGGGATTATTCTCGTTTATTAAAGAAAAGGGCGCTAAAATTTTTGGCAAAAAAGAACAGGAAGCTCCTGTTGAAGAAAAAAAATCATTACAGGCACAAGCTTTGTTAGATTATGTTAAGCAATTGGGCTTACCGTACAACAGGTTAAAATTATCGGTTACCGATGATGATGTTAAGGTAGAAGGTGAAGTAGCGGCACAGGAAGATGCAGAAAAAATTATTCTGGCAATTGGAAACGTTGAAGGTGTAGACCAGGTTGACAATTTAATGACTGTAGCTACACCAACACCGCAAGCACAATTTTATACCGTTGTTAGTGGCGACACTTTATCTAAAATTTCAAAAGCTTATTATGGTGATGCCAACAAATACAACACTATTTTTGAAGCAAATAAACCCATGTTAAACCACCCCGACAAAATTTATCCGGGTCAGGTTTTAAGAATACCTAATTTATAAACTGCAAAAATCCTCTTTAAAAGAGGATTTTTTTATTGTTTAATGAATATCCGTTATTCGGCATAACTATAAATTTGTCATTCTGAACGAAACGAAGTGCGGTGAAGACCCGAGCTTACGAACTGGCGTAGCAATCTCTGATTATTAAAAAGATTCCTCGTTCCTCGGAATGACAGATTATAGTTTAAAAACATCTTTACCAAAAGCGGACAATCATAATTTTTTATATTTTATTTTGATTATCTCTTCCACAATCCGCGGTTATTTTCACGCGCCTGCACTTGCAGATTATAAAAAAGATCGGAATACCGTACATTTGGAGCTATTGTCATGATTACTGCATATCCTTCTTTTACCAGAATGGCATTTACAAAAGTATCGTCTTCTAAATATACATAGGATAAGGTTCTACCATATCGATCTAAAGAATCGATGTCTGTTTCTAAACGAACTTTTTTATTTTTCAATAGTTTAGTTAGATAATCTTTGGATTCTTTGCCATAATGACCTTCTTCCTTTTTCCAGCGTTTTTGCGATTCAGGAGCATCTATACCAGTTAGCCGGATTTTGATTCCTTTTGATGTTCCGTTATCTACCCAAAATGTATCGCCATCGACCACTTTTGTAACCGGATACCATTCCTGAAATTGTTCCGAAGTTTCAGAAAGATCGCTTTTGTTGGAACTGCAAAAGGTTAAGGATAAAAATAAAAAGAGTAAATAAAGTTGTTTCATGTGGTTTGTTTAGAATTTATAATAAATAAAACTATTGTTTAGCTTTTCCAATTGAATAGGAAATCAATCCATAAATCAAAAACAAAATTCCGTTTACAATGATGTAAGTAGCTTCTTTAAAATCAATAAATGAAAAAGCAATATTAACTAATAAAGCAATGATAAAGAAAATTACCGAAACAGTTCTTATTAACGATGTAGTTCTTGGTAAATTAAAACTTACGCCTATTGTAAAAATTAATGTAGTAATTAGAAAAATTAAACTACCAAATGTTAGTAAATCTTTGTTTGGACTAGTATTGAAAGTAAATAAACCATAAGCAATTAATCCACTTAAAACTATTGCAATGATTGTTTTTATAAAATCTATTTTCATAATTTTTAGATTGTTGGCGGTGGTGGTGGAATACTTGAAAATAAGCTTACAAAATCTGGAACATTACTTGCTAATTCCCAACCTGGCATCCCCTCTTTCCAAACATGATGGTCTTTGGTAAACTGCCCGTTTTGTACAGATTGTTTAAGTTGTTCCAATGAAAATTGTCCTAACTGTTGTCCGTTAAATGCAACGTGGTAAGTTAAAATAGGTAGCGGAGGTGGTGTGTTGTTGATATTATTCATCATTCCGCCCATTTGGTTGCCCATTACTCCGCCAATCCCCATTCCTACCATTAATCCCGCTGTATTTAATCCGCCGCCACCACCTAAATCTACATTACCCATCGCACCAAGATTTTCAGCTGCTGTTTTTAAAACATCTGATTGTTGGTTCAGTTGATGTACCGCGAAGTTTTTGCCTTCAACTCCCATTTCCATATCTTTTCGTTGAATTCTTGTGGTTTCTGATAAGTTCTCAATTTCTACATCTGTTTTAGCTTCTGCAAATTTGGTTTGTTGGTCAGCAGTTGTCTTTTTGAGTTGTTGATAATGTGGGTGCTCTTTATCTAATTCAATTGCTCCAATATCTAATCTTTTTAAATTTACGCCGAAATGTTCTTCCAATTCGGTTTTTAATTTATTCTGAACAATCTCGCTTATTTCATCAATTTTTCGTTCAATTTGCATTACGGGAATATTATTATCCTGCGGAGTATTGAGGATAACCGATTTTGCTTTTCGTTGGAAAAAGTCTTTGATTTGATTTTTGAAATTGTCTAAATCAAAATTGATTAAACGGTTTAGTTTGATAAAATTTTTATAATCGGTAAGATTAAATGTCAAAGTTCCACGAACTGCACAAGGAACACCTAAATCTATAAATCTTGGATCATAAATATCAAAATACGGAATACCAAACTTTATTTGTATGTTTCCCGAAAGATTGATAAAATAGATTTCTGCCTGAAACGGAGAATTACCACCAAATGCAGTTCCTACAATGTTTGTAAGAATCGGAAAATTAGCAGATTTTATAGTTTGGTCATACGGACCGTGTATAAAATCCTGCATTGTTCCCTCATTTTGTTTGTAAAAGAATACGGCTAGTTCTCCGTCTTTTACTCGTAAACTGCTTCCATAACGTATTGCATTTTCTTTGTTGGTGGAATTGGCAGAGCCTGACGGTCTCCATTTCCAAACTAAATATTCCTGTTCATCGCAACGGATTACATCCATTAATCCACCTTCTTTTTTATTACTAAATAGTCCCATTAAGTTTATATCATTTTATAGTATATATTCGCTTTCTAATTCTGCTCTTTTACCTTCTGGCATTTGATTATTTATTGCTTCTTTCTTTTTAACAAAAATCTTATACGACTCTTTTTCAATACTCTCTAGCTCCCATTCAGAATCTTTAGTCATTTTATTCCATCGTAATTTTTCTAATTCCATTTTTAGTTTTGAATATTCTTTGTCTCTCAATAAAGGTTCTAATTTTTCTAACTTTTCAGTTAGCTTTGAAAGTTGGATTTTACTTTTAATTTCCACTTTGTGTTTGTTATCAACTTCATCCAACAATTTTTCAGCTTCATTATATTGCTTTTTATCAATTAATTTTTCAGCAGAATTTACAGCAGATATATAAGTATTATTTCTATTATCATCTATTTTGCTCGAAACAACATTCCAAATAATAAATATTAAAATTATGACAGCACCTAATCCCAACACACGAAAAACCTTTTTGATATTTTCCTTTGTTGTATTTCTAGCGTTTTCAACAATTTTCTGTACTTCAGCATATGATTTTGAATCACTTTTCATTGAAAGTATAGCTTTAGAATTAATCTGTTCAATTTTTTTCATCCATATTTTGTTCCAAGCATTTTTGTATTTAGTATCTTCAGAGAAGATCGTCAGATATGATGAAGAATTTATTTTACTTGCTGAAAGTGTTAAAAACTCAAGAATCGTTTCTTTAGAAATAGGAACAGGATAGTTAAGTACAAGCTCTTCTTTTCTGGCATCAGTTGTGGACCATTTTGCAGACTTTGTTGTTGAAAGAATAAGTTGAATTCCTTTTATAAAAATCAAAATATACCAAAAGAACAACCACAGCAAAACAGTTCCAACTCCTATACTTTTTTGTACATTTTGAGCATAAAAACCACTATTTCTTGTCGCTTCTATTTCATCTAATTTTTCAAAAAATTTAATAACACTTCCTGAAGCTTCAATATTTCTAAATTCACTGCCACAATCAGAACATTTTGTAGCGAAACTTTCTGCAATTGCTCCACACGCAGGGCATTTTTTTACATCGCCCAATTTATCAGATTTTGGTGCTGCAACAGGTTCTTCAGTTCTATTTTTCGTTTTTTCAAAGATTCTAGCTTCTAACACCATTTCAAATTCATCAAGATCAATTCCTTCAGCCTCGGCTCTTTTAAAAAGTATTTGTTTTTCTTTTTCAGTTAATTCTCCATCGGCTAATGCCAATTCTATTAATTTTTCTAATTGTTCGTTGTACATGGTTATAGTGTTTATATTATTTTTGAAGATTCCTTTTTAGTAATTTTATAAACTCTCTCTATCAAAAATATTTTCTTAAGGAATTTTATTATTTATATGACTTGCTATTTTATTAAGCTTATCCGCTGTTAAGTCTAAAATTTTAGGTTTTTTAATCGTATCCATTAAACCTATACCTCCTAATAATTCGTTATCTATAAGATCAGTAATATCATCCCCAGTAATTTTTTCATCTTTCAAATCTTCTTTAAAAATTTTCTTTTCATCATCTATTTCGTTAATGAGGAAACTACTTTCTTCTTTTATTGAATTGCTAATATTTTTTATCTCGTTCTGAAGTCCTTCTTGGATTTTTTGCTTAAATTTCTTAAACATACCTTTTAATATTTTAAACCACAAACCTAAAAACTCCTTTTCTCAATTCCTTACGGATTTCCTCATTCTGTTAAAATAAAACAAAAAAATCCGACTTTTTTGTAAGCCGGATTTCACATTCTCTTAGAAACAAACAACCCTAAGAAAACAACAACAAGTGTTTCAATGTAATACTTTAAATGGATATTTATATCAATCCAATGTCTTTGGTTTGACTGATAAGATGTGTGATATTTCGTG
>JBEBXJ010000083.1:0-9778 GCA_040391685.1 Paenimyroides baculatum
AAAACGTTTTCGTTTATTTCTGCTTTTTCTAAATTTCTTACATACGGCGGATTGGAAATAATGATATCGTAAGTATTCAAACTATCTGTTTGCAAAATATCCTGCTGAATAAAAGTAACATCAACCTGTAAATTCGCAGCATTTTCTTGTGCAATTTTTAAAGCTTCAACCGAAACATCAATAGCAGAAACAATTGCCAACGGAAATTCTTTTTTAATGGTTATGGGAATACAGCCCGTTCCGGTTCCAATATCCAGTACTCGCCAGTTTTTTTGTGGCTGTTTTTTCATTTCAGACAAAACCCATTCGACTAATTCTTCGGTTTCCGGTCGTGGAATCAGTGTTGCGGGCGAAACCTTGAAATCATATCCAAAGAAATTTGCATTTTGGGTAATATACTGTATAGGTTCGTTATCTTGTAAACGCTTTAAAATTTCGTCTATTTTTTGCTGATTTTCATCTAAAAACGGCTCGTTTCCATTTAAAACAACATCGGCTTTACTGTAGTTTAAGACAAATTCCATTGTCATGTAAAACAAATTTAAACGTTCTGTTTCATCATAAAAAGCAGGAAGTTTGTTGAGAAATTGTTTTTTATAATCGTTTACCGTCATCTTTTTTTAATTTTGTAAAAAATTGCATCATGTCTATCCACGAACAATATATGTACCGCGCTTTGTATATCGCACAAAAAGGTTTACCCGCTGCCATGCCCAATCCGTCGGTTGGTGCGGTAATTGTTCACAAAGATACAATTATTGGCGAAGGTTCAACGAGTGCTTTTGGCGGATCGCATGCCGAAGTGAACGCAATAAATTCGGTTAAAAACAAAGAGCTGTTAAAAGAAAGCACCATTTATGTTACGCTGGAACCTTGCAGCCATCACGGAAAAACACCACCCTGTGCCGATTTAATTGTAAAAATGCAGATACCAAATGCAGTAATTGGTTGTGTGGATCCATACGCAGAAGTTGCGGGAAAAGGTATTGAAAAACTAAAAAATGCCGGTGTAAATGTTATCGTTGGAGTTTTAGAAAAGGAATGTATCTACAGTAACCGATGCTTTTTTACGTTTATTCAGAAAAACAGACCTTACATTGTTTTAAAATGGGCAGAATCGGCAGATGGATTTATTGCTCCGACTAAAAAGAACAAACAAAAACCGGTTTGGATTTCGAACAATTATTCCCGACAGCTTACGCACAAATGGCGCGGTGAAGAAATGGGTATTTTGGTTGGAACAAAAACAATTTTAGATGATAATCCATCGTTAACAACGCGCGATTTTGTTGGAAAAAACCCGGTTAGAATTTATTTGGATGCGAATCACAAAATCGATGCTTCTTTTGCAATCACAAATTCAGAAAGTAAAACGATTTGTCTGTGTGCTGAATTTCCTTTGAAACCGATTGATCAAATCATTTATAAAAAGATTGATTTTTCTGATTTACCTGCCGAAGTGAATCGAATTTGTGTAGAAGAAAACATTCAGTCACTGATTGTAGAAGGTGGATCTAAAACACTAAAACAGTTTATTGAGGCGGAATTGTGGGACGAAGCCCGAATTTTTAAAAGTGATGTAATTTTAAATGAAGGTGTAAAAGCTGCTCAATTAAAAAATGCTGTTCAAGTTTCTACCCAAAAAATTCAAAACAATGAATTAATCTGCTACAAAAACAAAAATAATGACTGATACGTACAAAACAATAGAAAAACCAAGCGATGAAGTGTTGTTTAAAGAGAAAAATAGCAAATTTTTTGGATATGCTTTTCCGGTTCAGTCAGAAAATGAAGTAAAAGACATTTTAGATCAACTTAAAAAACAACATTACTCGGCAAGACATTGGTGTTACGCTTACCAAATTGGTACAAAAACAAAAATTTACCGTGCCAACGACGACGGCGAACCTAACAATAGTGCCGGAATGCCTATTTACGGACAAATACAGTCGTTTGATTTAACAAATGTGTTAGTAATTATTGTTCGTTATTTTGGTGGTGTAAAATTGGGCGTTGGCGGTTTGGTAACTGCTTATAAAACAGCTGCACAAATGGCATTGGAAGTTGCCGAAATTGTTGAAAAAACAATAAACACACATTACTTAATTCGATTTGATTATAAAAACATGAACAAAGTAATGCGTGTTATTAAAGAGAAAAATGTAAATGTTATAAATCAGGTTTTAGAATTGGATTGCTTGATTGAAATATCCTGCCGCTTGACCCAAAAAGAGGAAATCTACAATGCGTTCCATCATATTTTTGAGGTTTCTATTACAGAAAAAGAAGATTAAAAGTATCAAATATATATTCTCTAAAGTATTTTTAAACTCATCAATTCGAGTAGCGCAACGAAATGAAGCGTATCGAGAAGTTCTCGACAAGCTCGAACTGACGAATTTTCTTATCATACTTTAATACTAATCATATTTAAAATTCAACAATTGTTCTTCCATCAGCATTCTAAAACCGTCTGATTCTAACTGAGTACCGCTGTTAATAAAATCCATCATGTGTAAAGCAAAATACGGAGCTTTTGTTTTAGGTAGTTTGTAATTTTCGTATAGAAAATCGGGTGAATAAACCTTTAAAAATCGTTCCATAACTTGAATTTCTCTTTCCACCGAAAGAACTTTTTTGTTTGTTTTTGCTCTACCCGAAAGTTTATTTACAAAACCGTCTAACTTAACATTTCCCGTAGCAGAATAGTTATCTTTATAGGTAATTTGGTTGTCACGTTTTACGGCTCGTTCCGTTTTAGTGTATTGTGGCGAAGCTCCCAAACCTAATTTGTTGTTCATGTTGGTATGCTCTATTTCCAATTCGTCTAAAACAGTAGAGTCGGTTAACAACACATTCAAACTTTTCCTGTCGATCACTTTTTGGGAAACCTCAATTGTCTCAATCAAGTTTTCATTAATGTAAAACGACAGTTGATCATTTACCTTCAGTTCCATCGTTTTAAAAACATTTTGACCCAATTCAACAACCGGATTATCGTTAAGCTTTACCGAAATAGTAAAATTTTCGGTAGGTTTATACAAACGCACTTTAACAGCTACAGGTGTTTGTGCCATTAAAAATCCCGAACAAAACAAAAACATCATTAAAATAAACTTTTTCATAGTTGTAATTTTTTTGTAGAATTTACGATTTTTTGTTTGTTCCCTAAAAATATTTTTTGCTTTTAACAAATTTAGCCGTTAATCAGTTTTTCTAAATAATCAGGTACTGCAATTGGACGTTTTGTTTTCATATCAACAAACACCAGAACTGTATGCGCTGTTGTTAATAAGTCGCCTTTTTGGTTAACAATTTCATAGGTAAATTCAATCTTTACACCACCTAAATATCCAAGGCGTGTTGTAACCGTTAATTCATCGTCGTAATATGCAGGTTTCCTGTAATTCATGCTTAAAGATACCACGGGAAGCATCACTCCGCTATTTTCGAGTTCTTTGTATGAAACCCCTTTATTTCTAAGCCATTCAACCCTACCCATTTCAAAATATTGGGCATAATTTCCATGGTAAACCACTCCCATTTGATCGGTTTCTGCGTATCGCACACGTATGCTAATTTTATGTTCCTGCATAAAAAAATAGTTTCAAAAATTTTATAATTAAAATAAAAAAGTACTTACAATATTATTTCTAAAAATCAAATAGTAAAATCATTTTTTTTGATGATTTTTATTCACATATTTGTAAATGTAAATGTGTTTTATGTAACTCTCTAAAACACCATTATTAAACACTATTATCTCTAATAAAAATGCTTGATTATACACAAGAAACCGCAATATCTGTTTGGAATCGTTGTCTGCAATTCATAAAAGACAACATTGGCGACCAGGCGTTCAAAACTTGGTTTGAACCAATTGAGGCTATTGAGTTAACAGAAAACGCTTTGTATATTCAAGTTCCTAGTAAATTCTTCTACGAATGGCTAGAAGAACATTATGTAAAGGTATTAAAATCTGCATTAACAAAGGAACTTGGTTCTAAAGCAAAATTACTGTACAAAATTAAAATGGAAAATACTTCGGGAACAAAACAGCCGTTTACCGAACAATTACCAAGTACCCAGAGAGAACCTGTTAAAACACAGGAGTTGGATGTTCCTGTTCAGACAAAAAATCCAGAATTAAAAAATCCGTTTGTAATTCCCGGAATCAGAAATGTTAAGATAGAATCACAGTTAAATTCTAATTATAGTTTTGATAATTTCCTGGAAGGCGAATCGAACCGTTTGGCGCGCAGTGCAGGTATGGCAGTTGCCAATAAACCAGGCGGTACTGCTTTTAACCCGTTATTGATTTATGGTGGGGTTGGTTTAGGAAAAACGCATTTGGCACATGCTATTGGTGTTGAAATCAAGGAAAAACATCCTGAAAAAACCGTTTTATACATTTCTGCCGAAGTTTTTACACAGCAATATGTTGATTCTGTAAGAAAACAGACCCGTAACGATTTCATTTATTTTTATCAGTTAATAGATGTTTTAATTGTTGACGACATTCAGTTTTTATCCGGAAAATCGGGTACACAAGATGTATTTTTTCACATTTTTAATTACCTGCACCAAAACGGAAAACAGGTTATTTTAACTTCCGATAAAGCTCCGGTTGACATGCAGGATATCGAACAACGCCTGTTATCGCGCTTTAAATGGGGACTTTCTGCAGAAATCATGCATCCCGATTTTGAAACCAGAGTAAACATTGTAAAGAATATTCTGTACCGCGACGGTGTTGAAATGTCTAACGATGTTATTGAATACGTAGCTAAACACGTTAAAACAAATGTTCGTGAGTTGGAAGGAGCCATTATTTCTCTAATTGCACAATCGTCTTTCAACAAAAAAGAAATCACGGTTGATCTGGCTAAAAACGTCATTGAAAAATTCGTTAAAAACATTCGCAAGGATATTTCTATAGATTATATTCAAAAAATAGTTTCCGATTATTTTGAATTAGACATTGAAACACTTTGTTCTAAATCACGTAAACGCAACATAGTACAAGCCAGACAATTAGCAATGTTTTTTGCAAAAAAATACACCAAATCGTCGTTGGCAAACATTGGTTCGCAATTGGGCGACCGTGACCATGCTACCGTATTACACGCTTGCAAAACAGTAGACAATCTGTTGGAAACCGATAAAGAATTCAAAACGCATTTCGAAGACATTAATAAGAAACTATCAATGTAATGACAAAAATATTAATGGTTTGTTTGGGTAATATTTGCAGATCTCCGTTGGCAGAAGGCATTTTAAAATCTAAGCTAAAATCTGATAATGTTATTGTAGATTCTGCCGGAACAGGTGCTTGGCATTGTGGCGAATTGCCCGATAAAAGATCTATTGCCATTGCAAAAAAATACGGTATTGATTTAACAACACAACGCGCCCGACAATTTTGTTTAGATGATTTTGTTAATTTCGACTACATTTATGTAATGGATAAAAGCAATTACGAGAATGTTTGTAAATTAGCTCCAAATAACGAAGCAAAGAAAAAAGTACAATTAATATTAAATGCAAGTTTTCCTGATAAACATTTAGAAGTTCCCGATCCTTATTACGGTGGCGACAATGGTTTTGATGATGTTTACAATATGTTGAACGAAGCCTGCGAGAAGATAAAAATAAAATTAGAAAACGCTTAAAAGCGTTTTTTTACATTTAAAACATATGACAACTTTAGGCACCCTATATTTAATTCCTGTGATGCTGGGCGATACTGCGGCAAACGAAGTACTACCTGCAAGTGTATTACGCGCTGTTTCGCTGATTGATCACTATGTGGTAGAAAACAGCAAAGTTGCGCGAAAATTTATTAAGGCTATTGATCCGGAAAAGGTTCAGGCAACATTAAATTTGTTCGAGCTAAACAAACATACCGATTCTAAAGAACTAAAAACATTTATTCAACCTCTGTTAGAAGGAAAAAACATGGGATTAATGAGCGATGCTGGTTGCCCCGGTGTTGCCGATCCTGGTGCTGTAATTGTTGCAATGGCTCATGAAAAAGGTATAAAAGTGGTTCCTTTGGTTGGACCGTCATCTATTTTACTTTCATTGATGGGTTCTGGAATGAACGGACAATCGTTTACTTTTAACGGATACCTTCCAATTGATAAATCAGACAAAAAAACAATGTTGAAGAATTTGGAAAAATGGTCGTTTGAAAGAAATCAGTCGCAACTTTTTATCGAAACACCTTACCGCAACAACCAACTGATAGAAGAAATGGTACAGGTTTTGCATCCAAATACCTTATTATGTGTTGCTTGTGATTTGACGTTACCAACCGAAATTATGCTGACAAAACCTATAAGCTTCTGGAAAAAACATAAAATAGACTTACACAAACGTCCGTGTATCTTTATTATTCACAAAAAATAAGCGAAACTTAAAGTTTCGCTTATTTTTTTATTCCATATAAAAATCCTAATCGCATGCGGATCAGCATCTTTTTAACAAAGTTCCAGAAAAAGGTATGTTGTAAAAACAATGTCCCTATAATAATTAAAAGCACCTTGTAAACCGGCAAGATTAAAATTAACGATAAAGGCCAGTAAACCAGCGGATGCATACTATCTTTGGTAATGCCAATAAGTTCTAAAACCGGACGCGTAATATACGCCGAAGTACTCCCCGTTATAGCAAACACAACTAAAATTACAATAAACTGAAAGTTAGAGGTGATTCCCCACTTTTGTTTTAACGAAGCCATAATCAATTATTTATCGGTGCAAATTTACAAATAATTTAATCTAATTTTAAATTATTAACCTGCTGAAAGTACAATAAATAATGATAAAGCATATAATTCACTTCATATCCGTAATGTGTTTGTGAATTATAATCAATTCGGTACTCAATCACGCTGTTCAGTCTTCCTGCCCGCGCATTCCATTCCTGTACCCATCGTCTGTTTTTGTTTTCCAAATAATCAATAGAATAATAATCTTTCGGCTTTCTATTAGTAGTAAACCAGCGTTCAAAACCATTATCCATGATAATTACTTCGTATTCCAGATCAGGATTAGAAAGCGTAACCTTCCCGTTTTCAATTTTAGTTGATCCTTTATCAACAGCATCGGTTTTCTGCTGCGCAGCACAGCTCATAAAACCAAAAGCAATAATACTTAAAAATAGATTCGCCGTTTTCATTTTTATATTCTTTAAGATATGTACATTTGTTATCTAACAAAAATCATACAAAAAATGGTTACAGCAGATCAATTTAAAAATCTTATGGATCGCCTTGGTGCGTTAAGGAGGTATCTTTGACATCGATCAGAAATTAATTGAAATACAAAACGAAGAAGAAAAAACGTTTGCGCCCGACTTTTGGAACAATGCCAAAGAAGCCGAAATTATCGTTAGAAACATTCGTTCTAAAAAGAAATGGGTAGAAGGATACGAAAGTGCCGCAGCTAATATTGAAGAACTGCAAATTTTACTGGAGTTTTATAACGAAGGAGAAGTTACGGAAGACGAAGTACAATTCCAATTCGATAAAACGTTTGAAAATATTGAAGATTTAGAGTTTAGAAACATGCTTTCGGACGAAGGAGACAGCATGAGTGCCGTTTTACAGATTACAGCCGGTGCCGGTGGTACCGAAAGTTGCGATTGGGCTGCCATGTTAATGCGTATGTATTTAATGTGGGGCGAAAAAAACGGTTATAAAATTAAAGAACTAAACTTTCAAGAAGGCGAAGTTGCCGGCATTAAAACGGTTACTTTAGAGTTTGAAGGCGATTATTCGTTTGGTTATTTAAAAGGTGAAAACGGCGTGCATCGTTTGGTTCGGATTTCTCCGTTTGACAGTAATGCAAAACGTCATACCTCATTTGCATCGGTATATGTATATCCGTTAGCAGATGATACGATTGAAATTGACATTAGCCCAGCAGATATTTCTTGGGAAACCATGAGGTCATCGGGTGCAGGTGGGCAAAACGTAAATAAAGTAGAAACAGCGGTTCGTTTACGCCACCACCCAACCGGAATTATTATTGAAAACTCTGAAACACGTTCGCAGCTCGACAATAAAACCAAAGCCATGCAGTTGCTTAAATCGCAATTGTATGAAATTGAATTAAAGAAACGTCAGGCAAAACGCGATGAAATTGAAGCCAACAAAATGAAAATTGAGTGGGGATCACAAATAAGAAATTATGTAATGCATCCTTACAAATTAGTAAAAGACGTTCGCACGCAATTTGAAACCAGCGATGTTGACAGTGTAATGAATGGCGGAATTGATCCGTTTCTTAAGGCTTATTTAATGATGATGGGTCAGAAAGAAGAAAATTAAAATCATAAAAAAACTCCTAAATTTCTTTAGGAGTTTTTTTATCCTATGTTTATACAACGAGGTAAAATATATTCATAATTAATAGCTTGTGACAAATTTTTTGCCATTTCTATTATTGATTTTTTTGCTGTTTCATCAACTAAATAATAAACACGTTCCTGATTATCATTCATTTTCATAGGATCATTTTCACTTACAGTATAGCCATACTTATCTGCCTGACTTTGTAAACTGGATAACTCTGATTCACTTTCAAGCTTAACTTCAATAATATTTGTTTCTTTCATTATTGAATATTTATTCGATCCTTCGATTACTTTTCGAGCATTATACACTTCAGAAATATTTTGAATTTGATTAATGTATTCATTCAATTTCTCGCAAGATAAATTGCCATCCTTGAAATATCCAAAAACAACTTTAGTTGGATAAGTTGAAAACGGATCAACATAAATAGTCGCCATTTTTCCATCTGAATTAAGTGGTAAATCAAAAAGAGAAAGCTCTATTAGTCTATTGCTTATAACATCATCAGAAATTCCATAATCAAATTCTATAGCTATTACATTATTTTTTACATTCTTGACTAACTGTAGATCTTTTTGATAAAAAGACACCACTTGTTCGTTGCAAGGAGTAATTATAGTATCATCTGAAGAGCAAGAAAGTACAAAAAAGATTGCGAAAATTGATAGTAGTTTCTTCATGTTTAAAATTTTAAATCGAACCATCCATCACGAACAGTGTATATTTTATCCTTATCACCTACACAATCGTAACTAAACGTAGCTGCTATAATTCTGTTTTTATAATCAAGTTTAGCAATAGTAATTGTACCACCTACTTCATTATTGGTCCCGCAATTCACGTATTGTATATTTGGCCCATAAAATTCATTAAACGCACGAACACTTGAATTAAGCGATCCTTTAATTTGATACGTTTTACCTTCTTCTAACAATGTATTTGCCGAAATTGTTAATGTAGAATAAACTTCATTCTTACCTAATTTTATGTGAATCCACGTATTAGTAATGCTGAAACCACATTCAATTTCCTTAGCTTCATCAGAATCAAATGAAGACATTCTCTTTCCGTTGAAGGTATACTCTACCGAATTACTTCCATTCATGGTTAGTGGTAATTGTTTTTGATCATCATCTGAAGAACAAGAAGCAAACGCAAAGAATGTAACAAGTACTATTATTTTTTTCATAAGTTTAATCTCTATAAGCAAAAAAACTCCTAAAGAAATTTAGGAGTTTTTTGTTTTTTTGAGCCTCTGGAGGGACTCGAACCCACGACCTGCTGATTACAAATCAGCTGCTCTAGCCAGCTGAGCTACAGAGGCAAAAAAATGTAAATACAGTAAAAAATTAAATTGAAAATTTTGAGCCTCTGGAGGGACTCGAACCCACGACCTGCTGATTACAAATCAGCTGC
>JBEBXJ010000084.1:0-9679 GCA_040391685.1 Paenimyroides baculatum
ACAGCAAACATTGGAGCTAAAATTTTTTTCATTTTTAAAACTTTTTAATTAATTGTATATGATAATTTCTGCCTGGCATTACGCGTTCGGGCATGTTTGTATAAACCGTGTTTCCGGCATTTTTTATTTTTAAATTAATGATAAACGGATTCTTTTTAAAGTTGATTTTCTGTTGAATATTTACATCAATTATTCCGTAACCATCTAAAGCACCGGCTCTATCATTTGAGGCTGTTGTAAATATTTGGTCAACATATAAGAATGAAGGTATAATGCTGAAATTTTTATAATTATAAAACAGTTGCAGATTAAACTTATGTAAAGGTGTATACGTAAGCTGTTTTTCTGTTTTTTTATCGATTGATTTGGTGTAACCGTAATTAGAATTCAACTGAACAGAATGATTATTCCATTGCTTTTTCAAGTTTAAAAAAATGTCGGCTCCGTAAATAGTAACTTCATCAACATTATTGGCTTCCCAAAAACCACCGTTAGTAGGAACCCATCGAATCATATTTGTAATTGATGTATAATAAGTTGATATGTTAAAAGTTATTGATTTATATTTAAAGTTATTGTTTATATCAAACTGATAACTTGTTTCTGGTTTTAAATTTAAATTTCCACCTGGTTGCCAGTACAAATCGTTAAAAGTTGGAATGCGATAATTTTTAGACGAGTTTACTTTTAACTGATAATATTTTGTGTTTAGATAATATCCGGCAGAAAATAAAAACGGATTTTGATAATCTTTAGCCATCTCATTTTTTAACCCGATTTCAATACCGTTTTTGTTTGAAAAATCGTAGTTAGCCAAAACACTTATCGAACCAATTTCTTGAGTAGAATAAGGCAAACCAGAATTAATTCCTTCTCCTTTTGATGATTGATATTCTAATAAACCTGATAGTTTTAATTTATCTGAAACCAAATAATAACTTTCATTTTTAAAAATCCACATGTTAGCACTACCGCCAGATTTACTGTCTTTTGGTAATTGATCAAAATAGGTATAAGCTTCTTGAATATTCGCTACATAAACCGTATTTAAAAACAGGTTGGTTTTGTAATGCCATTTTAGCAAATTGCGGTAATAATTGTTTTGGTATTTTGTTTTTGTTTGATAAGGCGTTATTAAAGCAAAATGTCGGTCATCATTATAGGTAGATGAGTATAATTCTACCGTATTTTTTTTATTTACTTTGTAGGCAATTTCGGCACCCAAATCGGTATTGTAAAATTGTCCGTTTAAATTTTTACGGTTCTTGCCAATCCATTCGTAATCATTATCGCTTTTGCTGTAACCAAAATGTGCATTCACATCTAATTTATCTGTTCCTGCCGAAATTTTATAATGAATTCCTTGCGTATTAAAACTTCCGTAATTCAATTGAATTTCATTCTCTGTTTTTCTGTTAAACTGCAGTTGGTTGTTTAAATGTATGGTTCCGCCAATAGCACTGGTACCATACAAAACACTCCCCCCGCCGGGTTTTATCACAATATTGTCGTAAGTTTTAAAAGCGGTTGAATTAAAATCTGTTTGACCTAAAAGAGCCGAATTAACTTTAATTCCGTTCCATAAAACACTGGTTTGTTGAGCAGTTGTTCCACGAAACGATGGCGAACTCACCATACCGTAACCGTTTTCCTTAAAATAAATGGTAGTGTTTTTCTGAAGAAAATCAGTAAACGTTCCTGTGCTGTTTTCAATTAGTGAATCATTTAAAACAAAAGTGTTTTGTGATTTGGATTGATTAAAAATCTTGCTTTTTTCTATAACCAGCTCATCTAACTCAATAGACTGGTTACTTTGCGCATGAGCAACGTAGGAAAAAGCAGACAGAAATAAAGAATGAATAACAGTTTTGTTCATTTGTTTAACCTTTTCTCCGAAGGTAAAATCAATTAATATTCATTAGGCAGGTCTCCTGGCTTGCTTCTTGTTTTTGCCTTCCCAAAACAAATTTCAGTGGCGTAGTTAAAAACAAAAGTTCGTTACAAACAAAGCTTACAGTTGCGGGAACAGCATAGGAATTGAAAAAATCGCACCTATTTCCCTATTAATGCATAATTATGCAACCTAAAACAAGGCAAAAGTAAGCTAATTTATTAATAATGCAAATTAAAAGTTTTTCTGGTAGTTGTGTTTTATATAGATAATGAACTACTTTTGTTAAAAAATAAACGATGAATTTTTACAAATACATTTTTCTTTCGGTACTTTTTATTTGTTTTAGCTGTAAAAAAAATACAACAACTAATTCTATTGCGGTTAAAAACAGCATTGAATACGCCAACGGATTAGAAATTCACAATTACAACGGATTTACCGTAATGAAGGTAACCAAACCGTGGCCTAATGCAACCACAACTTATACTTACGTTTGTGCAAAATCTAACAAAAACCTGCCAGATAGTTTAGCAAAATATACTTTTATACAAACACCAGTTAAAAATTTGGTAGCAACATCAACCACTCATATCTCTTCGATTGTAGCTTTGAATGAAACCGATAAATTGGTTGGATTTCCTAATTTGGATTATATTTCATCTGTCAATGTTAGACATAAAATTGATGCAGGAAAAGTAAAAGAATTGTCAGATAAACAAAGTTTGAATTTTGAAAAAACGGTTGATCTGCAACCCCAATTAATCGTTGGATTAAGTATGGACAGTGAAACGGCAAAATTCAATCAATTCGAGAAAGCCGGAATCCCTGTTTTATACAATGCAGACTGGGTAGAAACATCTCCTTTAGGGAAAGCAGAATGGGTTAAGTTCTTTGGTATTTTATTTGATAAACAACAAGAAGCCAATAATTATTTTAACAATATTGTGGTTGAATACAATAATGCTAAAAAGTTAGTTGAAAATCTTAAAGAAAAGCCAACCGTTTTAAGCGGAGCCATTTTTCAGGATGTCTGGTACGTTCCGCAAGGCGAAAGCTGGATGTCTGCATTTATAAAAGATGCTGGCGGAAATTATCTTTGGAGCGATACAAAAGGTACGGGAAGTTTGTCGTTATCGTTTGAAGCGGTGTTTGAAAAAGCAATGAACGGCGATGTGTGGATTGGTCCGGGTGAATTTACAACATTCGATCAAATGATTGCAGCCAACAAACATTATGGTAAATTTGCTGCCTTTCAAAATAAAAAAATCTATTCGTATTCCGTTAAAAAAGGACCAACAGGTGGCTTGATATTTTACGAAGATGCACCTAACCGCCCTGATTTGGTATTAAAAGATTTGATTTCTATACTGCATCCTAACATTTTGTCAAATTACAAACCAGCATTTATCGAAGCTTTAAAATAATGTCTGCCAAATATTCTAAATATCATTTACTTTTTTTTGCATTACTTATAGTTGTCGCAATTTTAAACCTGGTAATTGGGTCGGTACGTATTCCCGTAAGCGATGTTCTGGCAATAATAAGCGGTAACTTTTCAGGAAAAGCAAGTTGGGAATATATTGTATTAGAATACCGTTTACCTAAATTGGTGATTGCCTGTGTAGTTGGCATGGCACTTTCTATTGCAGGAATGATGATGCAAACTTTGTTTCAAAACCCAATGGCAGAGCCCTATATTTTAGGAGTAAGTTCGGGTGCAAGTTTGGGTGTAGCGATCTGCATATTGGGGAAAAGTCTGTTTTCACTCTCTTTACAAAATTATCTTACGGGAAATCTAACCATCGTATTATTTGCTTTGGCAGGAAGCATTTTAGTTATGTTTATTGTTTTAGGTATATCGCAAAAAATTAAGCAGATTGCTACTTTACTGATTGTAGGCTTGATGTTTAGCAGTTTTACAAGTGCTTTTGTAAATGTTCTTGCCTATTTTTCGACAGCAGAAGAATTAAAAAAATTCACTTTCTGGAATTTAGGAAGTTTAGGAAACATATCGTGGCGGCAGATTTATTTCATTATCCCAATTTTACTGGCAGCATTGTCAGGATCTTACTTATTGAACAAATCTTTAAACACTCTTTTAATGGGCGAAGGTTATGCAAAAAGCATGGGATTAAACATAAAAAAAATAAAATTTCTTATAATTCTTATTACATGTTTATTGGTAGCTGTATGCACCGCCTTTGTAGGTCCGATTGCATTTATAGGTTTGGCAGTTCCACATATTACAAGAATTATCTATAAAACAACCAATCATTTTCAGTTGTTTACAGGGAACATCATTATGGGTGCCTTAATTTTAGTAACCTGTGATATTATCTGTCAGTTACCAGGTGAACAATTTATATTACCAATAAATGCAGTAACATCAATTTTAGGCGCACCTTTAGTAATTTATTTGATATTAAGAAACAACAGATATTAAAAAAGCAAGTAAATTTACTTGCTTTTTTGTTCTTTAAGTACTAAAACGGGTACATCTGCATGATATGACAACTGCTTGCTTAAGCTGGTTGTAAAAAGTTTTTCGAAGAAATTTAACTGACGCTTCACAATACACATCACATCAATTAACTGATCATCAATAAAAAAGAAAACACTTTCATCTAACTTTTCGTTCAAAACGGTGTGGAAGGTAACGTTCGGTTCGTTAAACTCTTCCTTCCAACTATTTAAAACCTGCATGGCTTCAGGATTTTCTTTTCGTAGAACATACAATACCTTAACATCTGCATTTAACGATTTTCCTATTTTAATTATTTGATGTAGTCCCGGTTTGTCGCTATCTCGCAACATTGTAGCAAATCCAAAATTATTCAAACGTTTAAATTCTGCTTTGCGTGGAACGCTTAAAATAGGAATGCTTATATTTTCCATCACATGAACAGTGTTTGATCCCAATAATTTCTTTTCAAACCCTGAATTTCCGTTTGTTCCCATCACAATAAAATCAATCTGCTCTTCATTTATTATTTTTTGAAGGATCGAAAGCATGATCCCTTCCTCAAAAATAAACGTCAGTTTAATATCTCCACAATCCATTTTTTCGGCAATACTGCGTAATTTGGGAACCTGTTTTTTATAATTTTCAAAATTATTAAGCTCTATGGAATTATATACATTCTGTATCAGTTCCGGCTGCCCGGCTGAAGTTGTTGATATAACCGGCATTTCGTAGGTATTTAAAACATAAATTTCAGCTTCAATACTTTTCGCCAGTTTTAATGCATAAACAAATGCGTTGTTTGCAGTTTCTGAAAAATCGGTAGGGAATAAAATCTTTTTCATAATTAAAGGCTGTTGGTTTGTTGCTATTAAATTACGAAAAAATTAACATATTTTAAAAAAAATTACACTTTTTTAAATATATATCCACTTTTAAAAATTAGCGCATTATATAAACTTGGCGTAACTTTGTTATCTAAAATTCCATTTTATGATTTTAAACGATACTATTGTTGCTTTGGCTACACCTTCAGGCGCTGGAGCAGTTGCTATTGTTCGTGTATCGGGTCCCGATGCCATTGACGTTGTTGCCAATGTGTTTCAATCTGTAAAAGACAAAGATTTGCGTAAGCAAAAAACGCATACGCTGCATTTGGGATATATTAAAGACGGTGATAAAATCATAGATCAGGTATTGGTTTCTTTGTTTAAAGGAACCAATTCGTACACAGGCGAACCTACTGTAGAAATTTCTTGTCATGGATCTGTATTCATTCAACAACAAATCATTCAATTATTGTTGCGTAAAGGTTGCAGAATGGCAGCGGCAGGAGAATTTACCATGCGATCGTTTTTAAATGGAAAAATGGACTTATCGCAAGCCGAAGCCGTTGCCGATTTGATTGCATCGGATAACGAAGCAGCGCACCAATTGGCAATGCAGCAAATGCGTGGCGGTTTTTCGAATGAAATTGCCAAATTGCGTGAAGAATTATTGAATTTCGCCTCATTGATTGAACTGGAATTAGATTTTTCAGAAGAAGACGTAGAGTTTGCGGACCGTTCAGCTTTTCGTGATTTGGTAAGCCGAATTCAATTTGTATTGAAACGATTGATTGATTCTTTTGCCGTAGGGAATGTAATTAAAAACGGAATTCCTGTTGCCATTGTAGGCGAACCGAATGTAGGCAAATCTACACTGTTAAATGCATTATTGAACGAAGAACGTGCTATTGTATCAGACATTGCCGGAACCACGCGCGACACCATTGAAGACGAATTGGTAATTGATGGGATTGGTTTTCGATTCATTGATACAGCCGGAATCCGTGAAACCAAAGATGTGGTGGAGAGTATTGGAATTCAAAAAACATTCGAAAAAATTGAACAAGCCCAAGTGGTACTTTTTCTGGTAGACAGTTCCAATTTACAAGTAACAGGTTTAGAAGTCATTAAAAATGAAATAGAACGCGTAAAAAATCAATATCCGTTAAAACAGCTCATCGTTATTTTCAATAAAAAAGACTTACTAAATAATGCTTTTATGGATAGCATTATGAACAATATTCCTGAGGCAATTTTCATTTCCGCGAAAAACAAAGAAGGAATTGATGTTTTAAAAAGTAACTTAATGATCTTGGTAAATACAGGCGCGCTACGCAATAATGAAACCATTGTAACCAACACGCGCCATTACGATTCTTTAATAAAGGCTTTAGAAGAAATTCAAAAAGTTCAATTCGGTTTGGATATGAATATCCCAGCTGATTTAATGGCTATAGATATTCGTCAGGCACTATTCTTTTTTGGTGAAATTACTGGTCAAGTTACAAACGATGAATTATTAGGAAATATTTTTGCTAATTTTTGTATCGGTAAATAAATATCTTTTTCTTTAGTAAGATATACTTTCTTTTATTTGACTATCAGCAAATTAACACTGATAGTCTTTTCTTTTATATTTCTTTCTTATTATATTTGTTACCTCATATGTACCACATTTTAAAATTATGTTGTACAAACGTACCACATTATGAAAATAACATTAAAAGAAAGAAAATTGCCAAGTGGCAAAATTAGTCTGTTGATTGAGTACTATAAAGGTTCTGAAATTTCACCTGAAGGAAAACGTAGACATATCCGTGAATTTGAAAATCTACAACTTTATCTTGATCCAAATGCTAAAAAAGCTAATGAAAAGAAAAAGAATAAAGAGAATCTTGATTTAGCTAAAAAGATTTTAGCAATCAGAGAAGCTGAGTTTTATCAAGGTAGATTTGATTTAAAAAATAATATCAAATCTAAAAGACGGTTTCTAGATTTCTTTCAGGAAAAAACAGAGGAGAAAATTAATTCTCCTAAAAATTATGGAAACTGGACAGCAACATTATTACATTTAAAAAGATGTATTTCTCCTACCTTAACTTTTGAAGAAGTAGATGAAGCTTTTGTAAAACGAGTGCGTAAATATTTTGATACAGAAGCTAAAACTAAAAGTGATACTTTACTTGCTGAGAATTCTAAATATTCCTACTTCAACAAGTTCAAAGCTACTTTAAGAGCCGCTTTTGACGAAGGATATACACCTTTTAATTATGGAACAAAAATAAAATCTTTTGAACAACAAGAAAGCCAACGTGAATACTTAACGCATGATGAATTACAAAATTTAGCAAAAATAGATTGTAAATATCCAATATTAAAAAAAGCTTTTATTTTTTCTTCATTGGTAGGTCTTAGATGGATTGATATTCAGACATTAATATGGTCTGAAGTTAGAGATTTGGAAGATGGTTTTAAATTGCATTTCCAACAAGAAAAAACTGGTGGGATTCAGTACTTGTATATTTCTGAACAAGCTAGAAGTTTATTAGGAAAAAGAAGAAGTCCTTCTGATCGTGTATTTGTAGGGTTAAAATATTCAGCGGTTTATAATACAGAATTGTTACGTTGGGGAAATCGTGCTGGTATCACTAAACATATTACTTTTCATAGTGCACGTCATACAAATGCAGTTCTACTTTTAGAAAACGGAGCTGATATTTACACTGTTTCTAAACGCTTAGGACATAGTGAATTAAGAACTACACAGATTTACGCTAAAATGGTAGATCAAAAAAATAAAGAAGCAGCAAATCTAATCCCTGAACTAAGTTTTTAAGATTATGACAAATATTGAAATAGCACAGATTAAAGAAGATATAAAAAAGGAACTTCAATTAGAAATGAAACAGGAAATAAAAGAACTAGTGAAAAAGAAAATACGCACTATCTTATTTGAGGAACGAGCTTTTGAAGTACCGTTAAAAGCTTATATTAAATCTTTAGCATATGAAAATATTCACTATTTAATCATGCTAAATAAGGGTATGGTTAAACATGGTAGTAGTCTTATAAAAATCCCTAAAATGCCACCAGGAAAAATCTTTATGAATTTAAAAGAGGATGTTGATTTTCAAAAATTATATGATGACTACATAGAAGCAGGCCTAATGCAAGCTTCTTTTGAAGATTTTAAAGCAGTACTTAATTTCGAAGCAGAATCAGGATATATATATTGGTTACAAAAAGCTCGAAAAAGCTTTACCTATAAAGGCATTTTTGAGTTATATGAATCTATATATAATGAAGACTTTTATAATTTAAACTCCTATTTACAAAAGATGTTCATTGCTTATTTAAGTAATAAGTTCCTACTAGGGAATGATTTCAAAACTTACTTAGCTTTTGAAAAAAGCTTCAATAAATTATATAAAAAAAAGTAATTCAAAACTGAGTAATATGTTAAAAATAAAGGACGAGAATACTATAGTAAATTTTTAACGTCCTTTATTTCCCTTATTTTTACTTTAAATTTTTCTTTATTCCTTTACCAAGAAATTATAAAATAAAGTAAAGAAATGGAAGTAAATTTAATCTTAGAAAGATTAGAAAGAATTGAAGCAATTTTATCTAAAAATGCTAAATCAATTTTAACAGTTGATGATTTAATTGATTACACAGGCTTTAAGCGATCTTATATATATAAGCTCGTTCATCTTGGTGAAATACCTTATTCTAAACCACAAGGAAAAATGTTGTTTTTTGATCGTGAAGAAATCGATCAATGGTTACGTCAAAATAAATCTCAATCAAAAGCTCAGATTGGAAACAAAGCTTTAGATTACTTTTTTAAATCAAAAAAATAATGCGTTCAACTTCTGCAAATTGAACGCATAAATCCCTTATTCTTTAATCTATTCCTGTAGCAAATATAGGAATAAAATACCATTAAACTATGGACTTAGATATTCCTTATATCCGAGTAGGAACGTCCTATTTTAAAATTATAGAAAAACCACTCATCTCTGGTGATAAAGTTAAAGTAATGACACGTTGGAATAGAGAAACAATTGTTTCAGATCATGGTAAAAATTTCTTAGGAAACATTCTGAAATTAGATGGTTTTTGCTGTATTCCAGACCATATAAATTATCAATTAATCGTTGATAATTTTTATAATACCTATAATGAGTTAAGTACGTCGCCAATAAACGAAGCGTTAACACTAGAACAATTAGAAAATAACATACCAAATACGTTAAATTTCGTGCAACATATATTCGGAGATCAAAAAGAATTTGGTTTAGATTATTTGAAACTGCTGTTTGAAAAGCCAACACAAACATTACCTATTTTATGTCTTGTGAGCAAAGAAAGAGCTACAGGTAAAAGTTCATTTATCAAATGGCTTAAAGCAATTTTTGGACTGAATATGACGTACATAAAAGGCGATTCTTTTAACTCGCAATTTAACAGCGATTGGGCAAGTATGTTGCTTGT
>JBEBXJ010000085.1:0-9584 GCA_040391685.1 Paenimyroides baculatum
ATTTTGTTTTATAGATAAGTTTTAGGAATTTTACGCATCAATAAATTAAGATTATGCCCACAACTTATTATATAAGCAACAACACGTTAAGTTTAGAAGAACTAAACACAATTATTACAGAAAATCATCCGTTAGCTTTGTCAGAAGAAGCCATTGCCAACATTAATAAATGCCGTGAATATTTAGACAATAAAATGCAGACCGAAACCAATCCTATTTATGGAATTAATACCGGTTTTGGATCGTTGTACAGCGTAAAAATTTCTACAAACGATTTAACTACTCTGCAGGAAAACCTTATGAAATCGCATGCTTGCGGTACGGGTGACGAAGTTCCACATGAAATTGTAAAAATCATGCTGTTGCTAAAAATAAAATCGTTATGTTACGGCAATTCGGGTGTGCAATTGGTAACCGTTGAGCGTTTAATCGATTTTTACAACCATAATATTTTACCGGTTGTTTATACACAAGGTTCGCTAGGTGCATCGGGCGATTTATCTCCGTTGGCGCATTTATGTTTGCCGTTAATTGGCGAAGGTGAGGTTTTTATGGACGGAAACCGTATCACTGCAAAACAAATGTTAACCGAAAAAGGCTGGGAAACAATCACCTTAAAATCTAAAGAAGGTTTGGCATTGTTGAACGGTACGCAGTTTATGAGTTCTTACGGTGCTTATATGTTGATAAAAACAAGAAAGCTATGTAAATTGGCAGACGTTATTGGTACAGTTTCTTTAGAAGGTTTCGATGGTAGAATTGAACCCTTCAATAATTTAATACACATTGTGCGTCCGCACAAAGGTCAGGTAAATACTGCCGTTTATATTTCTGAAATTTTAGCAGGAAGCGAACTGATCAAACAGCCTAAAAAACATGTGCAGGATCCGTATTCGTTCCGTTGTATTCCGCAGGTTCACGGAGCTTCAAAAGATGCTGTTGAGTATGTAGAAAAGGTTTTTAAAACCGAAATTAATTCGGTAACCGATAATCCGAATATTTTTGTCGATGAAGATTTAATTGTTTCTGGTGGAAATTTCCACGGACAACCTTTGGCATTAGCTTTAGATTTCTTGGGAATTGCTTTGGCAGAGTTAGGAAGCATTTCAGAACGCAGAACCTATCAGTTAATATCGGGTTTGCGTAATTTACCCCCGTTTTTGGTAAACAATCCGGGTTTAAATTCAGGTTTTATGATTCCGCAATACACCGCAGCAAGTATCGTTAGCCAGAATAAACAATTGGCAACTCCGGCAAGTATTGATAGTATTGTGTCAAGCAACGGACAGGAAGACCATGTAAGTATGGGTGCCAATGCCGCTACAAAAACACTGAAAATTGTTGAAAATTTAGAACGTATTCTGGCGATCGAACTGTTTAATGCCGCACAGGCTTTAGAATTCAGACGACCAATGAAATCGAGCCCTTTTATAGAAAACTTTGTAAACGATTACAGAAAAGTTGTTCCAACGGTAGAAGAAGACCGTATTTTACATTACGATATTCAAAACAGTATTCAGTTTTTAAGTAATTATCAATTCAATTAAAAATAAGAAATGCACTTTTAGTTATATAAAAGTGCATTTTTCTTTTATGAAAATAGTTATATTTGCCTGATATTTCAATAATAAAAACAATTTTGACATCCGAAAATAAGTTAAAAATTTTAAATGATCCTATTTATGGCTTTATAACCATACCTACCACATTGTTGTATGATTTAATTCAGCATCCGTATTTTCAGCGTTTGCGCAGAATTAAACAAATGGGATTGTCTTCTTTGGTTTATCCGGGTGCCGAACACACACGTTTTCATCACGCTTTGGGCTGTATGCACATGATGCAGAAAGCTGTTCAGGTATTGCGTTTTAAAAATGTAGAAATATCAAAAGAAGAAGAAGAAGCACTTTACACCGCCATTTTATTGCACGATATTGGTCATGGACCTTTTTCGCACGCAATGGAGCACAGCATTGTAGAAAACATACAGCACGAAGAAATTTCGCTGTTGTTTATGGAAGCCTTGAATGCAGAGTTTAATGGTAAACTTTCATTGGCAATTCAGATTTTTAAAGGAAATTACCCGCGTAAATTTATGATTCAGCTAATATCCTCACAAATGGATATGGACCGTATGGATTATTTAAAGCGCGATAGTTTTTACAGCGGTGTTGCCGAAGGAAACATCAATTCCGAACGATTGATCCAGATGATTAACGTTCATAACGATCTTTTAGTAGTTGAAGAAAAAGGAATATATTCGGTAGAAAAATTTTTGGTAGCACGCCGGTTGATGTATTGGCAGTGTTATTTGCACAAAACAAGCGTTGGTGCAGAATTATTGCTTGCCAAAATTTTAAAGCGCGCTAAACAATTAACACAGCAAGGAGGTGATTTGCCCGCAAGTAATGCATTAAAATTTTTCTTGGAAAACTCGGTTTTAAAAGCCGATTTTAATAAAGAAGTCCTAAACAATTTTGCACTGTTGGACGATGCCGATATTTACACCGCATTAAAAAACTGGCAGTTCCATGCCGATAAAGTTTTGTCTTATTTAAGCAATGCTATAGTAAATAGAAAATTATTTCATGTAAAGCTGGTTTCTAAAGATGAATTTGTTTCAAAATTAAACCATTATCAATCTTTATGTAAATTAAAGCTTGAAGTTGATGAAGTAGTGGATTATTTTGTTTTTGGCGATAAATTAAAGAATCAGGCGTACGATTTAAAAGCAGATCCTATTCGTATATTTACTAAAAACAATGAAATAATAGATGTGTTGGAAGCATCAGATCAATACAATTTAAAGGCTTTGTCAGAGCCTGTTTATAAATACTTTATATGCTATCCAAAAAGCATTCATAAAGTTGATTAAAAATTAATATTTTTGTATTCAATGAAGATTACAGCAGAACAAATTGCCGAAGTTTTAAATGGAAATATTGTGGGTGATGCTACGGTTGAGGTTTTTAAGTTAGCTAAGATCGAAGAAGGCGAAAAGGGATCTATTACTTTTCTGTCTAATTCTAAATACAACCATTATTTATACAGTACAAAGGCATCAATTGTAATTGTAAACAAAAACTTTCAGCCCGTGCAGGAAGTTAAGGCTACAATGATTCAGGTCGATGATTCGTATCAGGCATTTACTAAAATATTAGAATATGCCAACCAAATTAAGTTAATGAAATCGGGAATTGAGCAACCATCTGTTGTTTCAGACGGTGTAGAGTATGGCGAAGATTTGTATTTGGGAAGCTTTTCGTATCTAGGTAAAAATACCAAAATAGGAAATAATGTAAAAATATATCCCAATTCGTTTGTGGGTGATAATGTAACCATTGGCGATAATACGATACTTTTTGCAGGTGCACGAATTTATTCTGAAACTGTTATTGGTAAAAATTGCGTCATTCATTCGGGAACCATTGTTGGATCCGACGGATTTGGATTTGCTCCGAATGCAGACGGAACTTATGCGAAAATTCCGCAAATTGGAAACGTTATTATTGAAGACGATGTTGAAATAGGTTCCTGTACCACAATTGACCGCGCTACCTTAGGTTCAACCATTATAAGAAAAGGTGTAAAGTTAGATAACCAAATACAAATTGCACATAACGTAGAAGTAGGCGAAAATACAGTAATAGCTTCGCAAACCGGCGTTGCAGGTTCAGCGAAAATTGGTAAAAACTGTGTTATTGGCGGTCAGGTTGGCATTGTAGGTCATATTGTAATTGGTGATAATGTGCGTATTCAGGCACAGTCAGGTGTTGGTAAAAGCGTTAAAGACGGTGAAATTATTCAGGGTTCGCCGGCAATGACCTACAACGATTTTTCAAAATCGTACATCTATTTTAAAAAGTTGCCTAATATTGTAAAAGATATAGATCAGTTAAAGAAATCAAATAACGAAATATAAGTTAAAAATAGTTATGGTTAAACAGAAAACCATCGCCCAGGAAGTAACAATTAACGGAGTAGGTTTGCATACAGGTCAGCAAGTTGTTATGACTTTAAAACCTGCGCCTGTAAATAATGGTTTTACTTTTGTGCGAGTAGATTTACCGGGAAGTCCTGTTATTGAAGCAGATGCTAATTATGTTGTTTCTACAGAACGTGGAACAAATTTAGAGCATAAAGGCGTACAGTTACATACTACAGAGCATGTTTTGGCTGCTTTTGTAGGTTGTGATTTGGATAATGTTATTATTGAGTTAAATGCTTCAGAACCACCAATTATGGATGGTTCATCTAAATTCTTTGTTCAAGCTGTTGAAGAAGCCGGAATTGTAGAGCAAGATGCAGAACGTAACGAATACATTGTTAAAGAAGTAATCTCTTATGTTGATGAAAGAACGGGTAGCGAAATTATCGTTATGCCTGCAGATGACTATCAGGTTACTACAATGGTAGATTTTGGTACTAAGGTTTTGGGTACACAAAATGCTACGTTGAAAAACATGAGCGATTTTAAGAAAGAAATTTCAGAAGCAAGAACTTTTAGTTTTTTGCACGAAATAGAAACTTTATTGGCGCACGGATTAATTAAAGGTGGCGATTTAAACAATGCGATTGTTTATGTTGATAAAGAAATTTCAGACGAAACATTACAACGTTTAAAAGTTGCTTTTGGTAAAGACAATATTGCCGTTAAACCAAACGGGGTTTTAGATAATTTAACGTTGCATTACCCTAACGAAGCTGCTCGTCACAAATTGTTGGATGTTGTAGGTGATTTGGCTTTAATTGGTACACGTATCCGTGGAAAAGTTATCGCAAACAAACCGGGACATTTTGTAAATACGCAGTTTGCTAAAAAAATGTCGAAAATTATTAAGGCAGAGCGCAGAAACCAGGTTCCTGTTTTCGATTTGAATAAGGAACCTTTAATGGATATCAATAAAATAATGGCAGTGTTGCCACATAGGTTTCCTATGCTTTTGGTTGATCGTATTCTGGAATTGTCTGATTCGCACGTAGTAGGTATGAAAAACGTAACTATGAACGAAGAGTTTTTTCAAGGACATTTTCCTGGTGCACCTGTAATGCCGGGTGTTTTAATTATTGAAGCAATGGCGCAAACAGGCGGTATTTTGGCATTAAGTACGGTTCCTGATCCTGAAAACTACTTAACATACTTTATGAAAATTGATAACGTACGTTTTAAACAACAGGTTTTACCGGGCGATACATTGATTTTTAAATTAGATTTGATAAGTCCTATTCGTAGAGGAATATGTCATATGCAGGCTGTTGCTTATGCAAATGGTAAAATTGCTACCGAAGCAGAATTAATGGCACAGATAGTAAAAACAAAATAGTAATTAATAATTAACTTAGAATGAATCAACCATTAGCATACGTTCATCCAGGAGCAAAAATTGCTAAAAACGTGGTAATAGAACCTTTTACAACTATTCACAATAATGTAGAAATAGGCGAAGGCACTTGGATAGGGTCAAACGTTACCATTATGGAAGGAGCACGAATCGGAAAAAATTGTCGTATTTTTCCCGGCGCAGTTATTTCTGCCGAACCACAAGATTTAAAATTCGATGGCGAAGAAACTACTGTAGAAATTGGCGATAATACAACCATTAGAGAATGTGTTACCATTAACAGAGGTACAAAAGACAGATACCGTACAGCTATTGGTAAAAATTGTTTAATACAGGCATACAGCCACATTGCACACGATTGTATTGTGGGCGATAACTGTATCTTCTCAAACTCAAGCACATTGGCAGGTCACGTAACAGTTGGCGACTATGTGGTTTTGGCAGGTATGGTAGCAGTACATCAGTTTTGCACCATCGGGTCGCATTCGTTTGTAACGGGTGGTACGCTTGTTCGTAAAGATGTTCCTCCGTACATTAAAGCAGCGCGCGAACCAATTTCTTATGTAGGAATTAATTCGGTTGGTTTAAGAAGAAGAGGAATCGATTCAGAAAAAATCAAAGAAATACAAAATATTTACCGCGTATTGTATCAAAAAAATTACAATAATTCACAAGCAATAGAAATTTTAGAAACCGAAATGGAAGCAACTCCAGAACGTGACGAAATTATTCAGTTTGTACGTAATTCAACCCGCGGTATCATGAAAGGTTATACCGGAATTTATTAATAAATAAAAATAAAAGCATATTTATGGCAAGTACATCAGACATTAGAAACGGTTTATGTATTAAATTTAATAACGATATTTATAAAATTGTAGAGTTCCTGCACGTAAAACCTGGTAAAGGACCAGCGTTTGTAAGAACAAAATTAAAAAGTGTAACTTCTGGTAAAACATTAGACAATACTTTTTCTGCAGGTCATAAAATCGATGTAGTTCGTGTAGAAACACATACTTTTCAGTATTTGTACAATGAAGGAAACGATTATCATTTTATGAATAACGAAACATTTGAACAAATTACGTTAGAGAAAAACATTTTAGATGCTCCTGAATTATTAAAAGAAGGAACAAACGTAATGGTTCAGATTAATGCAGAAACAGAATCTCCGTTATCTGTAGATATGCCAGCATCTATCGTTTTAGAAGTAACGTATACAGAACCAGGTGTAAAAGGTAATACAGCAACAAACGCTACAAAACCAGCAACGGTAGAAACAGGTGCACAAGTAAACGTACCTTTGTTTATTAATGAAGGAGATAAAATTAAAATCGATACTGCTTCTGGAAGTTACATAGAACGTATTAAAGAATAATTGTTAAATGAGATTTCCTAAAACATATCGTTTAGAAAATATAGCAGAAATAATTGGGTGTACCTTTGTAGGAACTCCCGATTTTCCTGTTTTAGGAATGAACGAAATTCATGTAGTACAACCGGGAGAAATTGTTTTTGTAGACCACCCGAAATATTACGATAAAGCATTAAATTCTAACGCAACAATTATTTTAATTAATAAAGATGTTGAATGCCCAGAAGGAAAAGCTTTGTTAATTTCAGATGATCCTTTTCGCGATTTCAATAAATTGTCGGTTTACTTCCGTCCTTTTCAGGCTTCATCAAATGCAATATCAGAAACAGCTCAAATAGGCGAAGGAACTATAATTCAACCGAATGTTTTTGTAGGTAATAATGTAAAAATCGGTAAAAACTGTATCATTCATGCAAATGTTGTTTTGAACGATCACACCGTAATTGGCGACAATGTAGTGATTCACGTAGGAACTGTTTTAGGTGCCGATGCTTTTTATTTTAAGAAAAGAACCGATTTTTTTGATCCGTTAATTTCTTGTGGTTCCGTAGTTATAGAAGATGATGTAACCTTAGGTGCGTTATGTACAATCGACCGTGGTGTAACTGGTGAAACCCGTATTAAAAAAGGAACCAAGATAGATAATCAGGTGCACATTGGGCACGATACCGTTATTGGCGAAATGTGCTTAATTGCAGCACAATGTGGTATTGCAGGTTGCGTAGTTATAGAAGATAACGTAACTTTATGGGGACAAGTTGGTACTACCAGCGGAATTACTATTGAAGCAGGTGCGGTGGTATCGGCAAAATCAGGTGTTTCCAAAAGTTTAAAAGGCAATAAAGTGTATTTCGGTACACCGGCAGAAGAAGCCCGCGAATATTACAAGCACGTTGCAAAAGTTAAAAATTTAGTAAAGTAGATAACAATGGAAAGTGCATTAGAAATAGTCAGAAATTTTTACGAATCGGCAGGAATCTTAAACAAAACCTATTGTTTAGAGGTTTTTCATGAAGATATTCAGTTGGAATGGCACAGTTCTAAAGGACATTTGTTTTTAGAACATACCGATCTTTTAGCACTTTCTAAAGATTTAAAGCATTCATATTTTGATTTGCGCGCTCAAATTCACGATATAATGAATAACGACGATAAAGTAATGATTCGTTATACTTACTACGTTAGAACATTTGAAAATCCTGAAGAAGAAATGATTCTTGCTACCTTTTTTACCGTTTGGGAAATTAAAGATAGTAAGCTTTTTAAAGGCGTTCAAATGAGCCAGCTATCAAATTAATAAAAATTTAAAGTAAAAAATTTTAATATTATTCATTAACCCTTATTTTTGTAAAATAATTCAAAAAACGATAATTATAAAATCATGAGTGTATTAGTAAACAAAGATTCTAAGATAATAGTTCAAGGATTTACAGGAAGCGAAGGAACATTCCACGCCTCTCAAATGATTGAATATGGTACAAACGTTGTAGGTGGTGTTACTCCTGGTAAAGGCGGAACTATGCATTTAGATCGTCCTGTATTTAATACGGTAAAAGATGCTGTTGAAAAAGCAGGTGCAGATACATCTATTATTTTCGTACCGCCTGCATTTGCTGCCGATGCGATTATGGAAGCTGCAGAAGCAGGTATTAAAGTAATTATCTGTATTACAGAAGGTATTCCTGTAGCAGAAATGGTTACTGCGTACAATTATGTAAAAAACAAAGGAAATTGTCGTTTGGTTGGTCCTAACTGTCCGGGTGTAATTACGCCAGGTGAAGCTAAAGTTGGTATTATGCCGGGCTTCGTTTTCAAAAAAGGAACAGTAGGTATCGTTTCTAAATCAGGAACATTAACTTACGAAGCTGCAGACCAGGTTGTAAAACAAGGTTTAGGAATTACAACAGCTATCGGTATTGGTGGAGATCCAATTATTGGAACAACAACTAAAGAAGCGGTTGAATTATTAATGAACGATCCGGAAACAGAAGCAATCATTATGATTGGTGAAATTGGTGGACAATTAGAAGCAGACGCTGCACGTTGGATTAAAGAAAACGGAAACAAAAAACCGGTTATCGGATTCATCGCAGGTGAAACAGCTCCTAAAGGTCGTACAATGGGTCACGCAGGTGCAATTGTTGGTGGTGCTGACGATACAGCAGAAGCTAAAAAACGCATCATGGCAGAATGTGGTATCCACGTTGTTGATTCTCCGGCAGAAATTGGTAAAAAAGTAAAAGAAGTTTTAGGTTAATTTCTTTTCTACATAAAAACAAAAAGCGATGATTTAATCATCGCTTTTTGTTTTAAAAATATATTTTTAATTGACTGTTACGAAGTCTACATCAAGATATGTTTAAGCTTCGTCACTTCGGAGTAGCGCAACGAAGCGAAGCGTATCGAGAAGTCTTTGAAATTATAAGGTCTCGACAAGCTCAAACTGACGAAAATTTTGATCATATTTTGGTTTGGTATAAACTTCGTGATAATCATTTAATTTTATTTTCTAATTTCTGATTTCTGTTTTCTGTTTTTTATTTCTTTGTTTAACTGACCTAAATGAACAAGCATCGGTAAAAAGAATACTGGCAGCATTAAGGCTGGAATTGTTGAAGCAAATGGAATATCTCCAAAACCATTTGTTATAAAAATATACATTAAAATACCAATAGCTATTATTACAACAATTCCTAAACCAATTGATGCTCCTTTAAGTAAGTTTCTTCTTTTAATAAGTTGAGCAGTTGATAAATGTTCGAAAATATCTTTTTTCATATATGTGTTGGTATCTTTAAAATAAATTACTTCCTCACCGCCTTTGGAACCAACAAACTGTAATCACCGTTATTGCGGATAAAATCACG
>JBEBXJ010000086.1:0-9397 GCA_040391685.1 Paenimyroides baculatum
GCTAAGGTACCGTTTTGTTAGGTAAACTACCTCTCAAAAGCGATTGCAAATATAGTAGCTTTTTTTAAACATTTCCTAATCTTTTCAAAAAAAAATTTATCTACCTTTGTTTAAATATGCCCGATAAATTATGATTATTTGTATTGATGTTGGTAACACGCGTACTAAAGTTGCTGTGTATGAAAACAGTACGCTGCAACAGTTAATAATTACCAATAATGAAAAATTAATAAAAAATATATCCAAACAAATTCAAGGGATAGAGAATTGTGTAGATATTATTCTTTCTTCGGTTGGTAATTTATCTGTAGAAACCATTGATAAGCTTAAAAGATTGGGCAATTTAATCATTGTAACCCACGAAACTTCAATCCCTTTTAAAAATTTATACGCTACTCCCACCAGTTTAGGTATAGATCGAATTGTTCTGGCTGCGGGTGCTACATTGAAATATCCAAACCAAAATCGATTGGTTATTGATGCCGGAACATGTATTACGTATGATTTTATAAACAGTTCCAATCAATATCACGGTGGTGCCATTTCTCCGGGAATCGGTCTTCGTTATAAAAGCTTAAATGATCATACGGCAAATTTACCTTTAGAAAAGATTTCAGAACTGCATCCTTTTGTAGGAAATTCAACCTCAGGATCTATCCAATCGGGAGTATTAAATGGTGTAATTGCAGAAATTGAAGCGTTTATTGATCATTTTAAACACCAAGACGAGAATTTAACAGTAATTTTAACAGGCGGAAATTCTGAATTTTTGGTAAACCGTTTAAAAAATAGCATCTTTGCCAATCCAAACTTTTTATTAGAAAGTTTATTTTTATTACATCAACACATTGTATCAAATGATTAAAAAAATTATATTGGGTGTTGCTTTGGCAAGTATATCAAATACATTTGCACAACAAGGCACAGCTTCTCCTTATTCTTATTATGGTTTTGGTGAAAAGCATTTTAAAGGATCAAACGAAATAAAATCAATGGGTGCTTTAGCTGTTTTTAGCGACAGTTTACACATAAATACGTTAAATCCGGCTTCGTACGCGAAACTGCAAGCTACAACTTTTTCATTAGGTGCATCTTACAAAGGAACCAACTTATCAAACGCAAATAGTAAAGAAAAAACTACAAGCGGATCTTTTGATTATCTGGCAATGGCTTTTCCGGCTGGCGATTTCAGGGTTGCTGTAGGTATTATGCCCTATTCTTTTGTGGGATATAATATTCAGAATACAAGCAAATCAGGTGTTTTCACCCAAGCAAATCAATTTATTGGCGAAGGTGGTTTAAACAGAACGTTTTTAGGTTTAAGTTATAAGATCAATAAAAATTTTAGTATTGGTGTTGATGGAGCCTATATTTTTGGTGATACAGAAACAAGCACTATAACATTTATAACCGATAATGGCGAAGGTGTTCCGTTAGATCGTGGGAGTCGTTTACGTAACAAGAACAATTACAGCGGACTTGCCGTTAACGCTGGTTTAAATTTTGAACAACCTTTAAACAACAAATTGTCTTTATTTGCAACTGCTACCTTTAGCCCTGAAATGAAGTTGAAAAACGATCAGGAAAGTATTTTGGCTACCGTTAAAGCTGATAGCAATTTAGGTTTTGTTGATATTGATTCTAGAACGACTACAAATAACGATGAAAAAATGCTTTTACCAATGAATTATTCTATTGGTGCAGGTATTGGTAATCATTTAAAATGGTTTGTTGGTGCAGAATATACAGCAACACAAACATCAAAATACAACAATTTCTACCAGTACCAAAATGCACGTTATAACGACTATATGAAAATTGGATTAGGTGGTTTTTACACACCAAAATACAATTCATTTGAAAGTTATTTTGAAAAAATTTCGTATCGTGCCGGTGTAAATTATGAAAATACCGGTTTGATTATAAACAATCAGGAAATTAAAGGTTACAACGCAAACATAGGTATTGGATTACCTGTTCCTTTCAGTAAAAGTATGATGAGTAATTCTAATATTAATATTGGTTTTGAATACGGTCAGAAAGGGAATACGAATATGGGCTTGATTAAGGAAAATTATTACGGCGTTCACGTTGGGTTTTCTTTTAGCGATGTTTGGTTTAAACGCAGAAAATTTAATTAATTGAAAAAATATTTTGCACATATTATCGTATTTGCTTTTGTATTTTCTGCTTGTAACAATGATTTAAAAGACATACAGAATTTAAACAAAAAGCAGCTGTATGCTACCGGAGAAGCAGATTCAATCAATGTTAAATATACCGATTCTGCGAAAATAAAAGCCGAACTTTATGCGATAAAAATGTTAGATTACGGAAAAGCAAAATATTCGTTTAACCATTTTCCAAAAGGTATAAAAGTTACGGTTTACGACAGTAACAGAAATAAAAATTACGTAGTTGCCAAGCAGGCAACCGTTTATAATAAAACAGGAATTATTAATTTGGTGGGCGATGTGAAGATTACATCGCACGACGGTAAAGTAATGCAGACACAGCAAATGTATTACGACCAAAAGAACAACTGGTTTTTTACCGAACACTATTTTAAAGTTACCGATAAGAATAAAAGTTTTTTTGAAGGAATCGGTGTCGATTTCGATCAGAATTTTAGAATTGTTAATGCACAGCAAAACCGTGCCGAATTAAAAGAAGTTACCAATGAAAATTTATAAAATTATAGCTTATATTTATTTAGTTTTTGCTTTATTCTTTATTTACGAAGCGTACCGTGCCTATACTAACGGCGAAGACTTTTTAATCAGGCTATTGTTAGCCGGTATTGCAATTTTTATGTTTATATTCAGGCTGCGCAGCGTTAATCGTCTGCCCCAAAACAAAAAATAACAAATGATAATCTTTGGATTTATATTTCTTAGCATTGCCGTATTAATCTGCTCGGGATTAATGGTTGCTTATTCTAATGCAAATAAAATCTACCTTAACTTAGAGTCAAAGAAAACAGACGCCAACAATCATTATTTAAAAGTTGTTACCGAACAACCCCGCCTTTTTATTGGCGCTTTAAAAGTTGGAAACAGTATTTTCACAACCGTATTAAGTCTGCTTTTTTTCAGTACCTTTTTAAATTCTTACGAGTTTGATGATCTTTGGAAAATACTACTGTTCTTATTCCTGCTATATATTATTTCAAAGTTTTTACCGCAGACTTTTGTTAAACCTTTTGCCAATGATATTATTTTAACTGCCAAGCCGTTAATACAAATTATATTAAAACTTTTTGGATCTATCGCGCAGTTCTTTATTTCAATAAGCGAAAAATCGTTAGAAAGAAAATACCCTTACGCAAAAGATACAGATTTCAATCTACTGAGCACCGGTGATCTGGGCACATACATATCGCAACAAATACAAGCCAGCAACCAACAAGAGCAGTTAGAAAACGAGTTTGAAATTCTAAAAAACGCCTTATCATTCCCGAAAGTGAAGGTAAAAGAAATCATGACTCCGCGAAACGAGTTTGAGTTTATAAACGAAAACGATGACATTGAAACTATCCGTAAAAAATTCATAGATACCGGTTTTTCTAAAGTTTTAGTGATTAACGATACTAACGAGCATTTTATAGGCTATTTGCACACTTATGATATAATGCAACTACAACAACCTATTGAAGATTTTATACGTCCGTTTGTATATGTTTATGACGATGTGCTGATTAAAGACCTTTTAAACACCCTAACGTTAAGAAAAAAATCGATTGCACTTATAAAAAATCCTGAAAACGAAATTATTGGTCTGGTTACGTTAGAAGATATTATTGAAGAACTTTTTGGAGAAATCACCGATGAACATGACGATACGCTGATTGCTAAACAGATATTGGAAAATGAATATATTTTTTCTGCCACTTTGGATATAGATGATTTAAAAGAAAAATTCGATGTAATAATTCCTGAATCCGAACATTATCATTCTTTAGGGGGCTTTATCTTTTACCACTTAAAACGTCACCCCAAAGCAAAAGAAACAATCACCATTAAATCGTTCAAAATAAAAATTCTTGCAGCCACAAATACCCGAATTAAAACAGTTGCGCTTACTAAGCTAAATTAATACATCAAAAAAGATGTATTTTTTTTTATTATCTTTTTTTATTTAACAGATAATTGTATTTTCGCTCATGAAAAAATTACACATTCATTAAAATGGCAGTTTTACAGAAAATTAGAGAAAGATCTGGATTATTAATTGGAGTAATCGGATTTTGTTTATTAGCATTTATTGCTGGAGATTTATTTAGCGGAGGTATTAACATTAGTTCTCGTAATGTTGGAGAAGTTAACGGAATTGCAATTTCTTCAGCAGATTACAGCAACAAAATTCAAAACTTAGAACAAAGTGGGCGTGGCAAAGGTTCACAACTACACAATCAGGTTTGGTCAAACGAAGTACGTACCATTTTATTTAACGAACAGTTAGATAAAGCAGGTTTGCGTTTAGGAAAGGATCAATTAATTAACGTTTTAAAGACAGACCCTAGCTTTGCACAAAACCCACAGTTTTTAAACGATGCAGGTCAGTTCGACATTAATAAATTCAACACGTTCTTAGTTCAAATGAAAGCACAAGGTCCACAACAATGGAACGCTTGGCTTGCATACGAAAAACAGTTAGAAACTGTTGCAAAAGAACAAATGTACCTTAACATGATTAAAGGTGCTATTGTAACAACTACTGCCGAAGCTAAAATGGTGTACAAAAACGAAGCTACCAAAGTATCTTTTGATTATGTAACTGTTCCATATTCGTCAATTAACGACGACCAGGTAAAAGTAACAAACGATGAAATTACTGCATACGTTAAAAAACATGCAGCACAATTTAAAACAACACCTTCACGCAAGGTAGAATATGTTTTTATTGCCAATAAACCTTCTAAAGAAGACGAAGTACAAACCAAACAAATTATAGATGACCTATTGAAACCTTCTGTGGTTTTTAACCAGACAACAGGTAAAAACGATACCATTTCTGGTTTCTCAAAAGCTACTGATATCAAGGCATTTGTAAACCAAAATTCTGATGTTCCTTTTGATTCTACATTCTATGCAAAAGAACAATTACCTGTAGAACATGCAGAAAAGTTATTTGCTGCACCAACAGGTTCAATTTACGGTCCGTACGTTTTTAACGATTATTATGCTGTATCTAAAGTTCTGTCAAAGAAAAACACTGCAGAAACAGTTGATGCTTCACATATATTAATTGCTTATAAAGGTGCTCAAAGAGCTGATGCTACTGTTACTTTAACAAAAGAAGAAGCAAAAGCAAAAGCAGACTTGTTATTAAAGCAAGTGCAAGGCGGTGCAGATTTTGCTGCATTGGCAACTGAAAACACAAACGATTCAGGATCAAAAACATCAGGCGGAAAATATCCGAATATTCAAAAAGGACAAATGGTTCCAACTTTTGATCAATACATCTTTAACAATCCTGTGGGAAAATTAGGTGTAGTTGAATCTGATTTCGGTTTCCATGTATTAAAAGTTGATAAAATCAACGAAAAAGAAGGCATTCAATTAGCAACAATCGCTAAAAAAATTGAACCATCTACCAAAACAGAAGATTTACTTTACTCACAAGCCACCAAGTTTTTAGAAAGTGTTGAAAACGGTGACAAAGATTTTGCAAAACAAGCTACTGCACAAGGTTTAGTATCTTTTCCTGCTACAAAAATTGATCCGTTTGCAGATCAGTTAACAGGTGTAGAAGGTACACATGCTGAAGCAATACGTTGGGCATCGAACAGAAAAACAAGTATTGGCGATGTTAAGAAATTTGATTCTGCAGACGGATATTTGGTAATGACATTGGTAAGTATTAACGATACCGAAATTATGGATGCTGATGAAGCACGTTCAACAGTTGAACCTATTTTAATGAACGAGAAAAAAGCAGCTATTATTCGCAAGCAGATGACTGGCAATACATTGGAAGAAGTTTCTAAAAATGCAAAAACCGGAATTGTAAATGCAATTGATGTTACAGGTGCAAACCCATTGGTAAATGGTTTCCAAGAACCTTTGGTTGTGGGTGTAGCTTTAGGTAGAAAACCAAATGAGGCATCTAAATTAATCGATGGACGTAATGGTGTTTATATGGTTAAAACCAAAAACATTACAAAAGCTGTAGATTTACCAAACTATTTAACCTACAAACAAAAAGTAGGAACAAATAACCGCCAAATGGCTCAAAATATGGTTTTCAGTGCCATGTATCAAAATGCAAAAATTGAAGATAACCGAGCAAAGGTTTTACAATAACCTAATAGTAAATGTATTTAAAGTCCGTTCTTTTGAGCGGACTTTTTTTTATGCATTTATTTCTTATTTTTGTACCTACAAACTAAAAATAAAATGAAAGCATACGTATTTCCTGGTCAGGGTGCTCAATTCGTTGGAATGGGTAAAGACTTATATGAAAATTCTGAAACAGCTAAAGAATTATTTGATAAAGCCAACGACATTTTAGGTTTCAACATTACTGAAATCATGTTTAACGGCACAGACGAAGAATTAAAACAAACCAAAGTAACCCAACCAGCAGTATTTTTACATTCTGTAATATTAGCAAAAACGTTACCCGATTTTAAACCGGAAATGGTTGCAGGACATTCGTTGGGAGAATTTTCTGCCTTGGTAGCAAACGGAGCACTTTCTTTTGAAGATGCGTTGAGATTGGTATCAAAACGTGCAATGGCTATGCAGAAAGCGTGCGAAATTACTCCATCTACAATGGCAGCCGTTTTAAATTTAGATGATAAAGTAGTAGAAGACATTTGTGCTTCTATTGATGGTGTTGTTGTAGCAGCAAATTACAACTGCCCTGGACAATTGGTAATTTCGGGCGAAACAAAAGCAGTTGAATTGGCTTGCGAAAAAATGAAGGAAGCCGGAGCAAAACGTGCGCTGATTTTACCTGTTGGTGGTGCATTTCACTCGCCAATGATGGAACCTGCACGCGAAGAATTAGCCGCTGCTATTGAAGCTACCACCTTTTCTACTCCTATTTGCCCGGTTTATCAAAACGTAACAGCAAACGCGGTATCAGATCCTGCTGAAATCAAGAAAAACTTAATCACGCAATTAACCGCTCCGGTTCGCTGGACACAATCTATACAGCAAATGATTGCCGACGGAGCAACACAGTTTACCGAAGTTGGTCCTGGTAAAGTTTTAATGGGCTTGATCAATAAAATCAATAAAGACGCAGAAACGATAAAAGCTTAAACTTAAAACGACTTCAAAAACAGAAGTCGTTTTTTTTATATCTTTAAAGAAAAATAGTTATGAAGTATTTTAGTTTATTCATTTTCCTTGCTTCAACCCTAACCTATTCTCAAACTATTGATTTAAATAATTGGGTTGAAAACAAAAAATCAATTGATAGATATAAACATCCGCAAAACGAAATATCTTATACAATTGTCAAAGACAGTATTGATTATAAAATTGAAGAGCAAACTTCATCAAATATAATCAGTGATTCAGTACCTTTTTCAGATGAATTTATCGAATCTAAAATTGGTAAAAACTATGGCGGGCGTATGGTAAAAAAAGTTTTTAACGGTTATTTCCTTTCGTATTTAAATGGTGAACACGGTAGTGATTTTTATTTTATTTCAAACGATGGAAAAAAAGCTTACGAAATCGAATCTATTAGGCATGCAAAATATTTCTTTGAGTTAGATGGTAACTTATTTGTTGCATGTGGACTTTCTCATTTAGCTTTATCGCGGGGATTTATTTATAGTCTAAAATTTAAAAGAAAATGGAAAGCTACCTACGTTGAAAATTTAGAAGTCGACCCTAAAATTGTTTTTAAACACATTGAAAAAATCTATATTATAACATCTGAAAAAATGTTTAGAGTAAGTCCAGACGCTTCATTAAAAATGGTTTTAACTTTCCCTTTCAATTTAGGAATATTCTATCCAACTGCATCAGTAATTATTAAAAATGATTTATATATTGCAATGCGTTCAGGTTTATTAAAAGTTAAAAATTTTGAAAACAATCCAACGTATCATTGGCTTAAAGAAAAAGAATAAAATTTATTTATGATCCCAAACTTACGAACAGTAACAGTTACCCGATATATTACCCCTTTGCGCGAAGGTGGATCGTTACCCGCGTTGGCTGAAGCCTGCGATGATTTTAAATATGTGATTAAATTTCGCGGTGCAGGTCACGGTGTTAAAGCGTTGATTTCAGAATTGTTGGGCGGAATCATTGCTCAATATTTAGGACTACCTGTTCCTGAACTGGTTTTTATTGAATTAGACGAAGCTTTTGGACAAACCGAAGGCGACGAGGAGATTCAGGACTTATTAAAATTCAGTAAAGGCTTAAATTTAGGTTTACATTATCTATCTGGAGCCATTACATACGATGTTGCTATCAACGATTGCGAAGAACTTTTGGCATCTAAAATTGTATGGTTGGACAGTTTTATTACCAATGTTGACCGTACCTTTCGCAACACCAATCTATTGATTTGGCACAAAGAGCTGTGGTTGATTGACCACGGCGCATCGTTTTATTTTCATCACAACTGGAGTAATTGGGAGAAAACTTCTGTAACGCCTTTTCCGTTGATTAAAGATCATGCGCTGATTCACAAAGCAACCAAATTGCAGGAAGCACACGAAGAATTTACTTCTAAATTAAATGATACGGTTTTAAGAGAATTGGTAAACATTATTCCAGATGCTTTTTTAAATTGGGAAGAAGGTCCATCAAATGATGAAATCCGAAAGGTTTATTTTAAATTTTTGTCGAACCGATTGGCACATGCGGATGCCTTTCTAAAAACGGCTCAGGATGCAAGATAAAGTAGTTTATGAATACGCCGTAATTCGTGTAGTACCAAAGGTAGAACGCGAAGAATTTATCAATGTTGGTTTGATATTATTTAGCAAGCGTAAGCGTTTCATCCGGTTTGAATACCACATTCCTGAAGAAAAAATCCGTTGGTTTTGTACAGAATTTGATTTGTCACAGGTAAAAGAAAATCTGGAGTCATTTGCAAAAATCTGCTCCGGAGCCAAAGACGGCGGACCTATTGCACAATTAGAACCCGATGAAAAATTCCGCTGGATAACGGCTGTAAAAAGTTCAAGTATTCAATCATCAAGACCACATCCGGGTTTTTCCAATGATTTGAATGCTACGTTTGAGAGGCTGTATGAGGAGTTAGTGAAATAATTATTTAAAAATTAGAAGACATGAATGTTGTCCCCCTGAACTTGTTTTACTTCGTACAATTCGCAAGCTCGGGTCAGGGTCTCATAATCACTTGTGAGATGCTGAATCGAGTTCAGCATGACAATTAAGAACGGTTCTTAATTTCTAAA
>JBEBXJ010000087.1:0-9269 GCA_040391685.1 Paenimyroides baculatum
CTAAAGCTATTTTTTGCAGCAGTTCTTTCGCCTTTACAATAAAAGCATCGGTTTGTTCAGGATTTTTTTCTTTCCAGTCGGTCAGATCAATTGCTTCCCTGTAAATCTGCATGTTCTGCGTATCCATTGCACAGTCCAACAGCTTTCTAAAACCCAGAAAAGTATCCTTATTATCAAAAAAATGTAATACTTCTTGTACACGTTGCTGGTGTAAATTCATAAGCCCAATTTTGTTAATTAAATAGTTTAATAAATGTATTAAAAATTAGTAAATATTTTACATACACATAAAATATAAAGTACCTTTATGTAAAGTTGGTAAAAAATGAAATCTAAATACAAAGTAAATCCACAGTTATCATTAGCATTCTTTTTAAATCTGTTATTTTCGATAATAGAATTAGTGGGCGGTATTTTAACGAATTCTACTGCTATCATTGCCGATGCTTTTCATGATTTTATGGATGCCGTAGCTATTGGAATCGCCGTGTATATGGATAAATTTTCCCGAAAACCTGCTTCGGAAAAATTCAGTTACGGGTACAGACGTTTTGTATTGCTATCGGCAATCATCATGTCGGCAATTTTGTTAATTGGTGCAGCGTTCATGATTTATAACGGCTTTATATTTATAAACAACCCCAGAGAAGTAAACAGTTTAGGTATGCTAGGGTTGGCAGTTTTGGGTATTGCCGTTAATGGTTTTGCTTTTTTAAAGATCAAAAAAGGAAACGGTTCGCACCATCATCAGCATATTCATGAGCACAATGAACCCGATGCCAACAGCAAAGCCATTATGCTGCACTTATTAGAAGACGTTTTGGGCTGGATTGCCGTTTTGGTTGGTGCTGCCATTATGTATTTCACCGGCTGGTTTTGGATAGACAGTGTTTTAACCATTGCTATTGCTTTATTTATTGGTTATAACGCATGGATAAATTTATGGAATACCTTTAAAGTATTATTACAAGCAGTTCCTGTGAATGTTTCATTAGAAGAGATTAAAACCGCATTAAAAAACATACCTTCTGTACAATCTGTAAAACAACTGCAAATTTGGTCGTTAGACGGCATCCAACATATAGCAACCACCGTAGTTTTTATCCAAAATGCAAAAGATTATCACAACGTACAAACAGAAATAAAGCAACTTTTTTTAGCTTACAACATAAGAGAAGTAACCATACAGATTAATGTATTAGAATCATTTTAAGCATACTTGCTTTGTATTTATCTTTATAAAAAAACCTGCACAATGTACAGGTTTTATATTTATGCTATTGCTTCTACGTTCAATATTTCATATTCTTTTACTCCATTTGGCGTAGGCCACTTAACAATGTCACCGGTTTTATACCCTACGGTAGCCAAACCAACTTCACTTAAAACAGAATACTTGTTTTTATTTACTTTTGCCGCTTTTGGACCCACAAGTAAGAATTCCATTTCTTGATTTGACGTAGTTTCTTTAACCTTAATTTTACGTTCTACCGATACGATGTCTTCCGGTAAATCTTTACGTAATACTTGTGAAGCCTTCTTTAATTCGGCTAATAGAATTTCTTCTTGTTCAATGGTTACTTTTTTACGTCTGATGTGATCTTTAATTAAATCGTAGATTCCTGTTGTTAAAATTACATTTTCTGACATGCTGATATATTGTTTAAAATCATAATGCAAACCTTGTAAATTAATGACCCAACATAACATGTAAAAATACATACGTATGCAACATCGATTCACAAAATGATGAGATTATAAATAAAAAAAAATCGGAGTTTCCCTGTTTTGGATCGAAACAGGGACTAATAAATAAACTCTTTTGAGCTTTTAAGAAAAGTATCGTCGTGCAAATAAGCTAATGACAACGCAAGCATAGCAAAACTGTACTTTTCTATTTTGTTAGATGTTATCATTATAGTTATTTAATAGATGAATTACAAAGATACGCTTATAAAAATGGATTACAATATTTACTTTCAATTACAAATTATTTATGGAGAAAATAATTCACTAATTTTTTCTAAATTATCAAACAAAAGAAGTAATTTGCTTTTTTTAATTTTCAGCTTTATTTATGAAGAAAATTTTACTGCTGTCAACCCTTACTGCAGCACCAATTACAACTATACAGGCGCAACAACAGATAGAAGTTGCTCAAATTTGGAACGGAACTTTTAGAACCAACCAGCTAAACGCTTTAAATACACTACATACCAAAAATCAATACAGCGTTTTAGATTACAACCGAAACACCAAAACGTTTACTATTGATGCGTTTGATTTTACTACCTTAGAAAAGGTTCAAACGTTATTTTCTACTGCCGATTTTCCTGAAATCAAAGAAATTTCTGATTATTCTATCAATAAAACCGACGATAAAATATTGATTGCAACCAACAGCAATCCAATTTACCGTCATTCGTTTACATCAGTTTATTATTTGTTCGATATCGCTTCAAAATCACTTATTAAAATCAGTGAGAATGCTATTCAAGAACCTTTGTTGAACAAAAACGGATCGAAAATTGCCTACGCGTTTGAAAACAATTTGTATGTTTTTGATGTGGCAACCAAAAAAACGACTCAAATTACAAAAGACGGAAAGAAAAACAGCATCATTAACGGTATTACCGATTGGGTTTACGAGGAAGAATTTGCTTTTGTTCGCGCGTTTGACTGGAATACCGATGGTACAAAACTGGCTTTTATAAAGTTTGATGAATCGGAAGTTCCTGTTTTTTCAATGGATATATATGGCGAAGAATTGTATCCGCAGCAACAGGTTTTCAAATATCCAAAAGCGGGCGAAAACAATGCTAAAGTAAGCCTTCATTTGTACGATGTTGCTAAAGCAAGCACTCAAAATGTAACGCTTGATACAGAAAAAGATTATTATATTCCAAGGATAAAATTCACCAACAACTCCAATGTTTTAAGCGTTCAAACGCTGAATCGTCATCAAAATCAGTTGAATCTGTTGTTTGTAGATGCCAATTCTGGTAAAACAACCACCATTCTCTCCGAAAAAGACAACGCGTATGTTGATGTTACCGATAATTTGACTTTTTTACAAGATAATAGTTTTATCTGGACGAGTGAAAAAGACGGTTACAACCATATTTACCATTACAACAGCGACGGAAGTTTAAACAACAAAGTAACTTCGGGCAATTGGGAAGTAACTGATTATTACGGGTACAATCCAGACAATAAAACCATTTATTACCAATCGGTTGAAAACGGCTCTACCAAACGCGATGTGTACAGCATTCAGTTAAACGGATCAAGCAAAAAACAACTGTCGGCAGAAAACGGAACCAACAGTGCCACTTTCAGTCCTGATTACAAATACTTCATCAACAATCATTCTTCAAGTATCAAAGCACCTTCTTATACTTTGATGGAAACATCGTCAGGTAAAAAGGTCAAAGAAATTTTAAACAATGATGTTTTAGAAGAAAAGTTGAAGAAATTCGATCTTCCTAAAAAAGAATTTACTACGTTTAAAAACGAAGTTGGGAACGATTTAAACGGATATATCATCAAACCTAAAAATTTCGACGCTAAAAAGAAGTATCCGGTGTTAATGTATCAGTATTCAGGTCCGGGTTCGCAGCAGGTTGCCGATAAATGGTTCGATTCTAACGATTACTGGCATTTCATGTTGGCGCAAAAAGGATACATTATTGTTTGTGTTGATGGGCGCGGAACAGGTTTTAAAGGTTCCGATTTTAAAAAAGTTACTCAAAAAGAATTGGGCAAGTACGAAGTAGAAGATCAGATTTATGTAGCAAAACAGCTGGCAAAAGAATCTTTCGTTGACGCAAACCGAATAGGGATTTGGGGTTGGAGCTTCGGCGGATTCATGAGCAGCAATTGTTTATTCCAAGCAAACGATGTGTTTAAAACAGCCATTGCGGTTGCACCTGTAACATCATGGCGTTTTTACGATTCGGTTTACACAGAGCGTTTTATGACAACTCCGCAGGAAAACGCTTCGGGTTACGATAATAATTCACCTATTACCCATGCCGACAAACTAAAAGGAAACTTTTTACTGATTCACGGAACGGCAGATGACAATGTACACGTTCAAAACACCATGGTTTTAATCAACAAACTGGTATCGTTGAACAAAAATTTCGACTGGTTGATTTATCCCGATAAAAACCACGGAATTTACGGTGGAAAAACCCGTGAACAATTATATACAAAAATGACCGATTACATTTTAGAGAAATTGTAATATTTTATTACATTTGACTTCTTAACAACTTTTTAAGAAATAACAATTTCAAATATGACAGCAACTGATCAACAACAGTTAGAAACAATAAGAAATTTTGAAGGTAAATACCCTAAACAGCTGTGGTATTTATTTTTGGTAGAAATGTGGGAGCGTTTCTGTTTTTACGGAATGCGCGGTGTATTGGCAATTTTTATGGTCGATATGCTTTTATTGTCAGACAAAGACGCCAATTTAAAATACGGTGCCATACAGGCATTCGTTTACGCATTTACTTTTATAGGCGGTGTTTTTGCAGATAAAATTTTAGGTTTTAAAAAATCGCTTATATTTGGCGGTATCGTAATGGTTATTGGTAACCTTTTGATAGGTATTGATCCCGAACATTTTTTCTATTACGGAATTACCCTTTCAATTATCGGAACCGGATTTTTTAAACCGAATATTTCTTCAATGGTAGGCGAACTGTACAACGAAGGCGATCCAAGACGTGATGCCGGTTTCAGTTTGTTCTATTCGGGAATCAACATCGGGGCTTTATTGGGTGGTGCTTTATGCGTTTATTTAGGAAAGTTCCACGGTTGGAGCTTGGCTTTCTTTGCTGCTGCAACAGTTATGGTTATTGGTGTGGTTATTTTCTTATTGACAAAAAAATCTTTGGGACCAATCGGAAATTCACCGTTGCTACATTTAGCAACTAAAAAAAGAAATATACGCGAAATTGCGGTTTATGTAGGTGCAGCTTTGTGTATTCCGTTGATTCATGCAATGATAGAAAATACAGATTATACCGATTATTTCATGTACACTATTGGTCCGGCTGCCTTAATTTATTTCTTCTTTGAATTATCAAAACAAGAATCGAGCAAAACAAAGAAAAAACTGATTGCCGCATTATTGTTCATTACCTTTTCAATTATATTCTTTGCGTTCTTCGAGCAAAGTGGCGGATCGTTATCGTTGTTTGCCAAAGGAAACTTAACAAACCAGTTGCTTTTCTTCACAATAGATCCAAACATTGTAAATAATATTTCAAATGCGTTTTTCGTAATCTTATTCGCGCCTTTATTAGGCTTGGTGTGGGTAGCTTTGTCAAAAAGAAAATTAGAACCAAATACGGTTATAAAATTCGGATTAGGGTTTTTATTCCTTGCAGGTTCGTTCTTTATCCTGTACTCAACCAAGTTTTTTGCAGGTCCGGACGGAATTACCTCTTTAAACATTTTTACATCTGCTTATTTAATCATGACATTTGGTGAATTGTGTTTATCGCCGATCGGATTATCAATCATTACCAAATTATCGCCGAACCGTTTAGTGGGAATGATGATGGGATTATGGTTTCTGGCAAGTGCTTACGGTCAGTACGCTGCTGGTTTATTAGGTGCAGGAATGGCTTCACCAAATGAAAATGCAACCAACATGGACAAATTGATTTTATATACCGACGGTTATTATCAGTTGGCAATTTACGCTTTAGTTGCCGGAGTTGTGCTAATAGCAATTTCGCCAATTATTAGAAAATTAATGCAGGAAGTAAAGTAAGATTTACCTGATCATATTTAAAAGCGACTATTTTAGTCGCTTTTTTTGTGCATAATTTTAAATATTTTACTTTATTTGTAAGTTTTAAACTTTCTTAAAAATATGTCAGACAATACGAAACCTTCGTTCTTAAAAACAGTAGGATCTTTCAATAAAAATTTCTGGATTGCCAGCTTCATGGAATTGATGGAACGTTGGGCCTGGTACGGAATTTATACACTTTTAGGTCTTTATTTGGTTGGATCTACTGATACCGGCGGTTTAGGTTTTGATCACGTACAAAAAGGAAATATTATGGGTAACATTGTTGGTATCCTTTATTTTCTACCATTAGTTTTCGGAGTTATTGCAGACCGCATTGGTTATAAACTTTCATTGACTATTGCCTACATCATTATGATTTCCGGCTATTACCTGCTGGGCGAAGTAAACACGTATTGGAGTGTTTATATGGTTTTCCTATTGGTTGCAGTAGGTGCTGCGTTTTTTAAACCTGTAGCATCGGCAATTGTTGCCCGTAATACCAATGAAACCACAGGAACCATGGGATTTGGTATTTTTTATATGATGGTGAATATCGGTGGTTTTATTGGTCCGGCTATGTCATCGGGTTTACGAACTACATACGGTTGGAAAATCATCTTTATTCAGGCAGCAATCGTAATAGGTATCAATTTGATCATTTTATTACTTTTTTATAAGGAACCAAAGGTTGAAAAACCTAAAAATTCGATAGGAGAAGCTATTAAAGAATCTGTATTGGGAATTTTTGAAGCATTGAAAGATATTCGTTTAGGGATTTTATTATTGTTGATGATTGGTTTCTGGACCATGTTCAACCAATTATTCAATACACTTCCAAACTTCATAGAAGACTGGGTAAATTCTGCAGCAATAAGTAATTGGTTAAATGAAAACTTACCAGCTTTAGGAAGTTTGTTAACTCAAGACGGACAGGTAAAACCGGAATGGTTCACAAATATCGATGCTTTAATGATTATTCTTTTCCAGATAACCATTTCATTCTTCGTAATTAAAATGCGCCATATCAACGCGGTAATTCGCGGAGCTGTAATTGCAACAATCGGTATCGGCTTAACGTTCTACTCGGGCAACGTTTGGTTTACCATCATCGGAACCATGATTTTTGCCATTGGAGAAATGATGAGTAGCCCAACTGTATCTTCATTCATCGCTTTAATTACACCAAAAGGAAAAGAAGGTTTGTATCAGGGAACATACTTTTTACCGGTAGCTGCAAGTTATTTTGTAACAAGTGTTATTTCAGGAAGTCTGTATCAGTCATGGTCGGATAAACTTTCGTTATTGAAAAAAGAAATGACAGGCAGAAATATTACAATGCCCGAAGTTGTCACCAAAGAACAGTTTATAGAAGAAGGTTCAAAAACACTGAACATGTCTATATCAGCCTTTGAAAAGCAATTCAATTTAAAAGCCGAAACAATTGATTGGGCTGTTGTGTCACAATCGTTAAAAGATTACGCAACTTCTAAAAACATCGATATCAGTCAGGTACATTTTCCTTTTTCTAAAAACGAATATTTTGCTTTAGCAGAACAAAAATTAGGAATGAGCCATTGGGATATGACCAACATGCTTTGGGAAACCTACAATCCTAACAAAATATGGTTTGTAATTGTGGGTATTGGGTTATTTTCTATCATCTCTTTAACTATTTACGACCGTTTAATTATCAGACCTTTAGAAAAAAAACAAAGAATAATAAAAAACTAACTTAACTATATGGAAACTACTACTCCTACAGAGTTTTATAAATCGAATGTTTTAGGACAACGATCGGGATTATTTGTACTTTTCTTTACAGAAATGTGGGAACGTTTTTCGTTTTACGGAATGCGCGTATTATTAATTCAATTCTTAACAGCTGCAGTGATTGCAGGCGATCCAAAATCGGGCTGGGCATGGAGTGCAGAGCAGGCTGGCGCATTGTACGGAACGTATGCCATGATGCTTTACTTAACACCTATTTTCGGTGGTGTAATTGCAGATAAATATATCGGGTCACGTATGGCGGTAATTATCGGTGCGATTATTATGACGATAGGACATGCAGCCATGGCTTTTGATACTCCCGTAATGTTTTTCATAGGTTTGGCTTGTTTAGTAATCGGGACCGGATTTTTTAAACCAAATATGCCATCTATTTTAGGAGAAATGTATAAAGATCTACCCCAAAAGAAAGACGGTGCCTACACTATTTTCTACATGGGTGTAAATGCAGGTGCATTTTTTGGAATGATGCTGTGCGGATACATTGCAGAAACCCAAGGCTGGCATTGGGGCTTTGGTCTAGCTGGAATTTTTATGTTATTGGGAACACTTCAGTTTGCTTTTGCAAAACCGTTAATGGGTAATCTGGGTATTTTAGATAAATCTGAAGAAGCTGTAGCTGCTAAAAATGCTGCCGATACCGATAAACGAAATCCGTTTACTTCATTAGACTACATTTTAATGGCTGTTGTTGGTATTATTGGGTTTATTTATGCATTCAACGATCCTTTGTCTAAAAACGGCATCATTGATATGTTTGCTTTCTTAGACACACCTGTTTTACGAGGACAGTATATTATGATATTTATTGCGTTAGCTTTATTCATTTACTTACTTGTTTCACGTATTTTACGTTATGACAAAGTGGTGCGCGACCGTATGTTTGCCGTTATATTATTGGCATTCTTTTTAATTTTCTTCTTCATGAGTTTTGAACAGGGAGCAACATCATTAGTTTTGGTAGCTCGTGATTATATCGACAGAAGTTTAACAGGAACCGCATTAACTACCTTTAATATTGTAAATGGTTTATTAACCATTGTTCCGTTAACTATCATTTCATGGGTATTGGTTAAACTAGCTTTGGCTACTTGGAAAAAAATTGCAGTATCAAATATTGTATTGATTTTATGTTTCGTACTAATTTGGGGTGCCGCTCTATGGATGTTGAAAAACGAATTTTCTAAAGAAGCATCAGAAATTACCGTTTCATGGTTTTCAACATTAAACTCGTTCTTTATTATTGCATTGGCATCAACCGTTTCTAAATTGTGGGAATCAAAATACAATCCTTCGGCAGCATTCAAATACGGTTTCGGATTATTGCTTGTAGCAATCGGATTCTTGGTTTTAGGATTGGGAGCATCAGGAATTGGTGAGGGAGTAAAAATTTCAATGGCATTTTTAGTATTAACGTATTTATTTCACACTTTAGGTGAATTGTTTATATCTCCTGTAGGATTGTCATACGTTTCAAAATTGGTACCTGCACGCATGCTGGCATTTATGTTCGGTATCTGGTATCTGGCAATTGCTATTGCACAGAAAGTTGCAGCTGTTTTAGGAGGTCAGGTAGAAACCATTCAGGAAGAATATTCGTTAAGCCACTTCTTTTTCTTATTCACGGCAATTCCGGCAGCAGCTGCGATATTGGTAATGGTGC
>JBEBXJ010000088.1:0-9129 GCA_040391685.1 Paenimyroides baculatum
CAGGTTGGGTTGCTTACACCATTGCTAAAAGTATGCAGCAAACTGCTGGTAGAACTGCAAATGAAACGGGTATAAACAACGGCGAATGGTATAGAACACCACACGACCGATTACACGATTTATCAATTGTTGCCAGTTATGATTTCAGCAAAAAATGGAATTTCAACGCAAGTTTCACCCTTCAATCAGGAAGACCTGTAACGTATCCCGACGGAAAATACGAATTTTTAGGTGTTCAGGTGCCAAACTACAACAAACGCAACAATTACAGCATGCCGGCTTTTCACCATTTAGATATTTCGGCAACCTACACGCCAACTAAAAACGAAAACCGCAAATGGCAAAGCGAATGGGTTTTTGGAATTTACAACGTGTATAACCGTAAAAACGCAGCGTCGATTAGTTTTAGATCGGTTGAAGATTCTAACAACATGACCGAAACTACCAAGCTTTCTATTTTTGGAATTGTGCCAAGTGTTACCTATAATTTTAAATTTTAACATGAAAAAGTTACTTTACATATTCGCTACTGTTTGCAGTTTGCTTTTTGTAAGCTGCGAAGAAGATATTACGCTTGATTTTGATAAAAACATACCACGTTTGGTTATTGAAGGAAACCTTTTTGTAGGCGAAACCGATTACAACAAAATTCATCTTTCTACCACAACCGATTTTTATTCGGGCGTTTTCCCAACGGTTAACAATGCCGATGTTTCTATTAAAGATACCGACAGCAATACGGTTTATCAGTTCACAAATGTTGGAAACGGAGATTTCACAAACGAACTTTTTCAGCCCGAAATTGGCGGAAATTACGAGTTAACCGTTATGTACAATAACGAAACCTATACCGCGACTTCTACCCTATTAGCATCGCCAGAAATTTTAAATGTAGATCAAAAAGACGATGGTGGTATTATGGGCGATTCTTACGAAATAAGTTTTAATTTTCAGGATAATGCCAATGAAGAAAACTATTATCTGGTACAAATGATTTCGCCTGTTGATAATTATTTTGGTGTAACCGACGATCAATTTACAAACGGAAACATCATGAACGATATGTATTTTTTTGATAAAGAAGATTTAAAACCGGGCGATAATTTAAATCATTCCATAACTTCCATCAGTAAGCAATACTATCAATATTTGTCAAAATTATTGTCAATTTCAGGCGACAGCGGCAATCCGTTTTCAAGTCCAATGGGAACCATAAAAGGAAATATCGTAAACCAGACAAATCAATCAAATTTTGCATTGGGATACTTTCATATCGCTAAAAGAAATCACTATACGTACACTGTAAAATAATTCAATTACAATCTAAAAAACACAAACTTTTCAATTATTTTTTGTTTAATTTGTATAAACGATAATTTTATGCAAATTTCTGTAAAAGATACCAATTCCGGTGTTTTATATAAATTATTGACAGGTTTGGTAATTCCGCGCCCAATTGGCTGGATTTCTACTGTTGATGAAAACGGCGTAAACAATCTTGCGCCTTTTTCTTTTTTTAATGTGGTGGGCGAAGATCCGCCGCACGTTATGTTTTCAACGGTTCGTACAGGCGACAAAAATAAAGATACTTTAAACAATGTTTTGGCAAACAAGCAATTCGCTGTGAATTTGGTTACCGAAGAGGTGGTGGAACAAATGAACACTACATCTAATGCGGTAGAAAATACCGTTGATGAATTTCAGCTGGCAAACCTTACGCCTGTTTCGTGCGAATTGATTAAACCTAAACGAGTTGCCGAAGCAAAAGCCCATTTTGAATGCGAAATGGTGCATCATTATTTTCTAGAAGATCATAAAAACGGCGGCGCGTGTATCGTTATTGGTAAAGTACTGATGATGCATATTTCCGATGAAATTCTTCTGGAAAATTACCGAATTAATTTAGAAAAATACCAACCTGTTGCCCGTTTAGCAGGTTCAAATTACAGCAAATTAGGAGAAATTTTCTCAATAAAACGAAATCTATGAAAATAACGGTTATAGGCGGTGGTCCGGGCGGACTCTATTTTTCAATCTTAACCAAAAAAGCAATGCCCCATTGGGAAATTAACGTGTACGAACGCAACAAACCAGAAGACAGTTTTGGTTTTGGTGTAGTATTTTCTGATGAAACTTTGGGCGAATTTTTAAAACGCGATATGCAATCATACGAACTTATTCGCAGTAAATTTGCGTATTGGGACGATATTATTGTAGCTCGTGACGGACAAGAAGCCCGCATTTCTGGCAATGGTTTTTGTGGTTGCTCGCGTAAAACCTTGCTTAAATTACTGCATCAACGTTGCCAAGAAGAAGGAGTAATTTTACATTTTGAACAAAACATTGATGATCTTTCTCAGTTTAACAATTCAGATATTATTGTATCTGCCGATGGAATTGGAAGCGGAATTCGTACCCAGTTTCAAAATGAATTTGGTACGAATATCCAATTAAAATCAAACCGATTTGTATGGATGGGATCTACCAAACCGTTAGATGCTTTTACCTACTTTTTTAGAACAACTCCATACGGAATCATAGTTGCACACACCTATCAATACGAAGAAGGAATGAGCACCTGGATTTTTGAATGTACCGATGAAACATGGAAAAACCTGCAGTTCGAAGTAGAGAATGAAGCCGACACCGTAACTAAACTTTCAGAAATATTTAAAGAAGAGTTAGACGATCATTCATTGATTACCAACAAATCGCATTGGCGCCAATTTCCGCATGTAACCAACAAAAAATGGTTCCACAACAATATTGTTTTATTGGGCGATGCCAAAGCAACTGCACATTTCTCCATTGGTTCGGGTACTAAACTAGCTATGGATTCTGCCATTGGTTTGTTTGATGCCTTGATGGCAAACCCAGATAATGTTCAAAATGCGTTTCAACAATACGAAAAAACGCGTAGAAATCCGGTAGAAATGATTCAGTACGCTGCATCGGTTTCATTAGAATGGTTTGAAAATATGAATCGATACGAAAAATATCCGTTCTATCAGTTTTCATTTGGGTGCATGACTCGTTCTAAAAAAGTAACCTACGAAAATCTTCGATTAAGAGATCAATCGTACACCGATAAAGTTCTTCAGGAATTCAATCAGCTAAATAATAACAATACAAACGCAGCCGTTTTTTCTACCTTTAAATTGCGTGGTTTAGAACTTTCTAACAGAATTGTTATGAGTTCTATGGGACAGTATTCGGCGAACAACGGTTTGGTTAACAACTGGCATTTTCAGCATTATACTTCGCGAGCCATTGGTGGTTTAGGTTTGATAATAACTGAAATGACAGCGGTTGATGCAAACGGAAGAATTACGTTGGGTTGTGCCGGAATTTACAATGAAGAACAAATTGCAGAGTGGAAAAAGATTACTGATTTTGTTCATGAACATACGTCAACAAAAATCGGTATTCAATTAGGACATTCGGGTAGAAAAGGTGCTGTTAAAAAACCTTGGGAAGGTACAAACGAACCAATTAATAATTCTTGGGTATTACTTTCGGCATCGGCAATTTCGTTTAACGATAAAATGGCTGTTCCAAAAGAAATGACTGTAAATGATATGCAAAATGTAATCAATCAGTTTGCAAATGCTGCTAAAAACGCAGAAAAAGCAGGCTTTGATATGATTGAATTACAGGCACATCACGGTTTTTTACTGGCATCGTTCTTATCACCTTTAACTAATAATAGAACAGATGGTTTTGGCGGATCTGTAGAAAACCGTTTACGTTTTCCATTACAGGTTTTTAATGCAGTTCGAGAAAATTTTCCTGCCGAAAAACCAATTTCAGTCCGTATTTCGGCAACCGATTGGGCTGAAAACGGTATTTCGCAAGAAGATGTTCTTTTTATCGCTTCAGAATTCAAAAAAGCAGGAGCCGATATCATTAATGTATCTACAGGAAATACAGTTGAAAATCAAAACCCAAAAACCGGTAGAATGTGGCAAGTTCCATTTTCGGATATGATTAGAAATTCAACCGATATTCCAACCATTACGACAGGAACAATTACCGATATCGATCAAATAAACACCATTATTTTAAGTGGTAAAGCCGATTTGGTTGCCCTTGGAAAACCGCTTTTGTTAGATCCTTATTTTGTTAGAAAAGCACAGGCTTACGAGCAAATTAGTGTTACAGATATTCCAAATCAATATCAAAAAGGAATCGAAAATTTATACACTTCAACCATTTCCGAAAGAAAACAATCCGAACGGATGAAGAAAGCGTTGAAACCAAAAAGCAATAAAAAATAATTACGAATTGTAAATTATGAAAGATGAAAATAGTTTGCAAAAGATAAAATTCAGATATTTCAGTGATGTTTTAGAAGAAGAAACCGTTGAAACAATGTGGGCTGAAATAATTGATGAGAAAAAAGGAATTTATAAGTTAGACAACATTCCTTTTTATGGTGCTTCAATTGCCTCGGACGATATCTTTTATGCAGAATATGACGAAGGTGAAGAAAGCCTAATTTTTAAAGAAATTATAAAAAGTTCAGGAAATTCAGTTGTTCAAGTAGTTATAATGAAAGATGACTATGATAAAGAAATATTACGAAAAAAATTAATGAATTTAGGGTGCAATTCAGAGGGAGTTAATGACAAATATTTTGTAATTGAAATTCCAAAAAAAATTAATTATCAATTAATAAAAACATTTCTTGATAAAGATGAAAAAGATAAAATCATAGGATATGCAGAACCAATTTTATCAATAAAACATCAAGATGATATATCATTAGAATATTAAAACATGAAAGATAATTTTGCTCAAAATAATTTACCAGAACCAAATGCTCAACCCGATTATTTGTTTTTGGATTTACCTCAGTTTAACCATCCAAACGATCTGAATTGTGTAGAGCGTCTTTTAGACAATCACATTGCTAACGGAAAAGGTTCAAATATCTGTCTGAAAACATTTGACGAAACTTGGACTTATAACGATTTGTTTGAAAAAGCAAACCAGATTGCGCATGTTTTGGTTAATGATTTAGGATTGCAACCTGGAAATCGTGTTTTACTGCGTTCGTGCAACAACCCCATGATGGTTGCCTGCTGGTTTGCCGTTTTAAAAGTCGGCGGAATCGTAGTTGCAACCATGCCCTTGTTGCGATCAAAAGAACTAAAAACGTTGATTGATTGTGCAGAAATTTCGCATGTAATTTGCGATAGTTTGTTGGCAGATGAAATAAATCTGGTACAATCAGACTTTTTAAAATCGATTTCTTTTTACAGGAATGGTTCTATTGATGAATTGATGCAAACCAAACCAAAAACGTTTCAAAACTATCACACCAAAGCAGATGATGTTGCCATAATAGGCTTTACTTCGGGAACAACCGGAAATCCTAAAATGACGGCTCATTTCCATAAAGACATCCTGAATATCTGCGAAGCTTTTCCTAATTATTCGCTACAACCAACCGAAAAGGATATTTTCACTGGTAGTCCGCCCATTGGTTTTACTTTTGGCTTAGGCGGTTTGGTTTTGTTCCCGATGTATTTTGGAGCGAGTTCTTTTTTAATTGAAAAACCTAGTCCAGATGTGCTTTTAGAAGTCATTCAAAACGAAAAGATCACTATTTGTTTTACGGCTCCAACAGCTTGGCGTATTCTTACCGAAAAATCTAAAGATTATGATTTATCGAGTTTGAGAAGATGTATTTCGGCAGGTGAAACTCTTCCATTAAAAATTTGGGAAGATTGGTACAAAGCAACCGGTTTAAAAATCATTGATGGCATTGGTGCTACCGAAATGCTTCATATTTTTATATCATCGAACCAAGAAAATATGAAACCCGGATCAACCGGAATTGCCATTACAGGTTACGAAGCAAAAGTTATCGATAAAAATGGAAATGATGTTCCGCATGATACTCCCGGAAGATTGGCTGTGCGAGGAATTACCGGCTGTAAATATTTAAACCGACCTGAAAAGCAACAGGAATATGTTGAAAACGGTTGGAATATTACCGGCGATATTTTTAAGCAGGATCAAGACGGTTATTTTTGGTTTGTGGCGCGTGGCGACGATATGATTATTTCATCGGGCTACAACATTGCTGCTATTGAGGTTGAAAGTGTGTTGCTTACACATGACGAAATTTTAGAATGTGCCGTTGTAGGCTTGCCCGACCAAGAACGCGGCATGTTGGTTTGTGCCAATATCGTTCTAAAAAATCAGGCAAATGCTTCAACTGAACTGGCAAAAAATATTCAAAACTGGTTTAAAGAAAATGCGGCACCGTATAAATATCCGCGCGTAATTAATTTTCTTGACAAGTTACCCAAAACCGAAACAGGTAAAATTCAACGGTTTAAGTTGAAGTAGCAACAGATTAACAAATTAAGATTATTTATTCATAAAGGAGAGAAAATGAAAAAAAATGAAATTCTGGATTTGGCGGCTGATTACGGGCTTCAACTTGTCGATGATATTCGTATCAATGAAATGGGGATTGACTTTAAAGTGGTTTTTGCTACCGATATAAACGGTAAAAAATGGGTATTGCGAATACCTCGTCGTGAAGATTTAGCTGACCAAATTGAACAGGAAAAAAGGATATTAAATCTGGCAAAAAAGTATTTATCTGTCTCTGTTCCCGATTGGAAAATAGCAAATCCGAATTTAGTGGCATATCCTTTATTAGAGAATAAGCCCGTCATAACTTTTGATACTGATATACAAGACATTATATGGAACATTGACAGAGAAGATACCCGATTTGTTTCTTCATTGGCTAAAGTCCTTGCAGAGCTGCATCAAATTCCGCATTGGGAGGCTGTCTCAATTGGGGTAAAATCATTAACCCCACAAATGGTCAGACAAGAAGTTTCAGACAACATTGAGATTGTAAAACAAGAATTAGGAATTAGTGCCGAATTAGAAAACAGGTGGCGAAAATGGGTAGATACAGACAGCTTTTGGCCTGATTTTTCTGCTTTTATTCACGGAGATTTATATGCGGGACATATTCTTGCCGATAAAAATGCGGAAATTAGCAGTATTATTGATTGGTCAGAAGGACATATAAGCGACCCGTCAATTGACTTTTCGGGACACATCGCAGTTTTTGGAGAGCAAAGTTTAAGGGATTTGATTTATTGGTATAAAAAGTTTGGAGGAAAAGTATGGGAGAATATTTTTGAGCAATCAGTAGAGCGTTATTCGGCTTCATCTTTAAATTACGCTGTTTTTGCTATTAAAACGAATATAGACGAGCATATCAATGCAGCCAAAAGTCAGCTTGGATTATTTTGATTATAATAGAAAAAATACATTTTCACTATATTTTGGGATTGTCCAAAACAATATAAGTATTAAAAACGATTTTGATGAATTATTTTATAAAATAAAAATCCTATGTCAAAAGAACTTTCAAATCAAAAACTCAATTTGTTTGAGCAAATTAGACAAACAGATGAAAACGGTAATGAATATTGGAGTGCAAGAGATTTGTCAAAAGCATTGGAATATTCTGAATATCGGCACTTTATACCTGTTATTGAACGGGCAAAAGAGGCTTGCGTAAACAGTGGACAAAATACAACAGACCATTTCGAGGATATCCTCGAAATGGTTACTATTGGTTCTGGTGCACAAAGAAAAACAGAGAATGTTAAACTTTCCCGTTATGCGTGTTATCTGATTGTGCAGAATGCAGACCCGTCCAAAGAAATAGTGGCTTTGGGACAGACTTATTTTGCTGTACAAACCCGTTTACAGGAAATCCGTCAAATGGAAGATTACAACCGTTTGACTACTGAAAACGAAAAACGTTTGTTTCTTCGCAATGAATTGGCAAAGCACAACCTACAGTTAGCCGCAGCGGCAAAAGGAGCTGGAGTTATTGAGCCAATAGATTATGCTATTTTTCAAAATCACGGTTATATGGGGTTATACGGAGGCTTGGATGCCAAAGCCATTCATAAAAAGAAAGGCTTAAAGAAAAGCCAGCAAATCCTTGACCATATGGGAAGTACCGAACTGGCAGCCAACCTTTTCCGTGCTACACAAACTGAAGAAAAATTAAGACGGGAAAATATAAAAGGAAAACAACAAGCCAACCAAACCCACTACGAAGTAGGAAAAAAGGTAAGAAAAACCATTCAGGAATTAGGCGGAGAAATGCCCGAAAATCTTCCTGCGACCGACAGTATCAAAAAAATAGAAAAAGCTCAACAAACCAAACAGCTAAAACCTAAGAAAAAAGATAAACAATGAACTATTTTATAAAACAAGAAAAAATACGTTTTCAGCATATAGACTATGCGGGAATTGTGTTTTACCCGAGATTTTTAGAAATGCTGAACGGTTTGGTAGAAGACTGGTTTGAGGAAGCTTTGGACAGACCTTTTTCCAAAATGCACCAAACCAACGGAATACCGACTGTTGATTTAAAAGTTCAATTTAAAAAAGCAGCCCGATTGGGGGAAACGCTAACCAAAAAATTATGGGTAAAAGAACTCAAATCATCATCTGTAATTTGCGGTTTTCGGTTTGAAGACGAAAACGAAACGACTTGTTTGGAGGGAGAAGTTACTTTGGTAAACGTAAAAATATCCGAAGACAGAAACAGCATAAAAGCTGAAGCGTTTAACGAAGAAATGAAAGAAAAAATAAGTAAGTTTATAATTTAACACTCACCAACTCCGACAGAGTTTAAAACTCTGTCGGAGTTAAATTAAATAACTATGGAATTCAAAAAATTTAAAGCAGCAACGGTTCAGACTTCGCCTGTTTTTCTGAATGTGGAAAAAACGATTGACAAGGCTGTTTCGTTTATAAAAGAGGCGGCTCAAAACGGGGCAAAACTCATTGCTTTTCCCGAAGTATTTGTAGCAGGTTACCCGTATTGGAACTGGATTATGACACCTGTACAAGGTAGTAAATGGTACGAAGAACTGTATAAAAATTCCGTTTCGGTTGACGATACGGTAATGCAAAAGCTCTATAAAGCAGCTAAAGAATATGATATTCATATCGTTATCGGAATTAACGAAAGAGGACAAAGCTATGGCGAAATTTACAACACCAATCTCATTATTGACAACAAAGGAAACCTGATTGGAAAACATAGAAAGTTAGTCCCAACCTGGG
>JBEBXJ010000089.1:0-9129 GCA_040391685.1 Paenimyroides baculatum
GAAAATTTAATTAAAACATATAAAGGTCGAAAAGTTGTAAAAGGCATTTCGGTTGAAGTAAACCAAGGCGAAATTGTTGGTTTATTGGGGCCGAATGGCGCTGGAAAAACGACCTCTTTTTACATGATAGTTGGTCTGGTAAAGCCAAATGCAGGTAATATATTCTTAGATAATTTAAATATTACAAACTATCCAATGTACAAACGTGCACAAAACGGCATAGGTTATCTTGCGCAAGAAGCATCAGTCTTTAGAAAGTTAAGCATTGAAGACAATATATTATCGGTTTTACAACTTACGAAGCTTTCAAAAAAAGAGCAGGAAGCAAAGATGGAATCTTTGATTGATGAGTTCAGCTTGCAGCATATACGTACCAACCGTGGCGATTTGCTATCAGGTGGTGAACGCAGAAGAACCGAAATTGCACGTGCATTGGCAACAGACCCTAAATTTATTTTGTTAGACGAACCTTTTGCCGGGGTAGATCCCGTTGCGGTAGAAGACATTCAGCGTATTGTAGCACAACTGAAAAACAAAAACATAGGCATTTTAATTACCGACCACAACGTGCAAGAAACGCTGGCTATTACAGATAAAACCTACTTAATGTTTGAAGGTGGTATCTTAAAAGCAGGCATCCCAGAAGACTTGGCTGAAGATGAAATGGTTAGAAAAGTATATTTAGGTCAAAATTTTGAATTACGAAAAAAGAAATTAGAATTTTAGTATTTAATTTCTATTTAAAATTAAAAAACAATACTTTTGCGAAGCTAAAAGAAAATCTTATTTAAAAATTGTTATGACTCTGTCAAAAAAAATACAGAAGAATTTTTCTCACTTGAAAACAATTCAATATCTGCCTCGATGGATTATTTTATCAATTGATATTAGTATTGTTGTTTTTTCAGCATTTGTAAGCCATCTCATTTTAAAAGGAATTGGCATAAATATAATTCAAACAAATATTATTCCTCTTAATTTATTACTCCTTATTAGTGTGCATCTTATTTATTTTTGGGTTTGCAAAACTTTTACTGGTATAATAAGACATACAACATTAAATGATGCGGCTAAACTATTTTTTGTAGAAACCTTATGTTTTTTTACACTTTACTCGATAAACTCTGCACACTTCTACATCTTTAACACAAAATTATTTTTAAACACAAGGTTATTAATTATTACAGCAATAACTTTTACAATATTGTTATTGTTTAGATTAATCATTAAAATATCATTTGATTTTTTCTCTGAATATTCTCACAACAGTCAACTACAAATAAAAACCGTAATTTATGGAAAGGGTGAACGCGCCATTGCCATAGCAAATGCAATTACAGCCGAAGTTCCAAAAAAATATAAACTTCAAGGCTTTATTAATCCTAATACAAGAAATTCACACAACCGAATCTTAAATCTTCCAATTATTGGAAAAACACATAAGGTATCTGTTTTAACAAGAAGTTTAGGAGCAAAAACATTAATTATTGCTGATGAAAATCTTACAAAAGATGAAAAAATAGAAATCATAGAAGATTGTTTGAATTATAATATTAAAGTTTACAATTTACCACGATTAACAGATATAAATGATCAAAAAAAGGTTGCCTCAAATATCCGAAAAATTAAGATTGAAGATCTTTTAGAACGCAAACCAATAGTAATAAACAACAATCAGATTTCAGATCAAATTAAAGATAAAGTTGTTTTAGTATCAGGCGCAGCAGGCTCCATAGGTAGTGAAATTGTTTGGCAAGTTGCCGCTTTTAATCCAAAAAAATTAATTTTACTAGATCAGGCAGAAACGCCATTACATCACATTTCGTTAGAAATTTCCAAATGTCATACCACTGCTGAAATTATCTGTATTATTGCCGATGTAAGAAATTACGATTCTTTAGACCGCGTTTTTAACGATTATAATCCTGATATTGTATATCACGCAGCTGCATACAAACACGTTCCTTTAATGGAAATGAATCCGCAACAGGCTATTTTTACAAACGTTTTGGGCAGTAAACACATGGCCGATTTATCTTTAAAATATAAAGCAGAGCGCTTTGTAATGGTATCAACAGATAAAGCCGTAAATCCAAGTAACGTAATGGGAGCCAGCAAACGTATTGCAGAAAAATATGTACAGTCGCTAGCTCAAAAGCTAAAAAAAGAAAACAACCATACAACAAAATACATTACTACACGTTTTGGAAATGTGTTAGGATCTAATGGTTCGGTTGTACCGCTGTTCACGAAACAAATAGAAAACGGCGGACCAATCACGATTACCCATCCAGACATCATTAGATATTTCATGACAATACCCGAAGCCTGCCAGTTGGTTTTAGAAGCAGGATCTATGGGTAATGGTGGCGAAATTTATATTTTTGACATGGGTAAACCTGTTAAAATTATTGATCTTGCTACAAAAATGATTAAATTAGCCGGTTTGGAACCCAAACAAGATATCGAAATAAAAATTGTAGGCTTGCGTCCGGGTGAAAAATTGTACGAAGAACTGTTAAACGATGGTGCTACCACATTGCCAACTCATCATGAAAAAATCATGATAGCCCAAGATTTGCATGAAGATTACGATTTTATATCAAAACAAATAGAAGATTTAAAACACCTATCGGCGGCATATTTAATTTTGGATACTGTTGCCACAATGAAAAAGATTGTACCAGAATTTAAAAGTTTAAATTCAACTTTTGAAAAACTCGATTAAATATTTTATGAAAAAAATTATTATCCCATTTGCTTTAGCATCCATATTACTTACCTCATGTGTATCAAGAGAGAAAGTAGTATATTATCAAAATATAGAAGACCGTCCTATTACATTAAATAAATTTGAAACTATTATTAAGCCTGACGATTTATTAATGATTATTGTTTCTGCACCTGATCCCTTGGCAGCAGAACCTTTTAACTTAACAACTAACTTATCTGTAGACCCTAGAAATCAAGCTAGCGGAGCTCAAAGACAACAACAACTTTATTTGGTAGATAAAAACGGTTATATTGATTTTCCTGTTATCGGAACAATAGAAATTGGAAACAAAACAAAAGAGGAAGTTGTTGAAACTTTAAAAAAACAAATATCCAAATATATTACCAACCCAATTATTAACTTTAGAATAATGAATTTTAAAGTTACTGTTGACGGTGAAGTTAATCGTCCGGGTGTTCACACCATAACTTCTGAACGGATTACATTACCAGAAGTTTTAGCACTTTCAGGAGATTTAACCGTTTACGGAAAAAGACAAAATATTTTAGTTACAAGAGAAGAAGGTAACCAGTTAAAAACATATAGAGTAGATTTAACCAAAGCAAATTTTATTGATTCAGAATTCTATTACTTACGTCAGAACGATTTAGTTTATGTTGAACCTAATAAAACGCGTGTAAACTCAACAGCTGTTGGTCCAAATATATCAATATATTTATCGGCAATATCGCTATTATTAACAACGACAGCATTAATCTTAACAAACACTAGAAAATAAAAAATGACTGAAGACAAAGAAAATCCAATTAATTTAAAAGAAGAAATATTTAAATACCTATCACATTGGAGATGGTTCATTTTAAGTACTGTTTTAGCGCTTATCTGTGCTGTTTTATATTTAAAATATACTCCAAAAAGTTATAATGTAGCTACCAAAATCTTAATAAAAGATGAGAAAAGCAATGATTTAGCCAACCAATTAAGTGCTTTCTCTGAAATGAGCATTTTAGGAAACGGGAAAAACAATATTGAAAACGAAATAGAAATTTTAAAGTCCAGAACATTAATTTACAACACTTTAGATTCATTGAATTTAAACATTCAATATGTTGATAATTCAGAAATTGTAGCCAAAGATTTATACCATAAATCGCCTATTAAAATTGTTTGGAATAATCAGGCAATTACCGAGAAAGTTACCATAACAATTGACAATTTTGAAAATAACACATTCAATGTTTCGGTAAACGATGAAAAAATAGGAACAACTGTTTTTGGAAAAACGATAAAATCAGAATTCGGATCTTTTTTCATTAACAAAACCAACCCTATTAACAAAATCAGCAAAATACAAATTAATATATTCCCAAGATTACAACAAGCCGAAAATTATCAAAAAAATTTAAGCGTTGCACCAAGCAGTAAAACATCAAGTGTCATTGACATTTCAATCATTGATCAAACCCCTGAAAAAGCTGCCGATTTCTTAAACACATTAGTTTACAATTATAATTTAGCTGGCATAAAAGACAAACGATTTATATCTGAAAACACTTCAAATTTCATTTCGGATCGTTTAACTTTAATTGCAACTGAACTGGGAGATGTAGAATCACAGGTTGAAGGCTATAAAAACACAAACACTTTATCAGATATTGAAACAGAAGTAAAGTTATATTTAGACAAATTATCTTCTGTAGAAAAATCTGCTTTGGAAAACGAAACCAAAATTAATATTGTTAACGAAGTAATAAATCATATAGGTAAAACAAAATATGATGATTTGGTTCCTTCCGGTTTATTAGCAAGTGACGTTTCTTCTGAAAGCTTAATTCAAGAAGTTAATCAATTAATACTTGAAAAGCAAAGAAATTCTAGTGCTACTCACGAGAACCCTAATTACATTAAACTTGAAGAACAAATTCGTTCATTAAAAGCAAATTTAGTGGCGAGTTTAAAAAGAAACTTAAGTTCATTGCAAATTATAAAAACCGATTACAAGCGTCAGGAAAGCGAAATGCAGTCAAAACTTTCTCAAGTTCCACGTCAGGAAAGAGAATTCAGAATTATTGACCGCCAGCAAAAAGTAAAAGAAGCTTTGTATTTATTCTTGTTGCAAAAACGTGAAGAAACCAACATTACGCTAGCTGCAACAGACATGAATGCAAAAGTTATTGATAAAGCTATTGCTACAGACAAACCCGTAGCGCCAAAAACAATGATAATTTTATTGGCAGCTTTGGTTTTAGGTACAATTATTCCGTTTATAATCATTTACATTAAAAATCTTCTGGATACTAAGGTCAAAAACAGATTTGACATTACAGATAATTCGGATATTCCGTTTTTGGGTGACATTCCTACATCAGATTCAAGCGAGGAATTAATGGAATTAGGTAGCAGATCTAGTGCAGCAGAAGCCATACGTATTGTTAGAACAAATTTAGACTTTATTCTATCTGATAAAGCAGAAGAAGAATGTAAGGTAATCTTTTTAACTTCAACCATTTCAGGGGAAGGTAAAACGTTTGTATCGGCTAATTTAGCAGCCACATTCTCACTTTCGGGCAAAAAAGTTTTATTGATTGGGTTAGATTTGCGTAATCCTAAATTATACGAATACGTAAAAGTAAATCCGTTAGGAATTTCAAACTACATTACTGCTAACAACAAATCTTTAAACGACTATATTATTCCTGTGGAAGGTTATGAGAATTTTGACGTATTATCATCTGGTTCTATCCCTCCAAATCCAACAGAAATCTTGATGAACAAAAAGATAAAAGAAGTGTTTGATAGCTTAAAAGCTCAATACGACTATATTATTGTTGATACGGCTCCGGTAAGTTTGGTAACTGATACCTTATTAATCAGCAAATATGCCGATGCTACTATTTATGTGGTAAGAGCCAACAAGATTGACAAAGAAATGTTGAGAATACCTAATGAATTATACAAAGACAAAAAGTTAAATAAACTTTCATTAGTATTAAATGATTCTGATGTCACAAAAGGTTACGGTTATGGCTATGGTTACGGCTATGGTGCACATGTAGAAAAGAAACCTTTCTGGAAGAACCTTTTAGGAATAAAATAAAAAAATGGGGCCATTTAAAATGTCCCATTTTTTTATTGTTTAAAGAAATTATTTTTTGTCAAGACAGTTTCAAATGCTTCCACATTTTTAAGTTTTATTCCGCTATCAAAAGCATTAATGTGTTTTTGATGATGCACGTCGCTTCCCGCAAAGTCGTACATGTTTTCTTTTAAAAGATAATCAGCAATGGCGGTAATCCCACTCCCATAATAATTTGTACTGCTTAACATGTTCATTTGAAAAAGGCAACCTGCACTTTTTAAACGTTTAAAACTCGCGTAATCGTTTTTATAGAAGTTATAACGTTCCGGGTGTGCCAATACCGGCTGGTAACCTTGCGAGTTTAATTCCATGATTATTTCGTACAATTGAATAGGCGGATTGATGTACGACATCTCTACCAAAACAAAATTGTCTTTTAATGTAAGTAGCTTTTCGCTTTCCAGGCGTTTAAAAAAAGAATCATCCATTAAATATTCCGATGCCACGCGCAATTCGCTACTTGATGCATTCAGTTCTTTTTTTACTTTTCCGTACTGGTTTAAAATACTCTCTTGAGTATTTTCCCAAATAAGTGGTGTGGTATGTGGTGTAGTAACAAACTGTGTAAAACCGAACGATTTTAAATCTGTGATTAAACTCTGTGTTTCTTTTAACGATTTTGCTCCATCGTCCAATCCGTATAAAAGGTGCGAATGAATATCAACAAAATAATTAGGAATGAGCTCTTTAAGTGTTTTCTTCGTTTTAAAAAAACCAAACATTTACTATTTTTTTAAGCCTACAAAGGTATTATTTGTTTACGTTTTAACAAGAATAATACCAATATATAAGTAAAGTTTAACACTATTAAAGGTACTGCCAGAAGAATCAGTTCTAACCCCATAAATACCAAGCTTATAATCGTTATGACGACTCCCAAAACAATCAGCTTTTTTTTGTTCCATAGCAACCCTGCAAAAATTAAAGGATTGTAAAACAATACAAGCGTATTAAATTGTAGCTCTGCATGGGTACTATATACACTAACTGCAACTAAAAACAAACTAAATACTGAAGTCAGTAAAAAATAAAGTAGTCGGATTTTCTTATTAAAACCACCTAAAGCCACTACAATGACAATGAGCCACAACGTATAAATGGAGTTTAATGTAGTTTTTTTATTAGCAGTTACCTTATTAATTACTTGGTGTGATTTCAATAAATGCTTGTTAAAGGTGATACCGTCTTTCAGTTTTACGGGTAAAAACATTAAATCGGCAGGTTTGTTGGTAGAATATCCAAAAAGCAGATTAATACCCAATTTTTCAAAATAATGATGATCCAAACCTTCATTCAATATAAATCGATACGAATGATTGTTCGAAGGAAAATCTGCGCTTAAAGGACGTTCTACTGCCTTATTTATTACATCAACAACCTTTGTAGTACAGTTGTTCCTGATAAATCCATAAGTATAATATCTGTCGGTTCCTTTTAACTGTCGGTTTATTTCTGTCCATATTTTTGATTTTTCAGTATAAGTCAAATTCAATACTTGTTCAACTACTTCCCTGTTATCAACCGTGTAATTATACAAAAAATCGTTAAACGAATCAACATCCAAATAATAAAGCAGATTTCCTTTTACAAATTTGCTTAAAAAATTAGGTGTTCTAAAATCGAACATTCCCCAATTGTACACCACATCTAAATTTCGATCAACATCTTTAATTCGTAAAGCAGTATGACCAAAAAGCGTGTGCATTTCATTAGCAGTTCCACAGGTTAACACGCTAATTTCGGCTTTTTTTGATAAGGTTTCGGGTTGTGGTGTGGCAGTTATAAAAGAAAAACAACAAATCAATAATACGATTTGCTGTTTAAATTTTGATACTAAATTATTCATTTGATTTTGTAAAAATTCCTAAATCTAATTTTAACGAAAAGATATTTGAGTAAAGCGATGCACTTTGATCGCCAATATCGGTCAGTGCATAATCTACCTGAATTCCTTTGTATTTAAATCCTAAACCAACGTTGGGTTGAAAGGTAAGCTTTTCGGAATTATCGATCTGCATTTCGTTCTGAAAATTACCAACACCGGCACGTACAAAGACCATTTTATCGTATCCAAACTCAAAACCTGCTGATGGCTGAATACTGAAAGAAGACGTTGAAATCACGGCATTTGTCTGATAAAATTCGGTATGTAGAACAGCCGCAGCTGTTAAATTGAATTTTTCGGTCAAAGCAAAATCTCTTGCAACACCCAATTGTAATTTAGGCAACGTAAGCTCGGTAGTTTCCGGCAAGGTTTGGTTTTGACCTTCAACCGCTCCTTTAATCTTTTCAAACTCTGCTTCGTTAATATTCCAAACATTATAGGTTGTAGTAATATCGCGCGCCATTAATCCGAATTTCCATTTTTCGGTATGATACTGTAAACCAACATCTAAACCAAATCCCCATGATTTTGCAAAATCGCCAATTACACGACGAACAATTTTTGCATTGGTACCTAACGACAAACCTTCAACCGATAATTTTCGAGCATAAGATATATTAAAAGCATAATCAGCAGCAGAGAATAACGAAATTCTGTTATAGTCGATATTTCCGTTTTGATCAATCAATTCAGTCGTATTCATAATATCATCTACCCCAAAACGAATCGCAGAAATTGCCAGCGCACTTTTATCGTCAATTGGCATTGCAAAAGCAGCATAATCGTACTGTGCAATGTTCGCAAAGTAGCTTGCATGCATTAAACTTATCTGTTTGTCTTGCAAATGGATCAATCCCGCCGGATTCCAATAGCCCGAATTTACATCGCCAGTTTGGGCAATAACACTGTTTGCCATACCAAATGATGCAGCATCTACCCCGATGTTTAAAAATTCGTTCGAGTATTTTCTTGCAGTTTGCGCCTGCATAAAAGCTGCACTAAAAAGCAAAGGAAGTATATATAAACTTTTTTTCACGTAGATAATTTTTACAAATATTACAAAATTTTACAATATATAAACTTTAAATACTTACAACTTATTGTTTACTTTTGTTTTTATAATAAAATTATACAATTGATGACAATAAAAAAACACATTCCTAATGTAATTACACTTTTAAATTTATTATCGGGGTTAATTGCGTTAGTTTATGCTTTTGACGATAACCTGCAAATGGCTTTTTTCTGGGTTTGCTTGGGAATTTTCTTTGATTTTTGGGACGGATTTGCAGCACGCGTTTTAAAAGTTTCAAGTCCGTTGGGCGTTCAGTTAGATTCTTTGGCAGATATGGTAACATCGGGCGTTGTTCC
>JBEBXJ010000090.1:0-9013 GCA_040391685.1 Paenimyroides baculatum
CCCCTGCAATATCCTTGCCAGTTGCACCTTCAATTCCTTCTAATCCGGGAGAAGAGTTTACCTCTAACAGCAAAGGACCTTTGGCTGAGCGTATTATATCTACACCTGCAACCTTTAAATTCATGGCTTTTGCTGCTTTAATGGCAATTTTTTTCTCTTCGGCAGTCACTTTCACAATTGATGCCTTTCCGCCTAAATGAATGTTAGCTCTGAATTCTCCAGGTAAAGCTTCGCGCTGCATTGCTGCAACCACTTTTCCGTCAACTACAAACAGGCGTAGGTCTTTTCCATTTGCTTCTTTAATAAATTCCTGTACCAAAATATTTGCACCCACACTTTTAAAAGCGTTGATTACCGATTCGGCAGCTTTTTTGGTTTCAGCCAAAACAACACCTTTTCCCTGTGTCCCTTCCAATAACTTAACGATTAAAGGCGATCCACCTACCATATTTATTAAATCGTTGGTATCTAAAGGCGAATTGGCAAAACCGGTTGTGGGAATATCAACCCCATAATTTAAAAGCATTTGCAAAGAATACAGTTTGTCGCGCGATTGTGTAATGGATGTAGCGTTGTTTAAACTGTAAACTTTCAGTGATTCAAAATGACGGATGATGGAACAGCCATAATACGTCATACTCGGACGGATTCTTGGAATGATCGCATCAAAATCATTTAAAATACGCCCGCCACGGTAGTGAATTTCCGGTTGGTGCGCATCTAATTTCATGTAACAATGCTTAATGTTTAAAAAGTGCATTTCATGTCCGCGCAATTCACCGGCTTCCATAATACGTTTGTTAGAATACAGATCGGGATTGCTTGCCAAAACGCCAATTCGTAAACCATGTTTTTCATTGCTGTTGGCATTGTAGTATTCCTTGATTTTTTCGGGAGTTACAATACCGAATTTAAAGCGTTCGTCTGGATCTACAATGATTTTTCCGGTCATTGCTTCTCTGCCCAACAGCATTCTAAAGCCCATGGAATCGCGGTTGGTCAGCGTTAACTCTATAACCCAAGATTTTTCGCCCAACGAAATTTCGGTGTTAATCACATACCTGCTTTCGCGCGTGCCTGTGCTGCTTTTTACAATGCGTTTGTCAATTACCTTTGCTTCGCACGAAATAATGCTTTTTACAGTTCTTTGGATAGGATGTATTATAAAACGCACCCAGGTTTCTCCGTTTTTATCAAAAGGCGCAATTTGTTCTGCGTGCAGAGCCGACGTTTTTGCACCGGAATCTACACGAACCTTTATAGCCGGAACCTTTAATTCTGGTAAGGCACACCACTCTTCGCTACCAACAATAACTTTGTCAATCATAATTTTTCTTTGTACAACTTATACAACTAAAGTATTTAAAAAAAACGAAATATTTTATAAATAGACAAAATAAAAAGAGGAAGTTTCATTATTAACGAAATTCCTCTTTTATATTTTAAATGAAAAAATTAATTCTCTGCATTAGTGATGCATTATCTTCTATATTATTTTTATTATCGATTTTGTCCCATTAATTCTTCCATTTTCTCTCTCATCAACTCTTCGTTTGTAAGCGCTTCCCATCCAATCACAGATCCGAATATTAAAGTTATTACAATTGCAATCATAATTAAAACAATACCGATAATTGCTAATATTCTTCCAGTATTTAAGGTGGAATAATTAGAGTAAGCATGTGGGTTAGCTTTATATAATTTCATGTCTTTACTAGCTAAAACCAATGCAATAATTCCAAAAATAATTCCTACACCATAAAAACAACAGCCAATAATAGATAAAATACCTAAAACTAAAACAGCAGTTGCATTAGGTAATTGGGTTGTTATTATATTACCGTTTCCTTTGTTAAAATTAGAATTCTGGTAGTTTTGAGGTTCATTCGGGTTCTGATAATTTTCCATAGTTCTTTTTAATTTGTTAAAATTTATAATGTTTGTAAATATAAGCAAATACCATAATAACTGCATTTAGTATGGCTAAAAAAATAATTATTTTATGATATTTTCTCTTCTTGTCAAAAAAATGCAGAAATATAAAAAGAAACAGTAAAATGGTTGTATAAATCGCCGGAAACATTTTAAAGGCATCAACAAAATTTCCCTGTGATACCATATAAGCAGCACGTTGTGTACCACAGCCCATACATTCAACGCCGAATATTTTTTTGTTCATGCAGGGTATCATGTATTCTTCCATAATTCTAATTTTTTTCGAATGTATAAATTTATTAATTTTGAAAAAAATATATCATGAAATTTCTTATCTACATTGCAGCATTTGCATTAATGTTTTGGGCTTTAATGGAACAAACACAAGAACAACCCAACATTTACATTCAAATAATTGCAGTCATTGTATTTTTCTTGTTAATGATGTATTTAATGAATAAAACACCAAGCAATTCTGACAACGGCAATGAGCATAAAAACAATGAGTAAGGAAATTAACATAGGAGCTTTTGTTGAAGTTTTAGACGAAGATTTTAAAGGGAAAGTTATAAAAATTGCTAACGACGAAGCCGTTATTTTAACAAACGATGGTTTTGAGCTTGCGTATCCGCTTAAACAGTTGATTTTAATTGGCGATGATTCGCTTATAAAACAAGGATCAACTTACGGAGCAATAGAATCGGCAAAAACACAGAAAATAACAATTAATCATCATAAAGTAAATTCCGAAAAAAAATCGAAAAAAGAGGACGTTGTTTTAGAAGTTGATCTTCATATAGAAAAACTGGTTAAAAGCTTTAAACACCTAACAAACTTCGATATTCTGAACATTCAGGTTGATACGGCACGCGGACAATTAGAATTCGCCATTAAAAAACGTATTCCTAAAATTGTGTTTATACATGGAATGGGTGAGGGCGTTTTAAAATCTGAACTTGATTACTTGTTTGGCAGATATCCCGAAATAGTTTATAGAGATGCCAATTATCGAAAATATGGTTTAGGTGCAACAGAAGTACTTATAAAACAAAATCCGAATGTTTAAATTCGGATTTTGTTTTTATTTAAAGTGAATAAGTTCCTAAATTTCTATCTGTTATACTAAACGTACTCTCATCTTTTTTAAATTGCGCCTGTACTAATTTTAAATTATGTCTGTATCCAGTTACTGTACCTGCAGCATTTGTAACAACAGTAGTTTCTATTTGTAACGATCCGTTGGTTACACGCCAATCTTCTTTTGGATTAGTAGGTAATTCGCATTCATTTGCTTGATCAACCAATGTTTTTCTAAAAACAAAATAACGTAACAAATTGGTGTCGTTTAAAGTAATGTTCTGTGTTTGAGTTGTTGTAGGAAATTCAAAATTTTCCGGTAGTTGTATTTGAATGATCTCATTGCTTGTTCTGCCTACCAAAACATTATCACAGTTTACAAAATTGTTTATGAAATTAAACGACAGTTTACTGCTATCGTAAATATAAGAACCGTACGGAAGTGTAGCGTATTTAATTTCCGATGTTCCGTTTGTAAGCGTAATGTTTTCAAAGTTAATTGTATAGGTATAGTTTACATTAACGCTGTTTTCTGTAACTGCAGCTACCATGGTTCGGGTGTAAAATACCTTGCCACCCGGAAGCGAAGTGTATTCTGCCGTAACTTTTGGATTTGCCGGTGCCAGTATAGAACAAATTGTTGCTGCCGTAATATTGGCATCGTACGTGCGGTAATAAATTTTTGCTTTATCAGTTGATAAGTTTTGTGTAACGCCCAACGCAGCCAAAGTATCTAATGCAGAACCATTTACACCATTTGAATTATCAGAAAAATCTACAAGCAACAATTCATTGTTATTGGTCTTAAAATACAGTTCTTTATCTTCGCATTTTTGAATAACATTATCGTTAAAATTCAGATTTTCAAAAACCAAATCACCATCATTACAAGCCGTTAAACCCGCAGTTGCTAATAACAGTCCAACTATTTTTTTCATAGAAATAAACTTTCTTACAAAAATAACTTTTTTATAACCAAAATAGCCGTTCTTGCGCCAAATTTTTATATTTGATATTTAATTCAATATTTGTATGAATCATACTGTAAAAACAAACTATCCCGCATTATATACCTTAATCGTTGTTTTCTTTTTTTGGGGATTTATGGCCGCGGGCAACAACATTTTTATTCCGTTTTGTAAAGATTATTTTCATTTAGACCAGTTTCAGTCACAATTGATTGATTTTGCTTTTTACACGGCCTATTACATTGGTGCTTTGATTTTGTTTGCGTTAAGCAACGTTAAAGGAAAAGATCTGGTTACGTATTGGGGCTACAAACGAAGTATCGTTTATGGGTTGTTGTTTTCTACCATTGGAGCTGTTGCCATGATTCTGGCGGTTGAAGCCAATGTTTATTATGGTATGTTAATTGGGTTGTTTGTTGTTGCCTTGGGATTTTCATTACAACAAACGGCAGCAAATCCGTTTGCTATTTTATTGGGCGACGAAAAAACAGGGGCAAGCCGAGTAAATTTAGGAGGCGGAATCAATTCATTGGGAACAACAATTGGTCCTTTGGTTGTAGCATTTGCATTGTTTGGAACTACAGCTGCGGTAAGCGAAAATCAAATAAAATCGTTGGGTTTAGATAAAGTTGTACTACTTTATGTTTGCGTTGGTCTGTTGTTTATAGGTGCTGCTGCATTGTTTTATTTTTCAAAGAAACTACCTGAAGGAAAAAATGCTGAACCTATAGAAAAAGCGCCAAAAGCATTGAATATTTTAGTGTTAATGACTGTTTTACTTTTGATATGTTTCAGTTTTGTTTTTTCGACATACAGAGAGTCAGCAGAAATACTTGATAAAGCAACATTAGAAAATACCCGGGTTTTATGGTTGTCGTTTGCTTTCATTGTAGTTGTTTTAGGATTGCTTTTTGCATATAGAAAGGCATTGGTAAAACCACAGGGCTGGGGCGCTATGAAATATCCGCAATTGGTTTTAGGAATGCTGGCAATATTTATGTATGTTGGAGTAGAAGTTGCTATTGGAAGTAATTTGGGAGAACTTTTAAAAGCACCGGAATTTGGCGGATTATCATCTTCAGAAATAGCACCTTACGTTTCTATGTATTGGGGTAGCATGATGATTGGTCGTTGGGCGGGTGCGGTAAGTGCTTTCAATCTTTCAAAAAACAAACAACTGCTTTTTACAATTATTTTACCGTTAATTGCGTTTGGAATTATTCTTACTGCAAATATTCTGGCAGAATACAACATGGAACATTTTTATGCTTTTATTGTTTGTGTAATTATCCAGATTGTGTTGATTATCATTACAAAAACCACACCGGCAAAAACGCTTTTAGCTTTTAGCTTATTCGGAATTATAGCTTTAATAGTTGGTTTAAATACTACAGGAAACATTGCTATTTATGCTTTTTTATGCGGTGGTTTGGCATGTAGCATTATGTGGCCGGCAATTTACAATTTAAGCTTAATGGGCTTGGGAAAATATACCGCACAAGGTTCGGCATTTTTGGTAATGATGATTCTAGGTGGGGGAATCATTCCGCCAATACAAGGAAAAGTTGCGGATATTATTGGTATTCATTCTTCGTATATCGTATCGTTACTATGTTTTGTTTATTTGTTGATTTTTGCTTTTGTTGTTGTACGAATTTTAAAGAAGCAGAATATTGTTATTGAATAAAATGAAATATTTACTAATTCTAGTATTTAGCTCATCCTTATTATTTTCGCAAGAAAGATTTATAAAAGGATATATAGGTTTTCAAAAAGAAACAGTAAATATTTTAGAAAGTTCTGATATCGCATATATATTTCTTCTAAATGATGAAAATATTGATTTCGTATCACTTAAAAAAGCTAAAAGAATAATTAATAGGGATATAAAAAGAGTATTAAAAAGAATTTACAAAAAAGCAATAGCAAAAGGAATTATAAGCAAAAATAGTATATATAATTCAAGTTGCTAGTTCATAGCTTTCGTTAACTGTAATCCAAACACAAACAAAGTCAGCTTTATTAAAAAGCCCTCCAGAGTTACTGCGTGTATTGTTCTGGGAAAAAGCTTTTTAATATCGCTGATTGTTGTTTCAACCCTCTTCCTCATTTTTAATTTTTCAAGTTTTTGTTCCAAAGTATCTGTTCTTTTAGAATTTGATTTTCTTTGGATTTTCAATAAAATAGCTTTTCTGTCAAAAGCATTATCCTCCAGTTTATAATCTAAATATGCACTATCTCCATATATTGAAGATTCTGCAGGTAGTTTATCTATCATCTTGCCCAATGCTTTTGCGTCGGCGGTCTTACCAGGTGTAAAGTGAAAAGCTATTGGTATACCGCCTTTTGTGGTAAGCAACTGCACCTTCACACCATAAAAATAATTCCTCATGCTGGCTGTGTAACCCCGCCATTTATTATCTTTGAGTATCTTACAATTTGCAATCCTCATATTATTGCACACGGCAACAGGAAAAGAATCAATAATGTAATGTAGCTCACAGCAAAAGCTTTTAAAATAATCACTTACAATTTCAAATAGTTCATAGAGAAGCCTCCCAATATTGTGAAGTCTTCTATTGAACCTACTTTTATCAAGCATATTAGGTATAAAACCATATTGTTTCATAAACTGTATGGCAGATAGATGGTTACCGTAAAAACTGGTTGATGAAACAATAGCTGTCAATATGATCTCACTGTCACTTATCTGTCTCCTCACATCTTCTTTATGGTCAATTCCTTTTAAAATATCATCAATTAAACAGAAAATTGAAATAATTTTGTCTTTGTAAAGCATCGGATTTTTTATTTGTCGGCAAAACAAATTTAGACATCCTTTGCTTTGTTTCTTTTATAACTTTAAACTAGCAACTTGAATTATATAGTAAACAGAATATTTTTATTGAATAAAATAATGATTATCACCAAGTTTATACCAAACCGGAATATAATTAAAAATTTCGTCAGTTCGAGCTTGTCGAGAACTTAGTAATTTAAAGACTTCTCGATACGCTTCACTTCGTTACGCTACTCGAAGTGACGAGCCTAAACATATCTTGGTGTAAAGTTAGTAACAGTCAATAATAAAATTCTAAAAAAAATATCCCTAAATCGCATTGTAAATTAACAGTACGATTGTTTTTTGTACCCAAATCTGAACTACATTTGCGTTTTTATTTGTGCAATGCAAAATTTTAAATATTACGTAATTGCTTTTATGGCATTTATGTTGTGGGGTTTTTTCAGCTTGGCTTTAAAACCAATTTCTTATGTGCCGTCATTCGATATTTTGTTTTACAGAATCTCCTTTTCGGCAGTTATCATTATTTGTTTTACACTGCTTTTTAGAAGGAATATCCTTTTAAAGGATATTAAAAATTTTAAGTATCTACCTAAAAAAGACAAACAAAAGAGTTTGTTGTTAACACTAATAGGCGGATTGTTACTGGGTATTAACTGGTTTCTGTTTATTTATGTGGTTAATCAAATTAATGTACAGTCGGCTTCGTTTGCTTATTTAATCTGCCCCATTATCACCACTTTTTTAGCAAACATCATCCTAAAAGAAAGGTTGCAAAAAATACAGTGGATAGCTGTTTTAATAAGTATTGTAGGGTGTTTGATCTGTTTCTTCAGTAATTCAAACAATCTGTTTTTTGCTTTGGTGGTGGCTTTAACCTATGCGTTTTATTTAATTTCACAACGATCGAATATTTATTTTGATAAATTTAATATACTAACATTTCAAATCATAATTATCTTTATTTTATCGTTACCGTATTATTTTGTAAACGGTTTTAGTATTCCGCAAAATCTATCGTTTTACCTATATGTTTTTATAATAGCAACCTTGTTTACATTAATACCTTTGTATATGAATTTGTTTGCGTTAAAAGGTGCATCGGCATCAAATGTGGGAGTAATGCTGTACATAAATCCGTTGATTGCATTTTTATTAGCAATTTTTTATTATAAAGAACATATAAATACTTTACAATTTGTTTCATATTTGTTAATTTTGCTATCGGTTTTTATATTCAACTACCAAATTCTAACTAACTTAACGAAGAAATTTATAAAGTAAATGAACCAGATATATTTTGATAATGCGGCTACCACATCTGTTAGACCAGAAGTAGTTGAAGAAATGATAAAAATTTTAACAAACGATTTTGGAAATCCTTCCTCAACATATTCTATTGGTCGCCATACAAAAGCATTAATCGAAGCATCGCGTAAAACCATTGCAAAGCAGTTTAATGTGTCGGCAAGTGAAATTATTTTTACTTCGTGTGGTACCGAAGGTAATAACTGGATCATTCGTTCGGCAGTTCGTGATTTGGGCGTCAAGCGTATCATTACAACTCGCATGGAACATCATTGTACATTGTATTCTATCAAAGAAATGGAGAAAGAATACGGTACAAAAATTGACTACGTGAATGTTTTGCCAAACAGCGAAATTGACTATAACCATTTAGAAGAGTTATTAAAAGACAATCAGCCTACTTTAGTTAGCTTAATGCACGTTAATAACGAAGTAGGAACGATATTAGATTTAAAACGAGTTGCCGATCTGGCACAGCAGCACAATGCATTGTTTCATTCAGATACGGTTCAGTCTGTAGGAAAAGTAGAAATTCCTTTAGATGAAATTCCAATTGATTTTATCGTAGCATCGGCACATAAATTTCACGGACCAAAAGGGGCAGGGTTTGTTTTTATCCGTAAGAAAAATGTTTTGAAACCCTTAATTGTCGGGGGCGAACAAGAAAAAGGAATGCGTGCCGGTACAGAAGCGCCTCACCAAGTTGTTGGTATGGCTAAAGCGTTGGAATTATCGTATCAGGATCTAAATAAAGACCGTACAAAAATTACCGGATTGCGCGATTATTGTAAAGCAAAATTGCAGGAAACCTTTGCAGATGTACAGTTTAATGGTAATGGATCTACTTTTTACAACGTATTGAATATCCGTTTACCATTTTCACCAGAGAAAGCTGCAATGATGTTGTTTCAGTTAGATATGA
>JBEBXJ010000091.1:0-8969 GCA_040391685.1 Paenimyroides baculatum
CTATTAAACTGATTATTGCGAAACTTAAACTTGCTAATTTTTTCATGATTGATTTCTTTTTTAATTAATGGGTATTGTTATAAAAATTTGAATGTTTCTACCAAACTCCGGAATATCCAAAGCCCGATAAAAACTGTTGTGATGATAGTAAACCGTGTTAAAAATATTGTTTACCTGCAAACGAATCTGCGGTTTAAAACCTTTAAAGTTAAGTACCGAACTAAATTGTGCGTTGGCAATGGTATAACCCGGTGTTACCTCTTCGTTTTGGGCAATTCTGTTTTGCTGCAAAGCTGTTTTTGTTCCAACCTGAAACTGATTTTGCTGCAGCAAACCACCGTCGTTCAAACGGTATTGTACGTTAAATTGTCCGTTTACGGGTGTTGAAAACGGCAACGGGTAATCAACCCCTGAATCACTAATCTGCTTATTGTACAAATAAGCCGCCTGTGCCTGGAAATCAAATTTGTTCCACTGGTAATGCGCATCAACTTCTAAACCAGTAAGCATCGCTTTCGATTGGTCGTATTTGTAAACCTGTCCGCCGTGTGGCAGAATAGAAAACGCACCCGTTGGTTTTAAGAAAATGTAATTAGTGAAATAATATAAATAAGCACTTGCGTTTATTTTAAAGTTGTTTTTATGGAAATGCTGACTTAAATCGAAAGCCCAGCCTTTTTCAACATCTAAATTCTGGTTTCCTTGTTCGTGACGAAAAGCGCCATGATGAATTCCGTTCGAACTTAATTCCATTGCCGTTGGAAACCGGAAGTTTGATGCCACTGTAAGCGTACTTTCCCAATCGGCCGTGATTTGGTGCGATACGCCAAAAGCTATATTTCCTCTTGAAAAATCTTTAGATAACGGTACAGCTCGTTGTGCATTTTGCCGTGCCTGATCTTCCGGCGTGCCACGTTGCGATAAATAATCGAACAGCACCTCATCAAAAAAACCGGCAACTTTTACATTGGCAACATCGTATCTTGCGCCGAATTCCAAATTCCAATCAGTTGCAAAATTCCAGGTATGTTTCCCGAAAATACCCATATTCCAACGGTCGTATTCCGGCATCAAATAACTATAACCCGATATATCATTTGTCTGGTATTGGCTTTGCACACCCAAAATAGTGGTATGATCTAACAGCCAGTCTTTTTTGTATGATAATTCGGTGTTCAGTGTATTCAATTTAAAATCCAACTCTAAATCTGGATTGATTTCGGGTGGAACCTGATTGGAATAATGCGAATGAAACAAACTGTATTCCTGACGGTGGTTGCGTTGAAAGCCAAACTTAAAATCCCATACATCATGCGTGTTTAACCACTTGGCATGATACGTTATTTTGGTATGATTTACCTGTTGATAAGGCATTCCGATGTTCCGTTCACTACCATCGGGCTTGGCATCATTGACAGACGGAATTCCGTGTGCACCTGCAAAAAATCCCGATTTGTTTTGAAACTGGCTGATGCTTAAAATACTCTGAAAATTATCTTTTACATAACCCCATTGCCCGTAAACTGACAGCTCATTTCCGGCAGTATTGGTCATGTTTCCATTTGTCAACGGAATTTTTGTAGACAGATACGTTATTTCATCAACCGGAACCTTAAAATCGGAAAATGTGGTGTACGATGTTTTGAATTTATAAAAGTGATCGCCTTTTTTGTACGACATATTCAGCGCGTTTGCCCACGATTTGTTAACGCTTTGGGCAGTTGTTACGTATTGTGCCTTAAAACCATCGGCAGGAATTGTTTCGTTGTTAACTTCTATTACACCCGCAATCGCGTCCGACCCGTGAGTAATAGTGCCCACACCTTTAATTACCTCAACACTTTCGGTTGTCAGTGCATCAATTTCCAAACCGTGATCGGCACCCCATTGTTGTCCTTCCTGCTTAATACCGTTTTCGGTAACAGCCAGACGTGTAAAGCCCAACCCGCGCATCATAGGTTTGGCGGTTTGCGAACCAACGGTGACAGCATCTAACCCTACCACATTTGATAAGGTTTTTGCCAAACTGTTGCTGTAATTATCTTGCAGATATTTCTGTGTAACTTTTTGCTGATTGTAAGCTTTTTGCTGTGCGGTATGTATTACAACGGTTTCCAGGGTTTCTTCTTCACTTAAAACAACGGTAATTTGTTTCGATTCATTCAAATGAATTTTTTCCTGATAAACGCCGTAACCATCTGCCGAAACCTTTAATGTGTACGTTCCGTTTTGCAGATTCGTAAAAACAAAAGTACCCGATGCATCTGTATCCACACAATTACTGCTTAAATCAATATGACTGTTTGCGATGCTTTCGCCCTTGCTGTTTTTTATAACACCGGTTAACTGATGCTGCGCAAAAACGCCATAACTCAACATACACAAAACAATCGTTAATAATAAACGCATTTTGTGAGCTTTTTAATTTTTGTAAATGTTTGAAATGATTATCTCATCCTAACTAAAGTTCATATTATCCGTCAGTTCGAGTCTTTCGACAAACTAAAGTCGAGAACCAAAGCTTATTGATAACTTATAATTAAAACTTCTCGATACACTTCACTACGTTACGCTACTCGAAGTGACAATTGAAAATATAAACTGATGTAAAAATTTAGATAACCAAAATTGTTTATTAAACAAAAACCGGCGGACCGCGAAGTGAAATAAAATCAAACGAAACATCCACATAAGCTGCCTGATGTGTTACATTTAATTTTGGATACGTTGTTGAAGAATAAAATACGATTACATCCGGTGTAACAGTTGTAAACGGACTAAAAGTAAAATGACAGATCTGACAATCATCGGGATGATGGTTTGCCAATTGATCATGTTTTGCATGATGCGCATCTGCACTTAAAAAATCGGAAACCAAATGCGAATAACTGTGCGCAGATTGAAACATCAACGCTACTAAAACGCAAATGCTAAAAAACAACGATATGATCCGCTTATTTACCGACATATTACAAAGTTAGCAAAGTTTTTTATATTTCGAGCTTTTTTCTAGCATAGACTTTTGCCGATACAAAATAATAATAAATCAACCCTGCAAATGATAGAGCACCACACAGCACAAACAAATTGCCAATTGCAGGTAAAGTGGTCGCTAAAAAACCACTGGCAACCATACCTATACCAATCCCTAAATCGTAAAATGAAAAGAATGTTGAGTTTGCTGTACCACGTTGATCATTAGATCCCATATTAATTATCATGGTTTGAAAAGAAGGTGAAGCCATTCCGTATCCTAAACCAATAAAAATAGCCGATCCAAAGTAAAGCACTTCAGAAGTAGCCAACCCAAAAGCGGTGTATCCTAAACCAATAATAAACAGCGACGTTAACATCAGGTAGTTTACATAACCTCTATCTAGTAATTTACCTGCAAAAAAGCGCGATACTGCCATACCTATCGCCATAAACAAAAAGAAAAAGCCTGTACTGCTTATTTTCAGTTCGTTTAAACCAAATTTTGCGGCATACGTAAACAACGTGCCGAAACTGATAGCAATAAAAAGTACATTTAGACCGATGGGAATACCTGATTTTAAAATAAAGCGATCTAACGAGATTACTTGTTTAACCTGAAATTCACGTTTTGGGAGTTTTATGGTTAAAGCAGTAAATAACCCTAAAATCCCTATCACAATAGTGCTGTAAAAGTTGTATTCAAAAGGATAACTCTCATATAAGTACAAACCTATAAACGGACCAATAGCCATGGCAACTGTTGTGGTTAATCCAAAAAAGCCTAACCCCTCGCCTCTTCGTAATGGTGGAATGATATCAATGGCAACCGTACTACTGCTGGTGGTTATTACACTCCAAGTTACTCCATGCATCATACGGGCTACAACAAATAATACTATTGTTGATGCCCACATGTATCCAAAATAAACAAATACAAAAAAGAAATAGGCAATAATGTACACTTTTTTACGAGAATAAACATCTACAATATATCCCGAAAATGGTCGAACTAACAATGTAGCAATTATATAACTGGCTAGTACCAAACCAATCTGTGCTTCGGAAGCACCATATTTTTCACCTATGTAAAAAGGCATGGTAGTACCAATTAAATAAAAGGCAAAACCCATTAAAAAGTTTGCTAAACAGGCATTAATAAAATTACCTGACCATAATTTCTCTTTCATATTAATAAAAAGAAGTTTCTAATTTATAGAAACTTCTTGTAGATTTTAGATTAATAAAATTGAATTATCCTATTAAATTATTTTGCAACAAATATTCAGCAATTTGTATGGTGTTGGTTGCTGCTCCTTTTCGTAAATTATCGGCAACAATCCACATGTTTAATGTGTTTTCTTGGCTTTCATCTCTACGGATTCTTCCAACAAAAACTTCGTTTTTATTTTGTGCATACAACGGCATCGGGTAGGTATTGGTATCTGTATTGTCCTGAACCATTATTCCTAGAGTATTCTGAAGTATCGCACGAACCTTGTTTAAATCGAAATCTTTTTCAAATTCAATATTAACTGCTTCACTGTGTCCGCCAACAACCGGAATACGAACAGCCGTTGCCGTAACCTTTATGCTGTCATCGCCCATAATTTTTTTGGTTTCGTTGGTCAGCTTCATTTCTTCTTTGGTATAACCGTTGTCTAAAAACGAATCGCAATGAGGAATAGCGTTTCGGTGAATCTGATAATGATACGCCATTTCACCTTTTACACCGTTGTACTCATTTTCTAATTGTTGAACAGCTTTTACGCCCGTTCCCGTAATCGACTGATAAGTTGATACAACAACGCGTTTAATGGTATATTCTTTATGTAACGGAGCCAATGCCATTACCAATTGAATGGTTGAACAGTTTGGGTTGGCAATGATTTTATCATCTTTTGTCAACACATTCGCATTGATTTCCGGCACTATCAGTTTTTTGGTGGGGTCCATTCTCCAAACCGATGAGTTGTCAACAACGGTTGTACCCACTTCGGCAAATTTTGGTGCCCATTCCAACGATGTTTCGCCACCTGCAGAAAACAAGGCTACATCGGGTTTCATTTCAACGGCTGTCTGCAAATTTACCACCTTATACTTCTTATCCTTAAAAGCTATTTCCTTTCCAACCGATTTTTCCGATGCTACCGGAATTAATTCTGTTACAGGAAAATTACGTTCTGCCAAAACATTCAGCATTACTTCGCCAACCATTCCGGTTGCGCCAACTACAGCTACTCTCATAGATAAAATTGTGTTTAAGATTAAAAATTTGCAGTTGCAAAATTACGTAATAATTTGAACAATTGGTGATGAAATTATTGCATATTAAAATCTTTTACTTGAAGTTGTATGGTTATGTTATCTTTCCACTGATTTTCTGATAACGAATAAACCAAATTCAGTAGTTTAAGATTTTTTGTTGCATTAAGCATTTCGCCTTTTTTAAAGGCAATTGCAGGGAAAGGTTTTGAATTGTTCTGTTTAACAAACATTCGTAAATGCTCGTTATTTTTGCCGATGGTTTGAGCATTGCCGGTGTCAAAAACGTTTGGAGTAAAGAAAACAGGTGTCATATTTCCGGGACCATGTGGTTCGAACTGTTTTAAAATACGGAGCGTTTTTTCGTCGAGCTCATCAAAATTAACTACAGCATCAATTTCAATTTCTTGTGTTTGCTGTTCTTCGCAAATACTTTCTTTCACAACTTCTTCAAACTTCGCTTTAAAATTCTCGTAATCAGAGTCCTTAATAGTTAAACCTGCCGCATACATGTGCCCGCCAAACTGAATAATGTGTTCCGAACATTTTTCTAAGGCTTCATACACATCGAACCCTTTAACCGAACGTGCTGATGCCGCCAGATAATCACCGCTTTTTGTAAAAACAAGGGTAGGACGATAATAGGTTTCGATCAATCGGGAAGCCACAATACCAATTACGCCTTTATGCCAACTTTCGTGATAAACAACCGATGAAAAAGTGTTTTCTTCGTTATTTTGAATGATCTGATCCAACGCTTCTTCGGTAATCTGCTGGTCTAAAGTTCTTCGATTCATATTAAACTCGTCGATTTCTTTTGCAAACTCAATTGCTTCGTCCAGATTAAATTCGGTCAATAATCTAACGGCATAATTTCCGTGTTTGATACGTCCGGCTGCATTTATTCGCGGAGCAATTTTAAAAACCACATCGGTAATCGTAAATTCCTTAATGGCAAACTGTTTCTTCATTGCCAAAATTCCAGGTCGCGGATTGCTGTTAATAACCTGCAAACCATAATATGCCAGAATGCGGTTTTCATCGACAATAGGCACAATATCGGCTGCAATGGCTGTTGCAACCAAATCTAAATACGGAATTAAATCTTGGATGGTTTCCCCTCGATTTGCCGCCAAAGCCTGTATCAATTTAAAACCCACACCACAACCGCACAATTCTTTAAACGGATAGTTACAGTCTTTTTGTTTAGGATCTAAAACCGCAACAGCATTTGGAACTTCATCGCCTGGTAAATGGTGGTCACAGATTACAAAATCGATTCCTTTTTGGTTGCCATATTCTATTTTATCGATTGATTTTATACCGCAATCTAACGCAATAATCAGTGTAATTCCGTTGTCTTCGGCATAATCGATTCCTTGGTTTGATATACCGTAACCTTCGGCATATCGGTCGGGAATGTAGGTATCAACATCGGGATAAAAGCTTTTCAGATACGATGACATTAAGGCAACCGCCGTGGTTCCGTCAACATCATAATCACCAAAAACCAAAATACGTTCATTGGCTAAAATGGCTTTTTCTATACGCGCAACCGCTTTATCCATATCTTTCATTAAATACGGATTGTACAGATCTGCCAGTTCCGGTCGAAAAAACTTTTTAGCCTGATTAAATGTGGTAATACCGCGCTGTGCCAGCAAAATAGCAATAAGCGGACTTACATTTAAAGTGGTTTTTAAATGCTGAATTATTTGAGAATCGGAATTTTGTTTTAACGACCAACGCATATTCTGTTTTAGCTTTTAAATAATCCCCATTTTTTTTCTTTATCAGAGCACTCGGATTTATTCTCACAATCGTTTTTTAACGTATCTAATTGATCAGATGATTCCGGAAAATGTTTAGAATCTCCGTTTTTGTTATTTGTGCTTTTTTGTTCTGTTGGTTCGTTATTTTCAAAATACTTTTCAAATAACTTTTTTAGGAAATACATTCTAAAACTTGTATTTTAAACCTTATGAAAAACCGTATCAATTTTTACATCGGCAAAACTGCGGAACATGTGCATAACACCGCAATATTTTTCAACCGAAAGTTCAACAGCGCGGTTTAATTTTTCTTCGTTCAAATTACTTCCATAAAAATGGTAGGTAACTATAACTTTATCATACACCTGTGGTTCGGTATCGGTTAAAAAGCCTTGGGTTTCAATATTGAAATCGGTTACTTCTAAACGCATTTTTTTAATCAGCGAAGCAACATCCAACCCCGAACAGCCGGCTAAAGCCGACAACATTAACGCTTTTGGACGCAGTCCGTTGTTTGTTCCGCCCACTTCTTCGGCTGCATCAATGATTAACGAACCGCCCGGATTGGTCGATTCAAACTGCATATTTCCTTTCCACGTTGTGGTAATTAAATGGCTACTCATTTTTATTCTTTTTTTCTTTTTGTTTACCTGCTACAATTACAACTATTTCGCCTTTTGGCGGTTTTGCTTCAAAATGTTTCAGCACCTCATCAACTGTACCTCGCACGGTTTCTTCATGTAATTTTGACAATTCCCTTGACACGGAAACTTGTCGTTCTTTACCAAAATAGGTTTCAAATTCTGCCAACGTTTTTACCAGTTTATGTGGCGAAACATACAAAATCATGGTTCGGGTTTCTTCTGCCAATGCTAAAAAACGGGTTTGTCGTCCTTTTTTATCGGGCAAAAAGCCTTCAAATACAAACTTATCGTTTGGCAAGCCGCTGTTAACCAAAGCCGGAACAAACGCCGTTGCGCCCGGTAAACATTCCACAGGAATATCGTTTTCTACACAGGCACGTGTTAACAAAAATCCGGGATCGGAAATTGCGGGCGTTCCGGCATCGGAAATCAAGGCTATTGTTTGTCCGTTTTTTAATTTCTGTACCGTATGTTCCACCGTTTGGTGTTCGTTGTGCATGTGGTGGCTGTGCATTTGCGTTCCAATTTCAAAATGCTTTAACAGTTTGCTGCTGGTGCGCGTGTCTTCTGCCAAAATTAAATCAACTTCTTTTAAAACCTTAATGGCTCTAAAAGTCATGTCTTCTAAATTGCCAATGGGTGTTGGCACAATATATAATTTACTCATTTTTTTAGTTTCTTTTTAATTTTTTCACCACAGATGCACGGATTTTTTGATTATTCGTCACTTCAAGCTTGTCGAGAAGTTTTAAAAAGTTCTCGACAAGCTTGAAGTGACGAATATCTGTTACATTTTATTTGATTTCAAATGATAATTATGAAATCTTTTTATCTGTACATCTGTGGTATATCAATTACTACAAAAATCTTTTTTCTACCAACTGCATAAAACGGTTTTCGTAATCTTCTTTTCCGTTCCAGTTGTTAAATTCGGGCTTTACCAGATCGTCTATAAAATCTTTTGCTTCTTGATACGTTTCAATAGTATTCAACTGTGAGATCACGCGGTTTAAATCATCACTGCTGCCGTTAAACAGATTTTTTTCAAAAGCAATACGGTCGTTTAACCCAATAGAAATTTTATTGGCAAAAGCATCGTTTATAGATTTGTTTAAAGGTACCTGACGGTAATTTTCTACCGATTTCTCTGCTGCCTGATTCGTTACAAAATGTTGCGGTGCTTTAAAAGTATCTTCTTCTTTTTCGTTGGAATCATTCGCGTTGAAAAGTTCGTTGTGCGGAATAGAAAAAACAGGATCAATCTCTAACGTAGCGCGTTCAACCGCTTCTTTTGCATCTTCAACAGGATCTAACT
>JBEBXJ010000092.1:0-8817 GCA_040391685.1 Paenimyroides baculatum
TTTTGTCATTCCGTAGGAATCTAAAAGATGCTTACAGCATGACAAACTAAATTAATCAATATTCAATGATCCGTTTGAGTATTTATCGAAAAAATCTTTTTTGTACACATCGCCCAAAGGAATTTCTGCATCGTTGATGTAAAGTGTGTGATTGGTAAACGAATCGATATAATCTAAATTTATAACATACGATTTACTTACACGCTGAAAATACGTTTCGGGCAATTTTTGATGAATGCTCTTCAAATTCATTGCCGTAATAAGCTTTTGATTTTGGGTATGAATAATCACGTAATCTTTCAAGCCTTCTACATACCAGATATCTTTAAAATAAATTTTATGATAACGGCGGTCGGCTTTTATAAACAAAAAATCGGTAGTGTTAGATTCTATCGTATTTTTTTGCTCGGCAAGTAAATCTATATATAAAGTCGCTTTTTTAACGGCTTTGTCTAATCGGTTAACATCAATTGGTTTCAGTAAATAATCAATCGCATCAAATTCGTAACTTTTCAGTGCATACTGCGGATAAGCCGTTGTAAAAACAATCAAAGTTTTTTCGGGTATCTGCATGGCAAATTCCAAACCGTTCATTAAAGGCATTTCGATATCGAGAAAAATCAAATCAACCTGATTTTCCTTAATAAAATCCAACGCTTTTAGGGCTGTAGAAAATTTTGCTTTAATTTCAATGTTCGATACTTCGCCTAAAAGTGCCTGCAGTTCTTCGCGCGCCAAAGGTTCATCGTCTACTATAATGCAGTTCATAACGGAATGGTTAAATTAACAATATACTCTTTCTGGTTGCTGGTAATGTTTAATTGGTAATTGTTGCGGTACAGCAATTCCAAACGTCTTTTGATATTCGCCAAGCCCAAACCGTTGCTTTTGTTTTTTGAAAGATGCTGGTTTTCTTCAGATTTTGAATTGATACACACAAAATGCAGTTGTTTGTCTTTAATGTCGATACTTATCTTTACAAACGTTTCATTGCCGTTGGGATCTACGCTATGCTTTATGGCATTTTCTATAAAAACGGTAAACAATCCGGGCGAAATAAAAGTGCTATTCAAAGTGTTTTTATCGATATGATTGTCGATTTCAACCTTAAAATTATCCTTACGGATTTGTTCCAGATTTAAAAAGTTCGATATAAATTCAATTTCCGATGCTAAAATGGTTCTTTCGCCACTGTTTTCGTACAACTGATATCTTAAAAATTCTGACAGACGAATAATTACCGTATTTGCCATTTCGGGATTTGTGCGGATCAACGCTTTTACGTTGTTCAACATATTAAACAAAAAATGCGGACTTACCTGATTCTTCAGTTCGTTTAGTTCCATGGCAAAGGTAATGTTGTTTAATTCGGTAATACGTTCATTGTCTTTAAGCCAGCGCTGCAATAATTTTATGGTGGTTGAAACCGAAATTAACGACGCGCAAATAATGATCACTCCGTAAAAATCTGCTTTCGTATTATTCTTGTGCATTAATTTATGTGCTTCCAAATAATCTTTATGCAAGTACACATTAAAATAATTTTCATGAAAATAACTTAAAATCTGTACACCTAACAGTGCCAACAAAATAAGAAAAACGGCATACGGTATGTATTTGGACTTAAACAAAAAGCACGGAACCAGTACATACATATTTACATAAAACATCACTACAAATATTATGTAAACCGATGCCGCTGCGTAATATCCGTAAGGTGTTCCGTACGAATCTATAAAGCTGCCAAAACAAAGCATCAATAAAAAACTCATTAAGAAAAGCACGTGGCGTTTAATACGGTAACGTTTTTCTATCAAAAAATCCAATACTTTTTTATCTCTGAAATCCTGGCAATCTGCAATCATCAATCCAAAATAATTTAAAGCACAAAGTTAAGGCTTCTTTTATAACCACTTCCTTATATTATACAAACTGCCCAATTTATTATATAAAACCGGTTGTATTTCTGTTTGGTATAAAAAAAACGGGGTTTCATCTAAAAACTCCATTTTACGTACCTCTATTTAATTCCTTTGCAGCTGTATTTAAACAAATGGTTTATGAATATTGATACTTTTCAGACATTTTTAGAACGAATTGACCCGGGTTTATCCAAAGAGGAAAAGAAAGATAAAATGGTACAAATTGCCGATATTAGTTTGTTTACCCAATGTTACAGCACACAGCTTACATTTATGGGCTGTATTGAATACGACATAAATATTATGGAACATAACGGCATGAACACCGGTATTTTGTTTTGTGATTTAAAGAAATTGAAGAGAGATTCTTTTAACCCGTGGTTATACACTCCGTTTTCGTCGGCTTTTTTCAGATCGCAGACAAATATAGACGATTTTTGGTTTGTTTTTGTTGAAGAAACCACCAATATGCCTTTTAAAAAATTCATCGATTTTATAGAAGACCACCAGTTAACCAATTATTACAGTAAGATATTTCTGTTGAGTTATTTTGAATCGAACCTTCATCAGTTAAAATAACCATTGCTTTTAAATTAAAGAAGATTGATCATGATAAAGATTTTTAAAACAAACGTTACACATTCTAAAGACGAAAACCATTTGTTGGAAAATGTTTTGCAGCTGAAATATCCGCACTTTAAAATTAATTTTGATCTGGAAGACTGCGATAAAATCCTGCGTATTGACGGTTCCGATTTTGATTCGAACAAATTGGTTACGTTGATGGATGCCAACGGTTTTTTGTGCGAAGAATTACATTAACCTAAAAAAACACCCATGTTTAAAGATTTCACAATTTGGTTTAAAAATAAAATCAAGAATAATTTAGCCTACAATTTACGGCAGGTTTGCTACATTGTGGGTATCTGGGTTTTTGTTACGTTGTTTTTTATCTATTTAAAATTTAACGATATTCCTGAAAGTTTTTTAATAGAAATTTATCAGTTGGAAAGCGGTATTTCTAAAAAGTTCATGTATCAAACTGCATTATTTATCGGGTTGACTTTTGGTTCTGTATTGGGATTTCTGCATGTGTTTGTATATCCGTATATTGAACGAACACAAAAACTGTTATTCAATATTTTGTTTAGAATTACCATTTTCTGTCTGCTTTCACACATAGTTTATTCTGTATTGCTTACTACTTACGGATATTCCATGAACACCCAATTTATGATTTGGGGCTTTAACGATCCAGGGACCATAAACATTTTGCTTTATGCTTTTATCACTGAATTTCTTGTAGGTTTAATCATACTTTTACGACGCAATCTGGGAAGAAAATTCTTCATTAACACAATTAAAAACACCTATAGACATCCGAAAGAAGAAAACCGTGTTTTTATGTTTTTAGATTTGGAAGATTCAACGGTTATTGCCAACAAAATGGGACATTTGAATTTTAGCAGATTTATTCAGGATTGTTTTTGGGATTTGTCGGATATCACACTTAAATACGGAGCCGAAATTTATCAGTTTGTAGGCGATGAAGCTGTAATAACCTGGAAAGTTTCTAAAAATTTCGATTATGAAAAATGTATTGCCCTTTATTTTTCTTACAAAGAACTGTTAAAAAGTAAAAGCGATTTTTACATGCAGAAATATCAGACAACACCAAACTTTCGTTGTGCAGTTCACAGCGGAAAAGTGTCTGCAGCCTTAGTTGGCGATTATAAAAAAGAAATTGCCTATCACGGAAACGTCTTAAATTTAGGATCGCGCCTTCAAAAAACTTGTAAAGAACACAATGCCGATATTTTAATTTCCGAAGATTTTTCAGACAACCTAAAAGATCATTGGTATGGTTTAACTCCGATTACTTTGCACCATTTAAAAGGTATTAACGATATACAAACCGCTTATAAGGTATGCGAGGAAAACAAGAAATATTATTTTTATTTGTGAATTGTGTGTGTTTAACCACAAACAATTTGTCGTTGAATAGGAATCTAAAAGATGCTTACAGCATGACAAACTTGATAATTTCTTATGGTATGGCATATCTTTTAATTTAATAAACATAATCTTGTCATTCCGTAGGAATCTAAAAGATATTTTCAGCATGAACTACGTTAATTCTTCTTGTAATAATAACACTTCAATTTTATAAACGCAATCTTGTCATTCCGTAGGAATCTTTTACTTAAAGTGTACATTGCAAAATTCAAGCTCTGGATTGACTTCTTTAATTAGGTTTAACTTTTTATCTCTAGAAAGATCTTTGATTTCCTTTTCTCTTTCAATTGCTTGATTGATCCAATCAAATTTCTCGAAATAAATCAAATAGAATACATTGTATCTTGCAGTAAAACTTGTTGGTTTTAGTTTATTTTCATGCTGATACAAACGTAACTTTAAATTATTTGTTACACCAGTATATAGAACCGTTCTGTTTTTATTGGTTAAAATATAAACGTAAAAAGTATAATTTCCTTCAGTGTATTCAATCATAATTTATGTTTATTTAGATTCCTACGGAATGACAAACTATAAGTTTTCTCTTACATTTTCAAAGTAATCAGAAATTTATTCTTTCGATAGATTTATAGTAAAAGGCAAAATATCTTTTTTGTATTCATATTCTTTCAAAAGTGCTTGTTTAAAACTTTCGTTCTGATACATTAAAACCATTAGAGCACCTTGTGCACGAAGAATACGTTCTTCTTTTTCTATCCCCATACTTAACGGAACAATTTTATGGAACTCTTTTATAATTTCATCTTTCAACGGATTTTCTTTATTTAGATAAGCGTTAAAAACAGATACAAAACAAAAAGCTTCTATATCGGCATATCTTTTAGATTGAGTTTGTTCTAAATCATTAACACCTACACAAACTTTTAAAGTATAATTTCCTTGTTCATTGATACCAGTAATTTTTACAAATTTTGTAGCGATATCCATAACTATATCCAAATCGTAACTTGGTTTATCTTGGATATTTTTGGTTGAATTATCTGAAATTCTTTGTAGCGTATTTACAAATAAGGTGTCGTTTTTTAAACGTTCGCGATGTAATTCAAAAACTGTTTCTTTTTGATTAATATCAATAACTCCTTTAAATTTACTACTTTCATCTTTAAAATTGTAAAATATATAATTTATATATGACTTATAATCAAGAATATTTTCGACCGGTTCAATATTTTGAAAAGTTGAAGTTAAACGTATTCCTTCAGAATCATATGTATCTAATTTTAACTGATTTTCAATTCGATCATTAATACTCATTTGAGCATAATTTGAATAACTTGCCACTAAAAGGGCGATGCAGAATAAATATTTCATAAAATTGTTTTTTACGAATATAAACAAAAAAGCGACTAAAAAGTCGCTTTAAATTATTCTATAATGCTTTGAACCTCATCAAAATTCAATCCTCCGTAATTGCCGGAACTCATCAGCAATAAAACCGAATCGGTAAAATCCTGAACCAACAAAAACGATTTAAACTCTTCGGGATTGGTGTAAACAATTAAATTTTCGCGGTTAAATGCTTGTTCTATCTGCTCTTTTGTAACTTCTTCCAACTTTTTAATGGCAACAGCATCGGGCGAATAAAACACAACGGCAACATCGGCAGCATCTAACGCACCTTGATATTCCGTTAAAAATTCGGCATTTAAACTGCTATATGTATGCAATTCCAAACACGCAATCAGTTTTTTCTGTGGATATTGTTTTTTAACCGCCTGCGTAGTTGCCGACACCTTACTTGGCGAATGGGCAAAATCTTTATAAGCAACTGCAGTTTCTGTTGCAGCAATTTTTTCTAATCGTTTTGATGCACCTTTGAATGATGCAATGGCTTCGTAAAACTCGGCTTCATCAATTCCCATATTCTGGCAAATCCATTTTGCACCCGCCAAATTACTTAAATTATGAGCTCCGAAAACTTCAATAGGCATTGATCCGTCTAACGTTTCCAAATATGTAATTCCGTTATCAATAGAATATTCAGGTAGCGAATACGGCATTTTACGGATCGGCTTTTCGGCTCCTTCGGCAATTTGTTTTACAACAGCATCGTCTTCGTTATAAACCAGAATTCCGCCGTTTGTAATTTTATCTATAAATATTTTGAATTGATCTACGTAATTTTCAAAGGTTGGAAACACGTTGATATGATCCCACGCAATACCACTTATCAACGCAATATTGGGCTGGTACAAATGAAATTTCGGACGTAAATCGGTTGGAGATGACAGATATTCATCGCCTTCAATCACTATAAAATCGTTTTCTTTGGTTAGATGCACCATGTTGGTAAAACCTTCTAATTGTGCACCTACCAAGAAATCGACCGTTACGTTGTGATAGTTCATTACGTGCAGAATCATGGATGTAATGGTTGTTTTACCGTGCGATCCGCCAATAACAACTCGAGTTTTGTTCTTTGAATGTTCAAAAATAAATTCAGGATACGAATAAATTTTCAATCCTAATTCTTGCGCTTTTAACAATTCAGGATTATCGGCTTTTGCATGCATTCCTAAAATTACAGCATCTATTTCGTTGGTAATTTTTTCTGCAAACCATCCTTCTTCTGCCGGAAACAAACCTTTTGCCTGTAAACGTGATTTCGATGGTTCAAAAATAGCATCATCGCTACCTGTAACTACATCGCCTTTATCATGTAAGGCTAAAGCCAAATTGTGCATGGCGCTGCCGCCTATTGCTATAAAATGTACGCGCATTGTTTTTTATTTTAATAACAAAACTACATTTTTTTAAGGGAATAGAAAAGGGGAATATTGAGAATAGAAAATAGTAAATAACTGTATACAGTAAATTTCATTAGATTTGATGTTTATTTGTAAAATATGAAATATTCAGACTTTTTATTTTGGATTTCGATTGGGATAGTTTTCGTACCTGTTTTATTGCAATTATCAATCGGTTCAAATCTATTAAAACAAAATAAAAGGATACATTTTGATTGGCTTTTTGGGATCAATCTAGGTCTTCAAATAATTGTAACTGTATTGTCTTTTATAATTCAGGGAGTTTCATTTCATGAAAAAGCATTAGAAAATGGCTGGACTAATCCTCCATTCAATTTGGCTCCACCAATAATCGGATTACCGATAAGTTTGATATTAGGTATAATACTAATAATTATCATCTTGATTCAATTGAAAAAATTTAATAAAAAAGTAAAAGAGTAAAAACATTCCGCCTTTACTCTTTTTTCTATCTTCTAATTATTGCAACCCTAAATATTTACGGAAATAACCACATTCTGCAATTACATCCTGATAATATTTGGTATCGCTATAATTTGTTTTTAAATCTACAAATCCTTGCCATTTCTGAACTACCGGTCCATCGGGATAGCCCCAATAAGTAGTTGTTGAGAAATATTTGTTGTAGTAAAAATCGTTGCGTTGCGTTTTAGCCAGCATATACGCCATTTTTGCTTTTTGCTCGTTATCTGCTGCTGCCTTTTTTGCTATGTTGTAATATTTCTGCACGTTTTCCATACCGTACAACATTTTGCTGTGTTCATTGCTGATACTGTTACCATATTCGTTAATGATTTCGTTGTAATAAAAAAATCGACCATTACCAAAGAACGATGTGTTGTAAAAGGCATTGCCAACCAAAAGTGCGTTGCTGTAAACATCTTCGCCAGCAGCAATTTTAGCTTTCATTTCTTTTATCTTATATAAAAATTCCAATTGTGAGTATTTTACCGATTGTTTTGCTGCATGATCGCAATCGTTACAATCTTTAATTTTTCCGTTGAAAGGATTTCCTGGAAACTGTGTCGCTTTGTAATCAACCATCTGGGTTTCGTAAGTGTCTTTTTCCCAATTATAGGTTTTGCTTTCAAACGGAGTAATCTTTTCGAATTCTGCAATGGCTTCATCGATCTTATCCTGATAGAACAGATAAATTCCGCGGCTTTCATAAATATCGGCAAGTTTGTACGGATAAATTCCGACAAAAATATCCTGCCAAGCCGTACGCTGACTGCTTAACAGCAGTTTTTCCATGGCGTTGCTCTGTTTTTGATCTTTATAAAAACCTTTAATCGGATAGGATAATTCTGACATCAACCCGTCGCCTTGTTTTTTATAAAGCGAACTGATGTATTTTTTTGTAAACGATTGCAAATAATCGGTTCTACCTTCGCTGACATAATCTTTTACCGGAAATTTTTCTTCGTAAAACAGCCAGTTAACGTCTTCAATCAGTTTTCCTTCAGCTTTTAAATCGATCTGATCAACACTTAAAAGATTGTTCAACAAACGTAAACTGCGAACCTGTCCTTTTTGATTGGCATTTTCAGCCAAGGTATGCGCACTTTTCAACAAGTTATCTGCTTTAGAATAATCGCCTGCCAACGAATTAAAATACGCTGCAGTTGCTTTCCAGATATACGGATTATGTACTTTTGAATCGTTCGCAACTTCGTTAATCCATTTTAATTCGCTTGCATTTACCTTATCTTTCAGTTCCTTTTTAACCTTTTTAGCGTCGATATCCAACTTCTCATATTCTGTGTAAATATTGATACTTTGCTCGTTGATATTTACCCAACGCGATAGTACAAAATCGATATGTGGCGAGCTTGGATTTAACTTGTACAACTCTTGCATGGCGCTGAATTCATTGGTATAATAGCCCTGCAAAGCATACATTGCTTCTTTGGCAGATTGGTTTGGCGCCTGACTTAAAGATGTTTTAAAAGCAGCAGCATCTAGAGGTTTATAGTCAAAAAGTGCCGACGCCATCATAGGTTTACACTGATTAAAAACCTGTGCAAAAGCTGCATTTGCCTTTTCGTAATTTTTCAGGTTTTTATAAGCACCCCCCACATAACTTAACG
>JBEBXJ010000093.1:0-8681 GCA_040391685.1 Paenimyroides baculatum
AAATTCATAAGAAACGAAGCGAATTTATTGAAGAATTTAATCCGATCTTTCAAAAGTACCATCAACAGATTACAGGCAACAGCGAAACGGTAGAAATTAAGTACGAAAGTCAGCTACACGAAAAACCCTTGTTAGATCTTTTTACCGATTTTTTACAGAAAGATCGCGTGTTGCAATATACTTCGGTAGGAATTCACAAAGACGACCTTGTGTTTGAAATAAACGGACATTCGATTAAAAAATACGGATCGCAAGGTCAGCAAAAATCGTTGTTGATTGCATTGAAACTGGCGCAGTTCGATTTTATAAAGAAGCAAAGTGGTGTGCTGCCTATCTTGTTGTTCGATGATATTTTTGACAAACTGGATGCCGACCGTGTACAGCAGATCATTGAAATGGTAAACAGCGCTACTTTTGGGCAGCTGTTTATTACCGATACGCACGAAGACCGAACGGAACTCATTGTAAAATCGACCAATTTAGATTACGAAATTTTTAAAATATCTACCTAAACCCAAATCCGTTTTTTGTTTATTTGTACAAATTTTCAGCTATGCAGTTCAATCAATCTTTAAAACAATACAATACGTTTGGTATCAATGTAAATGCAACCGCTTTTGTTGATATTACTTCGACAGATCAGTTAAAACAGGTCATTCAGCAAAACAACAATAAACTGCCTTTATTTGTTTTAAGCGGCGGAAGCAACATGCTGCTTACAAAAGATGTTGATGCGCTGGTTTTACATTTAAACACGAAAGGAATTGAAGTTGTTAACGAAGACTCCGATTTTGTGTGGATAGAAGCACAGGCGGGTGAAATTTGGCACGATTTTGTTTTATGTACCATTGACAAGAATCTGGGCGGGTTGGAAAATTTATCGTTGATTCCGGGAAAAGTAGGATCCTCTCCTATTCAGAATATCGGTGCTTATGGTGTGGAAATTAAAGATACTTTTCACAGCCTAACTGCTTTGAATTTAAAAACCTTGGAAATTGAAACTTTTTCAAATACCGATTGCGAATTTGGTTACCGCGAAAGTGTTTTTAAAAACAAGTTTAAAGACAAATACATTATTACATCGGTTACTTTTAAACTGAAAAAAGCACCTCATATTCTGCAAACTTCGTACGGAGCCATTCAACAAGAATTGGAAACGCAAAATATTTCGAACCCAACCATTAAAGATGTCAGTAATGCGGTAATAGCCATTCGTCAGTCCAAATTACCCGATCCAAAAGAAATAGGAAACAGCGGAAGTTTTTTTAAGAATCCTGTGATTGATAAAAGCTTTTATGAATCATTATTGGAGAAAAATCCAGATATCCCGAATTACCCCGTAAACGATTCACAAGTAAAAGTTCCTGCAGGTTGGCTTATTGAACAATCAGGACTAAAAGGCTACCGCAAAGGCGATGCAGGCGTACATACAAAACAGGCATTGGTACTGGTAAATTACGGCAACGCAACGGGTAAGGAATTAATTAATCTGGCTAAATACGTGCAGGATACCGTGTTGCAGAAATTCGGCATTAGTATTAATCCCGAAGTAAATATTATTTAATAACCGTTACAATGCTCTATTCTAAAATTAGAGAAAATGATGCAACATACTTATTTGAAAGTCGTCCTTCATAGTATTGTATCTTTTTGCCTTTAAGACTTTTTAACTTTCGACTTACTTAATTTAATTTTTAAACTTGTAGTTCGTTAACATTTAAAGTACTTTTGCAACAATTTAAAAGCACAATATGGCATTAACACTACTTTATATTCTAGCCGGTTTATTTATTGTTTTACTGGTTTACTATTTAGGCATTTTTGCAGGTTCGGTATTTAGCAAACCGCACGAAACCAATGCCAAACGCATACCTGTTTCGGTTATTGTTTACGCAAAAAACAACAGTGACCAGCTGCGTAGTTTATTACCTGTTTTATTGAATCAGAACTACCATCAGTTCGAACTGGTTCTGGTTAACAATGCCTCTACCGACGATACCCTGAATTTGATTAAAGAATATGCGCTAATGTATCCGAATATTCGTGTGGTAGATGTTGTGAACAACGAAACTTTCTGGGGTAATAAAAAATATGCCATTACCTTGGCTATCAAAGCAAGTAAATACGAATATCTGGTTTGTATCGATGCCGATAAAAAAATAAATTCAAACAACTGGCTGGTTCAGTTAACATCGCATTTTACGTTAAACAAAACCATTGTTTTAGGATCGTTTTTTTATAGCAAAAAGAAAGGATTTTTTAATAAATACTTTCGATTTTTTCATACCATGCAGCAAATACAATCGGTTTCGTGGACAAAAATCAGTCAGCCTTACAGTTTAAATTTGCAGCAAATTGCTTTTAAGAAAGAAGATTTTTACCGCGTAAATGGTTTTATCAACCACATGCAGAAACCTTTATTCCTGAATGAATACCTGGTAAACGATTCGTCAACAGCTAAAAATACCACCATTTGCGAACATCCCGATACAATGATTGAAACCGAATCGTTAAACCGAAAAGATTTCAAAACATTTAAAGAGCAGCAAATAAAGCTATTATCGAACTTAAAGGGTGGTGTATCCTTTAAAATAAAACTTTTCAACCTGTTTCAGTTTTTATTCTTTGTGGTTGCAATCGCATCTTTTATAACGCTTGAATATTGGTACGTAACGCTTGCAATTGTGGTATTACGCTATCTGATTATCTGGATTCTTTTTGCAAAAGCGGCAAAAAAAATGCATTACAACGATCTTGCTTTTTACTTTCCTTTGTTCGATTTGTTTTATATCTTTATGCAGATTCGCCTATTTTTCGGTAATCTGTTCAACAAATCAAAATCATAAAGTGGCACAAAAACCGGCAAATGAAATACACGCATTAATACAGAATGCAAAAATTGGAAGTCAGACTGCCTTTACTGCCTTGCTTGACAGGTATTGGACTGAAGTGTATCATTTTATTTTGAAGAGAACCGAAAATGAAACCGACGCAGAAGACATTACCATTGAAACATTTGCCAAAGCGTTTGATAAACTTGGATCGTACAAAGACGAATTTGCTTTTAACACCTGGTTAATTGCCATTGCTAAAAATGTGCATATCGATTTAATCAGAAAACGCAAAACAAACGATATTGTTAATTTAAATGAAAATGAAGAATATTTGTTTGATGTACTTGCAGATGAAGACACTTTAGAAGATCAATTGATTTACGAACAAAACCTGGCGACATTAAAACATTGCATCAAACAGTTAAAACCTCATTATCAGCAAATTATTCAGTTACGATACTTTCAGGAACGCAGCTACAACGAAATTGCCGAAATAATTAACGAACCTTTAAACAACGTAAAAATTAAGATTTTACGTGCTAAAAAACTATTGACCGAGTTGATAAAAAAGCGAAACGAATAGTTTTAAAAACGACATGACATGACCTTTCTTTTAGCTATTTTTGGAATATTAAATTAACTAAAAATGAGAAAAGTTATTTTAGATTTAGCTGTAAGTTTAGACGGATTTATCGAAGGATCAAACGGGGAAATCGACTGGTGCATTATGGACGACGATATGAATTTCGACGGTTTTCTTTCCAGTATCGACACTATTTTTTATGGCAGAGTAAGCTATGATTCATGGGGAAACCACCAACCTGACGAATATGCTGATGCTGACGAAAAAGCTTTCTGGCAAAACATTCATTCCAAACAAAAATATGTTTTTTCAAGTAAAATCAGAAACGATGAACATGCTGTTTTTGTCGGTTCAAATATTTCAGAAAAAGTTACCGAAATTAAAAATCAGTCGGGAAAAAACATCTGGCTTTACGGTGGTGCCAAACTTATCCACACATTTATAGAGCTGAACCTTATTGATATTTACAGAATATCGGTTCATCCCGTAGCTTTAGGAACAGGAAAACCTTTGTTTGAAAACCTTACCAAACGCCTAAATTTAAAACTAACCGAAACCAATACTTTTAAATCGGGAGTTGTGCAACTTATCTACGAACCTGTAAAAGACTAAAAATGTTTGAAATATTCAAAGCGCATTTAGATAAATTTGTTTCGATAACCGATGCTGAATTCACAGAAATAATCTCTTTCTTTGAATTGCGAACAGCACGTAAAAAGGAAAATCTCTTGGAAGAAGGACAAATCTGCAAAGAACATTTTTTTGTTCTAAAAGGGATTTTACGCAAGTTTTACATCAACGAAAAAGGATCCGAACAAACTACCGAATTTGCCATTGAAAACTGGTGGCTAACAGACAATATGGCTTACGAACATCAGCTTCAAACGGAGTTTTACATTCAGGCAGTAGAAGAAACAGAACTTCTAGTCATTACACAAAAGAACCAGGAATTGCTGCTGACGAAATTTCCTGTATTGGAACGATACTTCAGGTTTGTTTACCAACGGGCTTATGCTGCTTCACAAATACGTATCAAGTATATTTTTTCGCTTGCCAAAGACGAGTTTTACTTTCAGCTTTTAAAGAAACATCCCGAATTTGTTCAGCGCGTTCCGCAATATCTAATTGCCTCATTTTTGGGTTTTACACCTGAATATTTAAGCGAAATACGAAAGAAAAATCTTTCTTAAACCAGTTTAACTTTTCTCATTAAACCGTTTCTCAACTTTGTATCAAATAAAAAATTAAAAAATCATGTCAAAACGCATTAACATTAACAAAACAGCTCCACAGGCTTTTAAAGCAATGCTTGGTTTAGAAAACTATCTTGCAAACGTAGAGATTTCCAAAACACTAAAAGAATTGATAAAAATCAGGGCTTCACAGATAAACAACTGTGCTTATTGTATCGATATGCATACCAAAGATGCCTTAAAAAACAGCGAAACCAACCAGCGTATTTTTTTGCTGAGTGCCTGGAAAGAAGCCAAATCGTTTTTTACTGAAGAAGAACAGACTGTATTGATAATGACCGAAGAAATTACACTGATCAACCAAAACGGTTTAAGTGAAGAAGCTTATGAAAACGCTTCTAAATTTTTTACCGAAGTACAAATTGCAGAAATCATCATGGCAATTGTAACCATTAACGCATGGAACAGAATTGCAGTAAGCACGCATTTACAGGTTGGTGAGTTTTAATAAACCCTAACTGTCATCCCAAACTTGATTTGGGATTTCATCATATTTTACAAAAAATCCGATTAGTTGATCGGATTTCCTATTTAATTAAAATGACTATCTGGAACTTTGTACCAAAAGTATATTTAATACGATATTGTATGTAAATAAGACGTCACTTCGACTAGCGCAACGCAGTGAAGCGTATCGAGAAGTTGTTAATTATAAGTTCTCGACAGGCTCGAACCGACGAGGGGATGATACATTCTCTTTGGTGCAATCTTTCCGATAATCATTTTAATTAAAATTTGTTTTAACTCTTGTAACGTAACATTTTGCTGTTCTAATGAATTTAGATTTTATTCTTTTATAAAAACAAATTTCATTCCTTCTTGAGCTAATTCAAAACTTTTTTCTTCAATATTAAAAGTTAGTATTATATCAGCTGGTTCAAATTTAAAAACATGGTCTTCATAAGAATCCATCGGAATTTCCATCTGATCTGTAGCTTGTGAATATAAAATATTTCCTTTTTTGGTTATTGAAATTTTTAAAGGAATATCAGTATTAACATAATTTCCCAAATATTGATCTAATTCTTCTGTTTTTAAAACAATTGATTTATCAGACTTTAAAGGTTCATTGTAAAGAATCTTCCGTACTTCTTCTATAGGAATTTTAGTGGTTACTAACGAATTATTTTGTAGAAGAATAATGATTTTATCATTTGTAAGATGCTGTTCTAAAAAAGTGGTATATCCACCCCAACCACCAGAATGATTGATTATTTTTCCATACTTTTTACTTTCGCCTACAAATAAACCAAATCCATAATTTGTATTCTCTTTACTGTTTAACTGATAATTGTTAATAATGGTATTTGTTTGTTCGTTAGTAAACAATGTATTCTTTTTAATAGATTCCGCCCATTTTAAAAGGTCTTTAGTTGTTGAATAAATCCTACCTTGCCCATAAGCGCCATCAAAATATTTTACATATTCTATATCACTTGTTAATTCTTCACCATAACTTTCTTGTGAATATCCAACTGCCACATCGGGTATGTTTAAATTATCTTTATATAAAAAGAAAACATTGGTATTATTCATATTAAGAGGCGAAAAAAACTTCTGTTTTAAGAAGCTGCTATATGTTGTATTTGACACTCTCTCTATAATTGTGGCTAAAAACAAATAACCGGTATTACTATATTCAAATTTATCATTAGGCTTAAATAATAAATTAGGTTTTTCTTTTACAAACAATTCAATTACATAATCATTTGTTACAATTTTACTTTTATCGGCTTTTTCGCTTAATAATTTCATATAATCAGGAAGTCCCGAAGTATGATGTATAAGATGTTCTATTTTTATTCCTTTATAAAAAGATAATTCTGGAATGTACGTTGTAATATCGTCAGATAAACGCAACTTATTTTCACTTTCAAGCAATAAAATTGCCGAAGCAGTAAATTGTTTAGTTACCGAAGCAAGATTAAAAATTGATTTATGTGTAAGTTTTATATCTTTTTCAATGTTTTGCAAACCATAACTCTTTTCTAAAATAACTTCTCCTTTTTCTGCAATTAAAACGTTTCCATTAAATGAATTCTTATTTTGCAATGCAGTAAACAAACTGTCTAATCGTTGTTGCCGCTGAGCGAATACAGAATTATTTAGCTGTAAAGCGATAAATAAAATTAAAAACTTTTTCATTAATTAATGTTTATGATTGGTTACCTGTTCTTTATTTTAATAAAGTTTGTTGCAACTCCTCTAAAGTAACATTTTGCTGTTCGCCCGAATTAAGATTCTTTAAGGCAAATATATTTTGCTGCATTTCGGTTTCGCCAACGATAACCGCATATTTGATTCCTTTTTTCTCGGCAAACTGAAACTGTTTTGCCATCTTCGCTTTATCAGGATACAGTTCAGCATTAATACCGGCTTCACGCAACTCACGAATAACTTTTAAGCAATATTTTGCTTCATTATCACCAAAGTTCAAAAACAATACATCGGTAACATTTGAAACGGTTTCAGGGAAAACATTCAATTCTTCAATAACCAGATAAATTCTATCCAATCCGAACGAAATACCTACACCACTCATATTTTTCAAACCAAAAATTCCTGTTAAATCATCATAACGACCGCCACCACCAATTGATCCTAACTTCACGGTTTCCGGTGCTGCAACTTCAAAAATGGCTCCGGTATAATAGTTCAATCCACGCGCCAACGTAACATCTAAATTCAATGTTGCCGATTTTAAGCCTAATTCTTCCACGGTTTCGCAGATAAATGTTAATTCGTCAACCCCTTTAGTTCCTTCAACCGATGCTGCTAACAATTCGCGTAGCTGATTCAGCTTTTCGGTTAACGATCCATTGAAATTAAAAAGTGGCTGTACTTTAACCAAGGCTTCTTCGGAAATTCCTTTAGCCAGCATTTCTGTTTTAACGCCGTCTTCGCCAATTTTATCCAACTTATCTAAAGCAACGGTAAAATCAATCAACTTGTCACTTGCGCCAATCACTTCGGCAATTCCTGACAATATTTTTCTGTTGTTGATTTTAATGGTAACTCCTTCTACTCTCAGATCGCTAAAAACAGCATCGTACAACTGCACCAATTCTACTTCCTGCCATAAAGATGTTGATCCAACTACATCGGCATCGCATTGGTAAAACTCGCGATAACGACCTTTTTGTGGACGATCGGCACGCCAAACCGGCTGAATCTGGTAACGTTTAAAAGGAAACTCCAATTCGTTTTGGTGCTGAACAACGAATCGCGCAAATGGTACGGTTAAATCGTAACGTAGCGCTTTTTCTGATATTTGTGAAGTGATTTTCAGACTATTTTTAGTTTGTAGAAATTCTTCGTTTGTCTTTGCAAGAAAATCACCCGAATTCAAAATCTTAAAAATTAAACGGTCGCCTTCTTCTCCATATTTTCCCATCAAGGTTTCAGAATTTTCAAACGAAGGTGTCTCAATTGGTTGAAAACCGCTGCATTCAAAATGCTTTTTTATAACAGACATGATGTATTGACGCTTTGCTACTTCGATCGGAGAAAAATCTCTTGTTCCTTTTGGAATACTTGGTTTGTGTGCCATTTTAATTTTTATTTATGCAAATATAAACTGAAAAGTCTAAAGTTTAAAAGACTAAAGTCGTAAAGTCTTTTTCTTTTTAGGTTATATTTTATTTAGATTCCTCCTCCGTCGGAATGACAAGTTCTTTGTCTTTTCGAGCGAAGTCGAGAAATATTTTTATTCAGATTTTTATAACTTCTTTTTCAACATCATCATTCGGTCGTTCTGTATAAAATCTTTTTTTAATTCGATGGTTTTGAAATATTCTGAAACCATTTGCTGCATTTCACTACCTAAATATTGGTTAATTTCAAAAAACAGCATTCCGTTTTCATTCAAACTTTTTTGAGCCAGTTGCGTAATTTTTCGGTAAAAAATCAACGGATCGTTATCATCAACAAACAATGCCAAATGCGGTTCGTGCTGCAAAACGTTTTCGTTTATTTCTGCTTTTTCTAAATTTCTTACATACGGCGGATTGG
>JBEBXJ010000094.1:0-8662 GCA_040391685.1 Paenimyroides baculatum
TCTACTAAAGGTAATTACTTCCTTTACTCTTGGTGAAAAATTGTCGTCCATTTTAAATTATTTAGGGTTTTTATTTTAACATATCAAAATCTGTACCTTAAATAATATGGCAGATATGTTTTGATATTATCTAATGTAATAAACTAAATTTTATTATCCTACAATGTTTAAAAAAAAAGATAGCTTAATTGCTATCTTGATTGATGGAATTGATGATTGAAGCTTCTTCCGGCGTATCATCTATAGGTTCTTCTTCATAACCTTCATCATAATACGCGTCGGGCTCGTTCATTGATTTAATATCGTCTTCGGTATATTGATAATGTGTATTAAATTTTTTTGCTTTTTTATCGTAAACTAATGCTTCTTTTCGGTAATCGGTTTTAATAATTAAACCACCACACGATGCGGGTGTTAATTTGGCTTCATTTTCATAAATTTTAGAGCCAACTTTAAATGCATTGATTACAGGGAGTTCGTTTTCGAAATGTTTAATGAAAAGACCTTCACCTTTATTATTAAAAATTACAAGCATACTGCTTGTGTAATCGTTTTTTTCAAACAAAACGGCTAAATCATCTTCGTCGTTATCATCGTCAGTAAAATCGCCAAAAGCATAAACCGATTTTGCACGATCGGCTATTTTGGTTAAAAAGTAGGTGCCGTCTAAATATCCATTATATTCTAAGAAATTATAAATGTATTCGCGGTAGTTTTCCGGTATATTATCGTATTGCGAAACTGAAAACAGGTTATTGATTTCTTGTTCATGTTGTACCAAAATATTTTCTTTATCATTAAGAGATTTATAACCTATAAACATAATGATACTAAAGCATACCGCAATAATTCCAAAAATACTCAGTAATATATATATCCATTTGTTTGATTTCTTTTTTTGATGTTCTGGATAGTTTACTTGTTGCCCATGCAAGTTATTTTTTTCTTGCTCTTGATTTGTTTCCATATATTCTTTTCTAAATTTTAATCAAAAATAAAAATTCCTTTTATCTTAACAATTGTTTTTTATTTATGCAAAATCATTGAAATCTCAATATTCACGTTTCTTGGTAGTTTCTCAACCTGTACGCATTCGCGCGCAGGTGCTGTTTCTGCAGAAAAATAACTTCCATAAATTTCGTTGATCATACTAAAATGTTCCATATTTCTGATAAAAATAGTTGCTTTCACCACATTTTCAAAAGTAAGTCCGGCTTCTTCAATAATATAATACAGATTTTGCATTACCTGTTTGGTTTCGTCTTGAATGCCTGTTGTAACTAACGTTTCGGTTTCTTGATTAAAAGGAATTTGTCCTGAAATAAAAAGTAAATCACCAACCATAACTGAATGATTGTACGGACCAATTGGTGCAGGAGTTTTTGATGAGTTGATAATTTGTTTCATTTTATATTATTTTAATTTCTTATAAAATTACATAAATACACACAGATAAATAATAATCATTGTATAGTATTGTTTTAAAAATAAATAAATGATATAACAGATTGATTTTAAGTTGTTATTATAGTATTACTTCTTTTTACTTTAAGACTTTTAAACTTTCGACTTATTTAAATTATCTGTTTCTAAAACGACGTTCTGCCGCATTTCGTTTTTCGTATTTGATATCTTGTAGTATTGACGATTTAATTCCGATGAAAAAGTTCCACTGTTTGTAGTATCCGTTCGGAATCCATGAAAAATCCATTCGCCAAGATTTTAAATCCCGTTCAAAACGTAATTGAGTGTAAGTTACACCTTTATTTTTAAAATCGTATCCTGTTGAAAAACCAGCCAACCAACCTGGCGACAGTGTTACGTTTCCAGAAACCATTAATGAATTGTTAGTGATTTCCGATGTACGTCGCGCATTGTTGTATGTTAAACTCCATGCCAGCGTTAAATCCCAAGGGATTTCGGTATTGTAGAAAGATGTTTTTGTTTTTCCGCGTTTGTTGTCATCAAACATCGATTTTTGTCGATCGGCTAAATCAACCGATTGCCCAAACAAATCATCACCACGACCACCATTCTGTACATTTTGATCTTTGTTGTCATCTTCAGGGTTTGGACTTCCGCCAAAAAGAGGGTCGGTACTAGCCAAAGAATAGTTTAACGTAATATTTGCACTGGTTAAACGCATTAAGCTTCCACCATTTGCTATGTTAAATTTATCAATTCTGTTTCCGGCGTTATCAATTGCCAACGGATCCAGACTAGCACCTAAATTCAACTGTAGTTTATCCTTCAGCAAATTGGTATTGGCACTCATTCTAAGTGGCGCCAGTTTTAACGAATCGGCGGTAAAATTGTACGACGTACCAAAATTCAACGAATTTAAAAGCATTACTTTTTTAGGTTCGCCTGTTGCAGATTCATCGTCACGAACTTTTGCCTCAAAATTATTTCCAACCGATAAACTTACCATATTAGACATAGTTTGATTGGGTGCACCAAACAAAGTTCCCTGAAAACGTGAGTATTCCTCCATGGTAGTTCCCAGTGCATCAATAGCATATGTGTCGTAATATTGATCGAAACTAGGTGTATAAGTATAAGAAGCAGACGGACGAATTACGTGACGAATTGCCTGTATTTTAGAGTTTTTGTTGAAATTGAACGTTCCGTATAAGGTAGTTCCGATATTTGCTCCAAAATTATAGGTACGGTAACTGTCAAAACCATTGTTCCTTATAATTTCCTTCTGATTGGTTTCGTTACTGTAAAAACGGTCAAAAGTATTTAGAACCCATGTTTCGGTATAATTCCCCGTCATGGTAACAGACAGGTATTTAAGTACTTTAAAATTGGTTGCCAACGGAATGGTATGTTGAATCCCGGCATCCATTTCGTTAAACATTTCCTGTTTAAAGAACAGCGAATCGGTTGTTTGAATCTGATTTCTTCCGCTTAAATTATACTGCAAGTTTAAGTTTTGAATAAATCCTTTTTTAGAACCGTTTTTGGGTGCGAAAGGATATACACGATCTATACTTGCCTGTACGTTTGGCAAAGACATGGTAATTTGTTGTGTATTGGTATTTTGTGTATGATTTGCCGATACCGTTAAATTTGCTTGAGGTGTTGATTGAAATGTTTTTGAATAACTTACCGATGATGATAAAGTATTATTCATGTTAGAACCAATATTCTGCGTATTTAACGAGTTGCGGAAATAACTACTGCTTCCCAAGTTTACCGAGGCTGCAAAACGTGATGATGGACTTGCTTTGGCATCTTGTGAGTGACTCCATTGGATGTTATAAATTTTAGCAGTCATGTAATCTGGAAAACCTCTTTCTCCCTCTACTATGTTTTCAAATCTAAAGTTAAGATTACCATTGTATTTATATCTTTTACGATATTGTGATTGTGCATTTAAGGCAAAAGTTCCTCTAGTGTAATAATCACCCAATAAAGTTAAATCAACCATATCGTTAAATGCAAAATAGTAACCACCGTTCTGTAAATAATAACCGCGTAAATTAGTATCACCAAAAGAAGGTATAATAAAACCTGATACAGATCCGGTTGACAATGGAAAAAATGCAAACGGCAAACCAATGGGAGTAGGTACATCTTCGATAACCAAATTGGTAACGCCAGTAACGATTTTTTTGTTGGGAACAAATTTAGCATTCGATGTACGGAAATAATATTCCGGATTCTCGATATCTTCTGCCGTTGTAAAAATTACATCTTTCATAAAGTAAACCGAATCGTTTACTTTTTTAGTTTTTGCAGCCTTAACGTTAAAATCCTGATATTTTGTACGGGTATTCCAAACAATTGCTTTTTTTGTTTTTGTATTAAAGCGAATAGAATCAGGCTCAACAATTTGTGTTCCCTGTTTAAAAACCGGATGCTGCGTTAAATTACCTAACGAATCTTTAATTCTACCGGCGTAAACTTCTTCTTTGTCGTAATCGTAAATAATAATTCCGGCAGTCAGTTCGTAATCCTGATATTTAAAAACAGCTTGGTTATATAAAGTTACTTTCTTGTTTTTTTGATCCAATTTTTCGTAATCCTTAGCCGTTCTAACCATGGGGGCTTCTAATTTTTGTCCTTGTTTAGGTTTTACGGTGTCTTTTTTAACGGTATCTAAAGCAGCTTTTGGCACTAAGGTATTCGTAACAGTATCCTTTTTGGTTTCAATATTCAAACGCTTGTTTAAATGGGGTAATTCTTGTGCCGAAGCCTGTGATAAAGCGCCCGGAATCAAAATCAGGTTAAAAACGATATATATTACTTTTGTATGCAATTTTTAGATGCTATTTTGTAAAATTGGTAGGTGTGTTTTTTAGACTTCAAACTTACTAATATTTTTTTTTACTTTTAGACTTTTAAATAAGAAACGAAAATATAAAATCTACGATGTTTATAAATAAGATTAAAGCTGCTTTTTATATGTGTTTTATTTTTGTTGGATCAACAGTTTATGCGCAAAATTTTAAAGTAGTTTTAGATCCCGGTCACGGAGGGAAGGATCCTGGTGCTGCCTATGGAAATTTCGTTGAAAAAAGAATTGTTCTGGATGTTGCTTTAAAAGTAGGCGAACTGCTTAAGGTAGATAAAGATATCAAAGTAATTTTTACTCGAAAATCCGATGTTTTTGTTGAAGTTGCCGAGCGTACCAAGATAGCTAATCGCGAAAAAGCAGATGTGTTTGTTTCAATTCATGTAAACGCTGCAAAAAACACGACAGCCTACGGTGCAGAAACCTATATAATGGGTATCAGTAAAAACGAAGCGAATTTAGATGTTGCAAAACGAGAGAATGCTGTTATTACTTTAGAAGATAATTATGAAAAGCATTATGAAGGATACGATCCAAATCGTCCGGAATCATTAATAGGCTTAACCCTGATGCAGGAGCAGTTTATTAAACAGAGCATTGATCTGGCTTCTAAAATACAGACGCACTTTAAAACCGATGTTGAAAGAAACGACAGAGGTGTAAGACAAGGTCCGTTCTGGGTTTTGCACAGCGCACTTATGCCGAGCATTTTAATAGAATTAGGCTTTATTTCAAATAAAGAAGAAGCAGAAGATCTTAATTCCGAAGAAGGTAAAAACGAATTAGCGAAAGCTATTGCAAGAGCGATTAGAGAGTATAAAAAAAGTAATTCAATCTGATAAAAAATACATTAATTGGCAAGCAAGTGTGTTATTAGTTTTAATTCTTAATAACGGGCTGTAGGTAAAATCGAGTTAAAAACGATATATATTACTTTTGTATGCAAGTTTTATATACTATTTTTGTAAATTGGATAGGATTATGTTTTATAACTTAATCTTAACCGATATTTTTTAATTTTAGACTTTATAATAAGAAACGAAAATATAAATATGCTATGTTTATAGATAACTTTAAAGTTGTTATTGGTGCCTTTTTAATGTGTGTTGGATCAACGGTTTATGCCCAAAATTTTAAAGTGGTTTTAGACCCCGGACACGGTGGTAAAGATTTTGGTGCGGTACGAGGAAATTATGTAGAAAAGAAAATTGTTTTGGATGTTGCCGAAAAAGTAGGCGATTTGTTGAAAAGAGATAAAAGCATCAGCGTAATATACACCCGAAAAAGTGATGTTTTTTTAGAATTAAGAGAACGTACAGAAATTGCCAACCGTGAAAAAGCCGATATTTTTGTTTCTATTCACGCAAATGCAGCAGCAAATGCACCAAGCGCAATAGGAACCGAAACCTTTATAATGGGTACAAGTAAAAACGCATCGAACCTGGAAATAGCCAAGAAAGAGAATGCCGTTATTACTTTAGAGGATAATTACGAAACATCATACTCTGGCTATGATCCAAGCAAACCGGAATCGTTAATTGGTTTAACCTTGATACAAGAACAGTTTGTTACACAAAGTATAGAATTAGCATCAAAAGTACAAACACGTTTTACCAACGATGCAGAAAGAAAAAATCGGGGAGTTAAGCAAGCACCTTTCGTGGTTTTGTACACTGCGTTTATGCCGAGTGTTTTGATTGAATTGGGATTTTTGTCAAACAGTGAAGAAGGAGCATACTTAAACAGCGAAGAAGGTAAAAACGAACTGGCTCGTGGTATTGCCAATGCTATTATCGACTATAAAAAGCAGTATCATTCTGCAAGCGAGAACATTTCGATCCAAAAACCAAAAGAAACGCCAGTAAAAGTTGAACCTAAAAAGGTTGATACAGTGAAAGAAAAAATTGTAGAACCTGCACAAACATCTTCAGTTGACGCTTCTAAACCGGCAACGGTAACAAAAGAAGGCGTGTTGTTTAAAGTTCAAATTTCGGCAAGTGGTAAAAGTATTGCGTTAGTGCCAAGCAACTTTAACGGTTTAAACAATATTACAATGGTTAAGGAAGGAAATATGTACAAATATTTTTATAACGAAACTACCGATTATGACCACGCGCGTAAGGCTTTAGAAGTTGCTAAAAACAAAGGATACAATTCTGCCTTTTTGGTAGCCTATAAAAACGGTAAAAAAATAAGCATACAAGAAGCAATAAAATAGTTAATCTAATCTTTAATACGAAAAAAATTGAAAATAGCTATATCAAAAGAGGTAAAAACTGCTTTATTAGTGTTGTTATCTATAGGGATGTTAATTTGGGGATATACTTTTTTAAACGGTAAAAACATCTTTAGCAGTTCAAGAACATTTTTTGTGGAGTACGAAAACGTTGAGGGCCTGTCTACCGCGTCATCTGTAACCATAAACGGTATGGTGGTAGGTAAAGTACATCATATTTCATTAAAAGGAGAAGGGAAATTGTTGGTAGAATTATTAATGACCGATAATGTGGATATTCCAAAGTCATCTAAAGCAGTAATTTATTCGCCCGATTTAATTGGCGGAAAACAAATAGCATTGCAAATTAATTATAAAGATCCTACATTGGCAAAAAGTGGTGATTATTTACAATCGGGAACAGTAACAGGAATGATAGATGGATTAGGTCAAAAAATAGATCCAATTGCAAAAAAGCTGGATTCTGTTCTTTACAACGTAAACATATTGGTACAAACCATTAACAAAACGTTGGATCCGGCCGCACAAAAGAATCTTCAGGAAGCTTTGGCACAGTTGAATGCTACAATGACAAATGCAAATACCATTACAGGTAAGTTTGACAGAATTGTAACAAGTAACGAATCTAAAATAAACAACATCGTTTCCGATTTTAATACAACATCTAAAAACCTTTCAGCTTTTTCTAACGATTTAGATAAGATCCAATTACAGAAATTACAGGATATCTTAAATAAGTTCGATAGTGCAGCATCAAACCTTGACAAAATGATGAGTGATGCCAACAGCGGAAAAGGAAATATAGGGAAATTGATGAAGGAGGAACAGCTGTACAATAACTTGGAATCGGCAACAAAAGAATTAAACAATTTGTTAGAAGACGTTAAACTAAATCCGCGCCGTTACATAAACATTTCGGTTTTCGGAAAAAAAGCACAACCTTATGCAGAACCGGTAAAACCATAACAACATACAAAACTAAATACAACAAAAACAATAATTAATACATTACAATAATGCACATTTTAAGCAGTATTTTATTTATAGCTTTAACAGTTGCAGGATTTGGTTTTTTTGCAAAAAACGCAAAAAAAATCTACCGCAACATAAAGTTGGGTCAGTCTGTAAACAGAACCGACCGTTCTGCAGAGCGCTGGAAAAACATGCTTTTGGTTGCTTTCGGACAGAAGAAAATGTTTGCCAGACCCATTCCGGCACTTTTACACTTTGCCATTTACGCAGCTTTTATGATTACCCAGATTGAGTTGATAGAGATTTTTATCGACGGGATTTTTGGAACACACCGTATTTTTAAAGAACCTCTTGGCGGTTTTTATACCTTCATGATCAGTTTAATCGAAATATTGTCGGTTGCGGCGTTAACAGCCACAATTATCTTTTTATCACGAAGAAACCTGTTAAAACTTCCACGTTTAAACATGAAAGAATTAATGGGCTGGCCTAAAAAAGATGCCAATTTAATTTTAATGATGGAAATTATACTGGTATTGTGCATTTTTACCATGAACGGAACCGATGAGGTTTTATATAACATGGGCAAATCGCATTTTGCAGGTCAGGGATCTTTTAATTTTACCATTTCGCAGTTTATTGGCCCGGCTGTTTTTGGATCTTTTAGCGAAGGCACTTTACACGTTTTAGAGCGTGTTGGTTGGTGGGGACACTTCATTATGGTATTGTCTTTCCTTAATTACTTGTATTATTCAAAACATTTGCATATTATATTGGCATTCCCAAATACGTATTTTGCGCATATAGAACCGTTGGGTAAATTCGATAATTTGCAGGCAGTTACCAATGAAGTAAAATTAATGATGGATCCAAATGCCGATCCGTTTGCAGTCCCTGCTCCAGATGAAAATGCAGTCCCTGCAAAATTTGGTGCACAAGATGTTCAGGATTTAAACTGGGTACAGTTGTTAAATGCGTATTCGTGTACCGAATGTGGTCGTTGTACATCATCTTGTCCGGCAAATATCACGGGTAAAAAACTGTCGCCACGTTTAATTATGATGAAAACGCGCGATCGTTTAGAAGAAGTCGGTAACAATATCGATACCAATAAAGGAACTTTTGTAGACGATGGTAAAACATTGTTGAAT
>JBEBXJ010000095.1:0-8596 GCA_040391685.1 Paenimyroides baculatum
ATAAATTATTGACAGGTTTGGTAATTCCGCGCCCAATTGGCTGGATTTCTACTGTCGATGAAAACGGAATTAACAACCTTGCACCTTTTTCCTTTTTTAATGTGGTGGGCGAAGATCCGCCGCACGTAATGTTTTCTACCGTTCGTACGGGCGACAAAAACAAAGACACGTTAAACAATGTTTTGGCAAACAAACAATTTGCCGTGAATCTGGTTACCGAAGAAGTTGTGGAACAAATGAACACTACGTCTAACTCGGTAGAAAATACTGTTGACGAATTTCAGCTTGCAAACCTTACTCCTATTTCGTGCGAATTGATTAAACCTAAAAGAGTTGCCGAAGCCAAAGCTCATTTTGAATGCGAAATGGTGCATCATTATTTTTTGGAAGATCATAAAAACGGAGGTGCATGTATCGTTATTGGTAAAGTACTGATGATGCACATTGCCGATGAAATTCTTCTTGAAAATTACCGAATTAATTTAGACAAATACCAACCTGTTGCCCGTTTAGCAGGATCTAACTACAGTAAACTGGGCGAAACTTTCTCAATAAAACGAAATCTATGAAAATAACGGTTATAGGCGGTGGTCCGGGCGGACTCTATTTTTCAATCTTAACCAAAAAAGCAATGCCCCATTGGGAAATTAACGTGTACGAACGCAACAAACCAGAAGACAGTTTTGGTTTTGGCGTAGTGTTTTCCGATGAAACTTTGGGCGAATTTTTAAAACGCGATATGCAGTCGTACGAACTAATTCGCAGCAAATTTGCGTATTGGGACGATATTATTGTGGCTCGCGACGGACAAGAAGTTAGCATTGCCGGTAACGGATTTTGCGGTTGTTCGCGTAAAACCTTACTAAAATTACTGCATCAACGTTGCGAGGAAGAAGGTGTAAAACTGCATTTTGAACAAAATATTGACGATCTTTCACAATTCAGTGATTCAGATATTATTGTAGCAGCAGACGGAATTGGAAGCGGAATACGCACCCAGTTTCAAAACGAATTCGGAACGAATATCCAGTTAAAATCAAACCGATTTGTATGGATGGGATCTACCAAACCGTTAGATGCTTTCACCTATTTTTTTAGAACTACACCTTACGGAATCATTGTTGCGCACACTTATCAGTACGAAGAAGGAATGAGCACCTGGATTTTTGAATGTACCGATGAAACTTGGAAAAACCTACAGTTTGAAGTGGAGAATGAAGCGGATACCGTTGCTAAACTTTCCGAAATATTTAATGAGGAGTTAGACGGTCATTCCCTTATTACCAACAAATCGCATTGGCGACAATTTCCGCATGTAACCAACAAAAATTGGCATCACAACAACATTGTTTTATTGGGCGATGCCAAAGCAACTGCACATTTCTCAATCGGTTCAGGTACAAAACTGGCAATGGATTGTGCAATTGGTTTGTTCGATGCCTTGATGGCAAATCCGGATAATGTTCAAAATACGTTTCAGCAATACGAGAAAACTCGTAGAAATCCGGTGGAAATGATTCAGTACGCTGCATCGGTTTCATTGGAATGGTTTGAAAATATGAATCGATACGAAAAATATCCGTTCTATCAGTTTTCATTCGGATGTATGACTCGATCTAAAAAAGTTACCTACGAAAATCTTCGCTTAAGAGATCAATCGTACACAGATAAAGTATTACAAGAATTCAATCAGCAACATAATAACAATACAAATGCTGCTGCTTTTTCTACATTTAAATTGCGTGGTTTAGAGCTTTCTAACAGAATTGTCATGAGTTCTATGGGGCAGTATTCGGCAAACAACGGTTTGGTTAACAACTGGCATTTTCAGCATTATACTTCACGTGCCATTGGCGGTTTAGGTTTGATTTTGACTGAAATGACGGCTGTTGATGCGAACGGAAGAATTACCTTGGGTTGTGCCGGAATTTATAATGAGGAACAGATTACAGAATGGAAAAAGATTACCGATTTTGTTCATGAAAATACGGCAACAAAAATCGGAATTCAATTAGGTCATTCGGGCAGAAAAGGTGCTGTTAAAAAACCTTGGGAAACTGTAAACGAACCAATTGATAATGCTTGGGAATTACTTTCGGCATCGGCAATTGCGTTTAATGATAAAATGTCAGTTCCAAAAGAAATGAATGCAGATGATATGCAAAACGTAATCAATCAGTTTGCTAATGCGGCTAAAAATGCAGAAAAAGCAGGTTTTGACATGATTGAATTACAGGCACATCACGGCTTTTTACTGGCATCATTCTTATCGCCTTTAACTAATAATAGGACCGACGATTTTGGCGGATCTGTAGAAAACCGTATGCGTTTTCCATTGCAGGTTTTTAATGCAGTTCGCGAGAACTTCCCTGTTGACAAACCAATATCTGTCCGTATTTCGGCGAATGATTGGGCAGAAAACGGCATTTCTCAAGAAGATGTTCTTTTTATTGCTTCAGAATTCAAAAAAGCGGGTGCAGACATCATAAATGTATCAACAGGAAATACGGTTGAAAATCAAAAACCGAAAACTGGCAGAATGTGGCAGGTTCCGTTCTCTGATATGGTTAGAAATTCAGCAGATATTCCAACTATTACCGCCGGAACTATTACAGATATCGATCAGATTAATACGATTATTTTAAGTGGAAAAGCCGATTTGGTTGCTCTTGGAAAACCGTTGTTGTTAGATCCTTATTTTGTTAGAAAAGCGCAGGCTTACGAACAAATTAATGTTACAGATATTCCGAATCAATACCAAAAAGGAATTGAAAATCTGTATGGTTTAACAATTTCCGAAAGAAAACAAACCGAACGTATGAAGAAAGCTTTAAAACCAAAAAGCAATAAAAAGTAGTTCAATTTCAAGAAAAAATAATATGGAATTTATTTTAGAAACCGAACGACTGTATTTAAGAAAAATTAATTTTGACGATGTTGATGACCTTTTTGAAATGGATTCTGATGCCGAAGTTCATAAATTCATTGAGAATAATCCTGTAACATCAAAAGAACAAATTATCGAGATTATCAAAATGCTTAATCAACAATATACTGTAAATGGTATTGCGCGCTGGGCTGTAGTAGAAAAACACACAAATGAGTGTATTGGTTGGGCAGGATTAAAATATTTTAAAGAAAACTTAAACAATCAGAACAATTTTTACGAGTTAGGATATCGCTTTAAAAGAAAACATTGGGGAAAAGGTTATGCCACAGAAGCATCGCAAGCAATAGTTAAATATGGTTTTGAAAATTTCAATATAAATTCAATTTTTGCGATAACACATCTTGAAAACATAAATTCAATAAATGTTCTTCTAAAGTTAGGTTTTCAATTTAAGGAAACATTTGATTACGAAGGCGAGTTAACAAATTGGTTTGAGTTAACCAAAAATCAATAAAAAATAGTTTTAAGTTAATTTATAAATTCTATGACTATAGGAAAAAAAACAGGAAACGGAATTGGAATCGGTGCGGCTCTTGGGGTTGCCCTTGGTGCTGCTTATGGAGCTTCTACAGGTAATCTTTCGAAAGGTGTTGCAATGGGAATAGCATTTGGAGTAGCTTTCGGAGCAATTTTTGATTTTGTAAAAAACAAAGGAAAATGAAAGATAATTTTGCTCATAACAGTTTACCGAGTTTAAATTTACAACCCGATTATTTGTTTTTGGATTTACCGCAGTTTAATCAGCCTGAAAATCTCAATTGTGTAGAGCGTCTTTTAGACAGTCACATTACTAACGGAAAAGGTTCAAATGTGTGTCTGAAAACGTTTGGCGAAACATGGACGTATAACGATTTGTTTGAAAAAGCAAATCAGATTGCGCATGTTTTGGTCGATAATTTAGGCTTACAATCGGGAAATCGGGTATTACTTCGTTCGTGTAACAATCCCATGATGGTTGCGTGCTGGTTTGCCATTTTAAAAGCAGGCGGAATTGTAGTTGCAACCATGCCTTTGTTACGATCAAAAGAATTAAAAACCTTAATTGACTGTGCTGAAATTTCGCATGTAATTTGTGATAGTTCGTTGGCAGATGAGATCAATCTGGTAAAATCAGATTTTTTAAAATCGGTTTCTTTTTACAGAAATGGATCTATTGAAGAATTGATGCAATCGAAACCAAAAACATTTCAAAACTATAACACAAAAGCAGACGATGTTGCTATAATAGGTTTTACTTCGGGCACAACCGGAAATCCTAAAATGACGGCTCATTATCACAAAGACATTCTGAATATTTGTGAGGCGTTCCCAAATTATTCCCTGCAACCAACCGAAAAAGATACTTTTACGGGAAGTCCGCCAATTGGTTTTACTTTTGGGTTGGGCGGTTTGGTTTTGTTTCCGATGTATTTTGGAGCGAGTTCTTTTTTAATAGAAAAACCTAGTCCCGATACTCTTTTAGAAGTCATTCAAAACGAAAAGGTCACGATTTGTTTTACGGCTCCCACAGCTTGGCGTATTCTTACTGAAAAAGCAAAAGATTATGATTTGTCAAGCTTAAGACGATGTATTTCGGCAGGTGAAACGCTTCCTCTTAAAATTTGGGAAGATTGGTACAACGCAACCGGTTTAAAAATTATTGATGGAATTGGTGCTACCGAAATGCTTCATATTTTTATCTCATCAAACCAAGAAAATATGCGTCCGGGCTCAACTGGTATTGCCATTACAGGTTATGAAGCTAAAATTATCGACGAAAACGGAAACGATGTTCCGCATGATACTCCCGGAAAATTGGCTGTTCGTGGAATTACCGGTTGTAAATATTTAAATAGACCTGAAAAACAACAGGAATATGTTGAAAACGGCTGGAATATTACAGGCGATATTTTTAAGCAGGATAAAGATGGTTATTTTTGGTTTGTGGCTCGTGGCGATGACATGATTATTTCATCGGGCTACAACATTGCCGCAATAGAAGTTGAAAGTGTGCTGCTTACACACGACGAAATTTTAGAATGTGCCGTTGTTGGTTTGCCCGACGATGAACGTGGTATGTTGGTTTGTGCCAATATTGTTTTAAAAAATCAAGAAAAAGCTTCGGTAGATTTGGCTAAAAATATTCAGAATTGGTTTAAAGAAAATGCCGCTCCGTATAAATATCCGCGGGTAATTAATTTTCTAGAAAAGTTGCCAAAAACCGAAACAGGTAAAATTCAGCGTTTTAAATTGAAACAATAAATAAATGAACAAACTTCCAAATTTTAATATAGAATCAAAAGGAGAAATATCAGAAGAATTTCTAAAAAAATCTATTTTTACTTATAACGATGCTTCCAAATATATTCAACATTTACCTTATGGAAGAAATTTAGATAAAGACAATTTAAAAACAGTTTTTACAGATAATAAAGGTACTTGCAGTACCAAACATGCTGTTTTAAAGCAATTAGCAAATGAAAATGGATTTGAAAATGTAAAGTTGATGCTTGGGATTTTTAAAATGAATGGTTTAAATACACCAAAAACTTCTAAAACATTAAAAAGTTATAATTTAGACTATATTCCAGAAGCTCATAATTATTTAAAATATAACAATAAAATTTATGATTTCACAAAGATTGATTCCTCACCATCAGATTTTGAAAGCGATTTGCTTTATGAAATTGAAATAAAACCAAACGAAATAAATCAAATTAAAATTCAAATACATAAAAATTTTTTGATAGATTGGTTGAAAGAAAACCCAGAAACTAATTATTCCATTGAAGAATTATGGTCGATTAGAGAACAGTGTATTCAAGATTTATCAGAATAAAAAATATTATAATGAGCTATTTTATAAAAGAAGAACAAATACGTTTTAGACATACCGATTTTGCAGGAATTGTTTTTTATCCACGATTTTTGGAAATGTTGAACGATTTGGTTGAAGATTGGTTTGGTGAAGCTTTAGACCGACCTTTTTCAAAAATCCATGAAACCAACGGAATTCCTACGGTTGATTTAAAAGTTCAGTTTAAAAATGCAGCCCGAATTGGTGAAATTCTAACCAAAAAATTATGGGTAAAAGAATTAAAAAGTTCATCGGTAATTTGTGGTTTTCATTTTGTAAACCAACAAGACAAAACGGTTTTGGAAGGCGAAGTTACATTGGTAAACGTTGCCATTGCCGAAGACAGAAAAACGATAAAAGCGGAAGCTTTTAATGAGGAAGTGAAGGAAAAAATTATGAATTACCAATTATAAATTACGAAATTAAAATGTTGTTTTATCATGAAAACCGATAATATAATTCAAATAAAAAGTTATGCTTTTGCCGTTCGTATTGTAAATGTTTATCAGTTTTTATCCAACGATAGAAAAGAATTTATTTTAAGTAAACAACTATTACGGTGTGGGACTTCTATTGGAGCTAATGTTGAAGAAGCTATTGGTGGGCAATCAGGTAAAGATTTTTTTGCTAAATTAACTATAGCATACAAAGAAGCAAGAGAAACACATTATTGGATAAGATTATTAAGAGATACTAATTATTTATCAATTAAAGAAAGTGAAAGTTTATTAAACGATGTCAATGAAATCTTAAAAATTATTGGATCTATTCAAAAAACAATTCGTAATAACTCGTAATTCGTAATTTAAAATTATTAATTAATCATGAATCCATCACTTCAAATAGCTAATCGATTTCGTGAAGTAATCCTTAACGGAACTTGGATTGCCAATACCAATTTTAAAGATCAGTTGGCAAATTTAGACTGGCAAATTGCCATCAAAAAAGTAGATTCATTCAACACTATTGCAGATTTAGCGCAGCATATACATTATTACATTTCAGGAATTCTGAATGTTTTTAATGGCGGATCATTAGATATAAAAGATCAGTTCAGTTTCAATTTTCCTGCGATCGAATCTCAAGAGCAATGGAATTTGTTTTTAGATCGATTTTGGAATGATGCTGAAGAATTTGCTCGAAATGTAGAAGTTATGAGCGATGAAAAATTAAATTCGGTTTTTGTCGATGAAAAATATGGAACTTTCAGAAGAAACATCGAAGCCATGATCGAACACAGTTATTATCATTTAGGACAAATTGTTCTTATAAAGAAAATGTTATTAAAAGATACATAAGGTTAAGCCATTTATAAATGTCTTAATACGCCAATCTTAATACAATATTATTATGGAATTCAAAAAATTCAAAGCAGCAACGGTTCAAACCTCACCTGTTTTTTTAAACGTAGAAAAAACAATAGACAAAGCCATAGCTTTCATAAAAGAAGCACATGAAAACGGAGCAAAATTAATTGCTTTTCCCGAGGTTTTTATTGCCGGATATCCTTATTGGAACTGGATCATGACACCGGTTCAAGGCAGTAAATGGTACGAAGAATTGTATAAAAATTCGGTTGCCGTTAACGACGCATCCATGAAGAAACTGTACAAGGCAGCAAAAGATTTCGATATGAATATTGTCATCGGGATTAACGAGCGTGGCGATAGTTTCGGTGAGATTTACAACACCAATTTAATAATAGATAACCACGGGGAATTAATCGGAAAGCACCGAAAACTGGTTCCAACATGGGCTGAAAAGTTAACATGGACATCGGGCGACGGATCTTCCCTAAAAGTTTATAATACCGAAGTTGGTCCGGTTGGAACTTTGGCTTGTGGCGAAAACACCAACACCTTGGCTCGATTTACATTGCTTTCTCAGGGCGAATTGATCCACATTGCCAATTATATTTCACTGCCTGTTGCCCCACCCGATTACGATATGGCAGAAGCGATTAAAATTCGTGCGGCAGCGCATTCCTTTGAAGGGAAGTTATTTACCATTGTTTCATGTTCAACTATTTCACAGGAAATTAAAGACGCTTTACGTGCCGATGTTCCGAATGTAGATGAATTATTAGACAGAAAAAGCAGTGCCTTTTCAGGATTTATCGGTCCAAACGGAGCAGTTATCGGTCAACCTTTAATTGATGAAGAAGGAATTATTTATGCAGATATCGATCTTTCAAAATGTATCCAACCAAAGCAAATGCATGATATTTTGGGTCATTACAATCGTTTTGATATTTTTGATTTAAGAGTGAATGTTGCTCCCACAAAAAAAATTACCTTTATAAATAAATCCGAAGAATAAACTATATCTTCTTAAAATATAAATTGTATGGAAACACCACAATCAGATGATATTTACGGTCGTGCACGGGTTGAAGACACGCCGGAATTAGAAGCATATTACAAAGAATTAGAAGGATTGGGCGCCGGTGCTTTATGGACGGTTGCAAACGATATCGAACCTTGGGAACCAAGAAGTTCATCGGTTCCGATGCTTTGGAAGTATGAAGATTTAAGACATTTGGTTTTAAAATCTTCCGAATTGGTTACACCCGAACAGGCAGGTAGACGCGTGGTTTATTTAGTGAACGATAAACGCAGAGATGTAAGTGCAGCAGTTGGTTGGTTATATACCGGAATTCAAGTTACGCGCCCCGGAGAATTTACTTCGGCACACCGTCACAAAGCTTCGGCATTGCGCTTTATAATGGAAGGCGAAGGCGGATATACAGTTGTTGACGGAAACAAAATTATGTTGGAAGTCAACGATTTTGTAATTACACCAAACTCAAC
>JBEBXJ010000096.1:0-8587 GCA_040391685.1 Paenimyroides baculatum
AAATCGCCAATAAACTTCACGGCTTTTTTAATGTTGTTTTTTATTTTTTTGCTGAAGGAATATTTCTCGCGCCCCATTTTACTTAAAATCCAGTTCGACAGATTATTCAAACGGATCAAATAATCATAACCGATACCGCCCAATTTGGCAATCCATTTAGAATGTTGAACAGATGAATCGAAAACATCACCGTGAAAAACCCAGGCTTTTTTGCCGTCTAATTCAAAAATGTATTTGTCTAAAAGTTGGATCTTTCCAAAAGTCATAGGCGAAAATTTCCTTAAAAACTCGTCATGATTACCCGTAAGATAAATTACCTGACAGTTTGTTAGCGACAGATTCAGGATGTATTTGATGATTTCGAGATGGCTTTCGGGAAAATAGCTTTTTTTAAACTGCCAAATGTCAATAAAATCACCATTCAGAATTAATGTTTTTGGATCTATCGACCGTAAATAATTCAGCAATTCTTTTGCTTTGCAGCCGTAAGTTCCCAAATGTGTATCTGAAATTACCGCTACTTCAACGCTTCTCTTCATAATTAAACAGAATTTTACCGAAGATACTGCTGTGCTGTAAACTTATGGTTTTTAAAAAGTTATGTTTAGAACAAGAAAAACTGTTTAAATTTGCAGAAAATATTGATATGAAAAATTATGTGTTGGTTTTAGTGCTGTTGTTGCCGTTTGGTTTTTATGCACAAAACCGGTTTTCCCAAATTTTACCCGAAACCGAATATATTTCAACTGCAAACGAACTGAAGAATTTTCGCAAGTATGATTTTTCGGGCGTAATTTCAGGATTAGAAAATAATGTAACCTACGGCGTAATTGGCAGCAGTTACAAACGAATTCACATAAAAATAACCGATGTTGAAAAAGATCAAACAGATCCGGATTTATATCACGTTAAAGGAAAATCGAAAGTGGGTAACAATATTGAAGGTTTTGAAGGTACCATTTCTCTGCATACGGTTAAAGAAATTAAGCCGCGTACTTTAGATGAAACCACGGTGAGTTTACCTGCTGCTTATGAAGGTGTAATTACGGGTGTTTATAAATTTAACGAACCTACAAATCGCAAGCATTCAGGTGTTTTTGAAGGAACATATCAGGCTATGTTTTTAATTACCGAAGGCGACAATAAGGTTTATTACAACGATTTGGATTTGCACCGTGACAGTTACATTAATAATGTGTATCAAGGATTTTGGACAGATTATCAGACAAAAGAAGCAAAAATTTGCAAATGGGCAGATTTCCGTGTACCCGATGTGCCTGCTGATTTTGACCAAGGGGCAGCCGAATTTAGTCCTAACGAAAAATACAACAGCAATGGTTGGAAAACCTACAACGATGCTTATTTACACAACGACAAAAAAGCACTTGATGAGGAAGAAGCTGTTTGGTGGGAATAGTTAAATCACTTTAATCAAACTTCCGTCTTCATCGGTTTTAGTGATTTGCAAGGCAACGGGTATACGTTCTTTCAGCTCTTCAACGTGCGAGATAATTCCAACAATGCGGTTTTCTTTGTGTAGGTTGTTCAGCGTTTCAAACACAATATTAACCGATTCGGCATCTTGCGTTCCAAAACCTTCGTCAATAAAGAAAAAGTTTTTGTTTGCTAATGTGTTTGTCTGCACGCTTTCTGCCAATGCCAGTGCCAGACTTAACGAAACTTGAAACGACTGTCCGCCCGAAAGTGTTTTCACACTGCGCGTTCTGCCTTCGTTTAAATAATCAATCACTTCAAAATCATTCGCCTCGTTAACCTGCAAACTCAACTGGTTTCTTGTCATTTTGCGGAAACGAACATTGGCATTTTCGCACAATTGTTTAAGGTAGATCGATGATACATATTGAACAAAACCGGCAGCTTTAAACAAATTACTCATCGTTTTCAGGTTTTCTGCTCGTTTTTTAAGCTGGTTAAGCGCTGTCAACAATTCTTTTTTCTCAATGAAGGCTTTGGTTAAACGAGTAATTTCTGCATTGGTTTTAGTAACGTTTTCGGTTGCAGTTTTTAATTCGGTTTCGGCAATTTCAAAATCTTTTTCGTGTTGCAAATAGTCGTTTTCATTAAAAAATTCATCTTTTAGCTTTGCTTCTAATTCCTGAATTTGATTATTCAACGTTTTGTAAGCAATTGTGAATTCTTCAATTTCTTTTCTAATAGCTTCCACATTCAGGTTTAAATGAAGTATTTCAACAACCTTTTCTTTGCTTTCTATATTTTGATCGATTAGATTTTTGTTGAAAAGATTGTTTAGTTCTTCCAAATTTTTATTTAGATCGAAGAGCTGTTTTTCAGTTGATATAATCGAAGCTTTTTGAACCTGAATCTGCGTGTTTAACTGATTATATTGCTGATTATATAAGTTAAAATCGGTTTCTGTTTTTTGGTTGAATGCTTTTAAATCTCTTAATTTTTGTTCGATTTCTTCAACTGAAAATGTACTAAAATCTGCATAATCAAGTACTTTTAAATTACTTAAATTTTGTTGAATTTCCGTTTGTTTCTGTGCTTCTTCAACTTTAAACTGTTCTAATGCTCTTTTATATTTGTCGGCTGTTTCCTGCTGATTTTCTAGGTTTGACCTTTGTTCTGTAATGAATTTATTTTTACTGTCGATTTGTTTTGATAAATTCAACGATTCTTGTTTTTTCAGTAGAAAATCCTCGAAATTATCTGAATTGAAATTTGCCCAAATAAAAGTGGAATTATGCCGATCTATTTGATTATTCAATTCTTTCAAACGATTATTCTCATTTGAAAAATGATCCAGAAACAGGGTTAGCTTTTGAATTTTTTGTCTGATTTTATTCGAGAATTCAACAGCATTGTTTTGCTTTTCCTCGATTAAATCTAACTCATTTTGAACTTCGGTTAAATTTAGAGTAACATCGTTCAAAGTCAAAACCTCGGGATGTTCTAATGATCCGCAAAGCGGACAAGCTTCGCCGTTATGTAAATTGTGTGCAAAGTGTGCAATTTCCTGTTGAACCTGAAATGATTGCAGCTTTGCGTTCAATTCTTTTTTTTGCTGCGAAAATGAGTCATTTAAAACTTTTAGATTGTCTTCAAAAGTTGAAACATCAATTTTCTCACTGATTAATTCGTTTTCAATTATCTGAATTTCACTTTTTAACTGACTGGTTTTTTCTTGTTGCTGGTTCAACTCTTTTTCAAGATGCTGTTTTTTGCCAAACCAATCGCCCACATTGATTAAAACATCGGTTTCAATTTGGTTTTTAGCAAGATCATTTATTTCTTTTTCGGTTTCTTTTATGATTTGCAATAATTGTTTTACCGAATTTTCTACTTCATTAACTTTAAGTTCCCCATTAATTGTACGGTTTTTTAATTCGACAATATCGTTGGCAAACTGATGTATTTTGGCAATAAACTCTAAATCGTTTTCCTGTAAACGCTTGTTTTGTAAATCATCAACATAAGGTTTTATTTCGTTAATTGAAGCTTCAATTTTAAGCAATTCTGTTTCCGAATTTTCTAACTTCGTTTTATCATTTGCTAATTGATCTGATTTTTGTAGCGCTTCATTTTCATATTTTTTACTGTCAACCAACAACTGATGAAAGGTTTTGTAAACGCGTTCGTAAATTTCTAACTCCGTTTTTTTCTGATCAATTTTTGGTTTTTGATTATTCAGTTTTAAAAACAGATCCTTTTTGTTTTGCAACGATTCAAATTCTGTTTTTATACTTTTTAAGTGCTGTAATTTATCGTTAACGGTTTTAAAAACGGTTTGTTTTTCGGTTTGAATTTCAGTTTCGTTGGCAAGCTTGTTTTTTAAAACAGTTATATTTTCTTCGGAAACTTCATCGTAACCCGACAGTTTTCCTTCCAACCGATTCAGTTCTATATTATTGCTGCTGTTTAATGCCGAAACTTTATCCTGCAAATCGTATCGGTGCAGTTTAAAAATTTCCTTCATCATCTGGGTTCGGTCTTTCGCTCCCAATTCAATAAACTCTTTAAACTTACCTTGAGGAATAATAATGGTTCGTTTAAAATTATCGTAACTCAACCCCACAATTTCTTGTGCATTGTTGTGGTTTAGCGGAATCCAGTCGTTATTTATCTTTTCATAAAAAACAACCGTTGGTGGTTTAATGTCTTCAAACCGTTTTGAGTTACGTTTAAATTCACGAGTTACCCGAAAGATTTTGTCTTCGAAATTCTGAAAATCGAATGCAATATATGCCGTATCCGATTTTAAATTCATCATATTGTACGCACGTTTGTCTTTCGCGTTTAAACGTTCGGTTTCGCCGTACAACGCAAATGTTATAGCTTCTAAAATAGACGATTTCCCCGAACCAACCGACCCGAAAATCCCGAACAAACCTGCATTTATCAGGTTTTCAAAATCAATGGTTTGTCTTTTTTGGTAAGAATACAAACCTTCTATTGTGAGTTTAATTGGGATCATAAGTTAGTTGTGTAAGCGATTGAACAAAGAGTAAAGATGAAAGAGCAAAGACTTTCCTTTTAGTTTTCGTGATTATTTAAAACTTCGTTAAACAAATCCATCAATTCATCGTTTGGTTCTTGCTGAGCGTTTTTAGATTTAAAATAATCTTTGAACAGATCCTTAATATCCTGATTCAGGTTTATTTCTTTAGCCAAAATTTCCTCTGTACCACTATTTTTTACTTTCGGAATTAAATGCACAATACCCGAATGTGCCTGAAAAATAGCTTTTCTTTCATCGGTTGTTAAAAAAGTATCGGTTTCCATAGTCAATTCTATTAAAGTATCCGGATTTTCCAATAGCCAGTTCACTGCATCATTAACCAACTGAAAGGTTTTACGTACTAATGCTTTTCCTTTGGTAAGATTTATTTTGGTAAAGTTTATATCTTGATTTGGCTGTGCATTGATGACCGATACATATTTGGTTTGACCGGCTTCGCTAAAGCTGTAACACAAAGGCGATGAAGAATAAACAACCGGTTTTTCTGTAGTGCCGATGTTGTTAAACGCATGTAGATGTCCCAAAGCGGTGTATTGGATCTGCGGAGGAATACAATCGGAATAAACCATATCCGCATTGCCAATTTTAATTGGTTTTTCACCTTCGGGCTCTTCTAAAAGTGAAGCACCGCGCTTGTTCATGTATAAATGAGAAAGTAATAGGTTTACACCTTTATCATTGCAAAATTCATCGGCGATTTTTGTCCACTGATCTTTTAAAACACTGTTTAGTTGCTCTTCTTTATCCTCGCCGAAATATTGTTTTAAGCGGATTTCGTTTGCATACGCCGTATGAATGATTCGGATTGGGAAATTGATATTTTCTATGTTTAATTCGATAAAACCTTCGGTAGATTTTTCAATTTTAAAATGATCCAATTCAAACAGATTGACTTTTTCGTTTGGATAACCAATTAATATAATTCCGCATTCACGCGCTAAAGGATCGGGTGCATTGATGCGGTCTGGCGAATCATGATTTCCGGCAATAGCAATTACAGGTCGTTTCGCATTATTTGTAAGTCGCTTTAATGTTTTGTAGAACAAGTCAACCGCTTCAACCGCCGGATTAAAAGCATCGAACAGGTCACCGGCAATTAAAATCAGATCCACTTTTTCATTGTCGGCAATTTCCACGATTTCGTTCATCACATCAATCTGTTCCTCAAATCGTGAAAAACCGTCTAAACGTTTTCCTAAATGCCAATCGGCTGTATGCAGAATTTTCATGTTATTCTTGTTGTAACTCTTGGTTGTTTTGCTGGTTGAATTGTTGCTGGATCTGTTTTAATTTTTCCTTTCGAATCGCTTCGGCATTGCTTGCTTTGTTCTTTTTCTGATCAACCTTTTTCTTGTGTGCCAGTCGGTTGGTTTCGTTTCTTCTTCCCATATCAAAAATACGTTCAATTTAAGACATTAATTGTCGTTTAGAAATTCGCCCGAAACATAATACCAACGATCGTTCATTTTTTGAAAGACCGATAATTCGTGATGCAGTTGTTCTTTTTGGTCTTGATCGATATAATACGCCTTAAATTCTACCTGATTTATTGTTGGCAGATTTACGATTTCCAGTTTAATCCATTGATTGATTTCACCCCATTCCTGAAGTTCTTCTTTGGTATGAAACCTACGTTTTGCCGGTAATGTTGTACGCATTAAATAGTCACCATTTGGAATGGCGAATGCAGAAAAGCGTGAACGCATTAGGGCTTCGGCAGTTGGCGCATGTTTTTCTTTAATATGGTACGGTTCACAGCATTCTGCGTATTGTTTATTGGAACAGCACGGACAATTCATTGTATAATGTTTCTTCAAAAATACGCATAAAAAAAGAGGCGTAAATGCCTCTCTTCATCTTTTTTGTATTGATTATTCTTCTGCCTCTTGTAATGCTTCTGCACTTGCATATTTCATTACTAAGCCTTGCAGTGTCATACCTATTTCGGTTTGCAAAGTATTCACTTTTTGTTCAAATGTAATAGCATCTTTAGGTGCTATCTGAGTTAATTCGTTGGTTTCAGCGAATTTTTTATTGGCATCTTTAACCTCATCTACATTATAATTTTCATCTACTAATTTTGAAAAATTAGAAACGAATTCGTTAGTTACTGTGTCGAATTCTTTTGTAAAATCATCAACTTTTGCAGTATCAATAGCAGGTAAAACCTGATCTTTAATAGCATCGATCTGAGTTTTTAGCCCCATGTTTGTTACAAAAGTTTTAGCGTCTTGTGATTGAGCGAAACCTGTTTGTATTGCAAAGAACATGATTGCGCCGTAAATAACCTTTTTCATAATTTTTTATTTAAAATAGGAATCTAAATTACAATTATTTTTCATTTTAATGTTATTGATTAACATTTTTACAACAAAAAAGCGAGGTTTATTAAACCTCGCTTTTTAATTATTGCATGTATTTCATTACTAATCCTTGTAGCTGTATTTGCCATTCTTGCATAAATGGGCCTTGTTCTTTAAGAATTGTTGATGCATTTTTTTGTATTTTTATACCTACAGGTGAATTATAAAACTCAATCATTTTTTTGATGTCATCATGAGTATAATTTTTTGTGAAAGTATCAGCCATTTTATCGTATAAGCTTGGTAAAGTAGCATCAAATTCCTTTTTAAAGTCTGCTTTTTTAGTTTCATCAGAAATCTGACTCATTATAGCTTCCGCATAAACAGAAAAATTTGCTGTTGCACCCGATAATTTTACAGCTTCGATCGCATCTTTTTTAAAATCTGCAGATTGTGCCGATACAAACTGTATCGATAACAACATTGTTGCAGCTATAAATAAATTTTTCATGTGTTGTATTTTATAAATTAAAATTGATTCCTTGTGCCAATGGCAATTCTGTACCGTAGTTAATGGTATTGGTTTGGCGACGCATATAAACTTTCCATGCATCAGAACCGGATTCGCGTCCGCCACCTGTTTCTTTTTCACCACCAAAAGCTCCACCGATTTCTGCACCCGATGTACCAATGTTTACGTTTGCAATACCACAGTCTGATCCTGTGTGCGATAAAAACAATTCTGCTTCACGCAAATTATTTGTAAAGATTGCCGATGATAATCCTTGCGGAACATTATTCTGCATATCGATAGCTTCTTCAATGGTGCTGTATTTCATTACATATAAAATTGGCGCAAAAGTTTCTTCCTGAACAATCTCAAAGTCGTTTTTAGCTTCAATAATACATGGTTTCACGTAACAACCGCTTTCGTAACCAGAACCTTCAACTATCCCACCTTCAACAACTATTTTACCGCCTTCGGTTTTTGCTTTTTCAATTGCTTTTAAATAATCTTCCACAGCTTTTGTATCGATAAGCGGACCTACGTGATTTGTAGCATCCAACGGATCGCCGATTCTCAATTGTCCGTAAGCATTTTTCAATGTTTCGATTGTTTTATCGTACACACTTTCATGAACGATTAATCGACGGGTTGATGTACAACGCTGACCGGCAGTTCCAACTGCTCCGAAAACCGCACCAACCAAAACCATGCTTAAATCGGAATGTTCTGAAACGATAATTGCATTGTTTCCACCCAACTCTAAAATAGTTTTACCAAAACGTTCTGCAACTGTTTTTGATACGTGACGACCAATGCGTGTTGAGCCCGTGAAAGAAACCAACGGTACGCGTTTGTCGTTGTTCATTAAATCTCCAGATGCATTTCCTGTAACTAAACAGCTGACACCTTCCGGTACATTATTTTTTTCGAATACTTTCGAAATGATATTCTGACATGCAATGGCACATAATGGAGTTTTAGAACTAGGTTTCCAAACACAAACATCGCCACAAACCCAAGCCAAAGCAGCATTCCAGGCCCAAACAGCCACCGGGAAGTTAAATGCAGAAATAATTCCTACAATTCCAAGTGGATGATACTGCTCGTACATGCGGTGCATTGGTCGTTCTGAATGCATGGTTAAACCGTATAACTGGCGCGATAAACCTACTGCGAAATCACAGATATCGATCATTTCCTGAACTTCACCCAAACCTTCCTGTAAGCTTTTACCCATTTCGTACGAAACCAATTTACCTAAAGCATCTTTGTTTT
>JBEBXJ010000097.1:0-8434 GCA_040391685.1 Paenimyroides baculatum
AAAGAAGTTTAAATAAAATTAAAATTAATTTATCCTAAATGCACAACAGGTAGCTCACATATCTTATTATTACTATTGTGGCTTTTTATGTGGTTTAGGAAAACAAATGTTCATAAAAAAGGTTGATAATAAATGGGAAATTCTAATTGTTTACAATGAAACCATATCCTAATAGATACTAAAAAAAACTTATCTTTGCCCCGATACAAGGAATCAAGTGAAATTCTTGAACTGTCGCGCAACTGTGAAGATTAACATCTAAGTCAGGTCGTTGTATTGTTTTATTTATCAACAAGCTTTCGCGATTGAAGCTATGGTTTGACTTGTATCTGCACTTCACTCCTATTCTTCTGTCGCGATTATTTTTTCCAAAGTATGACATTCGAAGAACAAATTCAGCAAAAAATCGATTTAAAAACCAAACCCTTAGGTGCATTGGGTTATCTGGAACAATTGGCTTTCAAAATAGCTAAAGTTCAAAAAACCTTAACACCACAATTAAAAAATCCCACACAAATTGTATTCGCTGCCGATCACGGCTTGGCTCAAGACGGCGTTAGTGCGTATCCACCCGAAGTTACCTTTCAAATGGTGATGAACTTTCTACAAGGCGGTGCGGCGATCAACGTGTTTTGCAAACAAAACAATATCGCTATTAAAATTGTTGATTCCGGTGTAAATTTCGACTTTGAAGATCATCCTGAATTAATAAAAGCCAAAACTGGTTACGGTACAAAAAGTGCGTTGCGGGAAAAAGCCATGACCAAAGAACAATTGGATTTTTGTTTTTCAGAAAGTACCAAAATTGTAAATCAAGTGTTTGAAAAAGGTTCAAACATTATTGGTTTTGGCGAAATGGGCATTGGCAATACCTCATCCGCATCGTTAATTATGGCATCACTTTTACAAAAACCTATGGAAGAATGTGTCGGTCGCGGAACCGGAATGACCGATGAACAACTACTACACAAAACCAACATTTTAAAACAAGTCATGGATTTTCACGGAACAATTACTGATCCATTGGAAATTATGCAAACGTTTGGTGGTTTTGAAGTGGCACAAATGTGTGGTGCCATGCTGCAAGCTCATAAAAACAATATGTTGATTATGGTCGATGGATTTATTGCCACGGCGGCTTTTGCTGTTGCCAAAGCTTTAGAACCGACGATTATCGATCATGCTATTTTCTGTCACGTTTCAGACGAAAGCGGTCATCGTACGTTTTTAGAATCTATGAATCAAAAAGCTTTATTGGATTTGAATTTACGTGTAGGCGAAGGAACGGGTTGTGCATTGGCGTATCCGATTATCCAAAGTGCGGTTAATTTTTTAAATGAAATGGCGAGTTTTGAATCTGCCGGCGTTTCAAACAAATAAATCATGATCAAAAAAGAAATCACCTATTTTCTTACAGCGTTAATGTTTTTTACGCGCATTCCTATTCCGTTTCAAGTGGAATATTCAACCGATATTATGAATCAGTCGCAGAAATATTATCCTTTGGTCGGGATTGTTGTGGGGTTGTTCAATGCTGTGGTTTGTTATCTTTTGCATTTTGTTTTACCTGTTGATATTTGCCTGGTACTGATGATGATTGCCAGCGTATTGCTTACCGGTGCTTTTCATGAAGATGGTTTTACCGATGTTTGCGACAGTTTTGGCGGCGGCTACGGAAAGGAAAAAATATTAACCATAATGAAAGACAGTCGTATTGGTGCTTATGGTGTTGTTGGAATTATTCTTTTGTTTCTGCTAAAATTTCTAAGTATGAAACATTTAGCTGAAACATCTTTTCTCGATTTTTTGATTATTTTATTGATTGCCCATAGCAGCAGTAGGTATTTATCGGGATTGATGATTCACACACACAAATATGTTACCGACATTGATCAAAGCAAATCAAAACCTTTAGCCAATAAAGCCTTGCCCAAACAAACCTTATTGGTAGGATTGGTATTTACATTACTTCCGTTTCTTTGGTTTCAAAATCTTTGGATGTTATTGGTGTTGCCTTTTGCCTATTTAGGAAAACTGTATTTGGGCTGGTATTTCAACAAGCATATCGGCGGTTACACAGGCGATTGTTTAGGAACGGTGCAACAAGTAACCGAAATACTCATTTATTTAGGATTTATTATTTTATGGAAATTTATGTAATCAGGCATACACAAGTTGATGTTCCCAAAGGCACTTGCTATGGACAAACCGATGTTCCTGTATCAGACTCTTTTGAAAAAGAATTTCTGGAATTAAAACAACGATTACCGATGGATTTTGATGCTGTCTATTCCAGTCCTTTATCAAGATGTATGCAATTAGCCAAACAGTTTTCGAAGGAAATCATTACCGACAACCGGTTGAAAGAAATTCATTTTGGCGATTGGGAACTAAAGCTTTGGAATGATATTCCTTTAGAAAATATTCAACCTTGGTATGATGATTTTGTAACAATTTCAACACCAAACGGCGAAAGTTTTCAGGATTTATATGCCAGATGCTCGTTCTTTTTAGATGAATTAAGAAGTCAAAAACATCAAAAAGTATTGATCGTTGCTCACGGGGGAATTATCCGAAGTATGTGGGCGTATCTTTTAAAGGTTCCTTTACAAAATGCGTTTAAAATTCCTGTTGGTTTTGGTGAACTTTTTCATTTTCATTTAGGAAAAAACGAGAAAGAAGATTTTATTGTCAGTAAGTTGTAGCATAAACATCACGTCTGTTTGAGCTTGTCGAGAAGTTTATTAATGCTGAAACAAGTTTAGCATGACAGAAACGGAGAATTAAAATAAAAAAGTCCTCAATTGAGGACTTTTACTATTATACAAATTCTAAAACCGTTGAAGTTATAAAATCAATCTGATCTTTTTCTAATTCGGTATGCATTGGTAAAGCAATTACTTGATCTGCGAACATGTTGGTTATCGGAAAATCGGCATCGTTATAACGAGCATCGGAATACGCTTTTTGTTTATGTAACGGAATCGGATAATAAATCGCACACGGAATACCTTTTTCCTGCAAATGAGCCAAAAGTGTATCTCGTTTTCCGTTGGTAATTCTCATAACATACTGGTGAAATACGTGATCGTCACCATCAATATCAAATACCGGCGTGATAATATTTTTATTACCAGAAAAAGCATCGTTATAAGCCTTTGCAGCATTTTTTCGAGCCTTATTGTAGGTGTCTAAAAGTGGTAATTTTGCATTTAAAACTACTGCCTGAATACTGTCTAAACGTGAATTTACTCCAACTACATCGTGATGGTAACGCTCGTACATTCCGTGATTTACAATTCCCCGAATAGTATGTGCCAACTCGTCATTGTTTGTAAAGATTGCACCACCATCGCCGTAACAGCCTAAGTTTTTAGACGGAAAAAACGATGTTGCTCCTACATGACCAATGGTTCCTACTTTTTGTTTTGAACCATTTTTCGAAGTATAATTTGCTCCGATCGCTTGTGCATTGTCTTCAATAACAAATAAATTATGTGCTGCAGCAACTTCCATAATAGCATCCATATTTGCAGCGCGTCCAAATAAATGAACCGGGACAATTGCTTTAGTTTTCGGTGTAATTGCTTTTTTAATGGCATCTACCGATATGTTCATAGAATCTTCTTCTACATCAACCAAAACAGGAACCAGTCCCAATAAAGCAACAACTTCTACCGTTGCAGCGAAAGTAAAATCGGCAGTAATAACCTCATCGCCTGGTTTTAAACCCAAGCCCATCATTGCAATTTGTAATGCATCGGTTCCGTTGGCACAAGGAATTACGTGTTTTACACCTAAGTAGCTTTCTAAACTTTTTTGAAATTCATGAACTTTTGGTCCGTTAATATAGGTTGTAGTATCTAAAACTTCCTGAATACCGGCATTTACAATTTCTTTTATACCATCGTATTGACTTTTTAAGTCAACCATTTGTAGTTTTTTCATTGTTGAAAATTTGATATGCAAAGGTAAAAAAAAGCTTGTATATATTTTGATCCCACAAAAATAGTTAACCGTTTAAAACAACATTTTTTAAAGCTTCTAACGCTTGGGGATAGATGTTTTTAAAATAGTCTAAATATTCATCGATTACATCAATATCAACCGTAACTTTTGTAATACCGTTATTTTCTGTAAATGAATAATTTTCGTGACCTCCTGCCCATTTCTCAACCATTTCACTGGTTGTTACTTCGGTATCACCCTGAACAAAACCATAATGACGAACAGAAACAAATTCTGCCGGATTGTTTTCAACTATTTGGGAAACCATACCTGCCTTCTCTCCTTTTTCATCGGTTCCAACAAAATAAATCTTGTCGCCTTTGTTCCAGCTACCTTCGTAAGTTGATGTTGGATTAAAAACCGAAGCCCAGCTTTCGTAGGTACTTTTATCGTTCAAACCTAACATTGTTTCATAAACTTTTTGTGCTGATGCAGGAATATCAACCGTAAACTGTAATTTTTCCATTATCTTAATTTTAAACGTTAACTAAATAATAATCTATATGTTCATTTCATAAACTCAAATGTAATAAATTACCATCTTTAAAATCTTTTCATAAGACAATTTAAACGTAATTTGTATTTTTACGACAATAAAAAAATTTCATGAGTTTTCTGTATCAGTTAGGCATAAATTTAGCGGCACTTTTACTGCCTTTTTCCAGATTTTTCAGTCCGAAAATGAAATTGTTTGTTGATGGCAGAAAGCAGTCATTTTCTGTTTTACAAAATCAAATCGACAGCAATCAAAAATACATCTGGTTTCATGTGGCATCATTGGGCGAATATGAACAAGGTTTGCCGGTGATGGAAGAAATCAAAGCAAAATATCCTGAATACAAACTGTTGCTGACGTTTTTTTCTCCATCGGGATACGAAATCAGAAAGAACAACAAAATTGCAGATATTACTATTTATCTTCCGTTGGATACAAAGCAGAATGTGAAACGGTTTTTAGATTTGGTAAACCCTAAAATGGTATTTTTTATCAAATACGAATTTTGGCCGAATTATTTAAACGAATTAAAACGAAGAAATATCCGTACGTATCTGGTTTCGGGAATATTTAGAGAAAATCAATTGTTTTTTAAACAATTTGGAGGTTTTTACCGAGCTGCATTGCATTCTTTTGATCATTTTTTTGTTCAGAACAATACATCGGCCCAACTACTTAAATCAATTGGTTTTAATAATGTGACAGTTCATGGCGACACCCGTTTTGATCGTGTAGCACAGATTGTTGAACGTTCACAGCCGTTAGATTTTATTGCAGAATTTAAAAACAACACAACAACAATTGTCATTGGCAGTTCGTGGATCGATGATGAAAACGTTTATCTGCCTTACCTTAATAATAGTAAAAATGTAAAATTTATTATTGCACCACACAATATTAAGGAAAAAGAAATTACGCGTTTGATTACTAAAATTGATAAAAAAACGGTTCGATACACCAATTATAAAACTGAAGATTTAAAGAATGCCGATGTTTTCATTATTGATATTATTGGAATTTTAACGCAGATTTATGCGTATGCCGATATTGCTTATGTTGGCGGTGGTTTTAAAACCGGATTGCACAATATTTTAGAACCAGCAACTTACGGAACTCTGGTGATTATTGGTCCGAACTATTCCAAATTTCAAGAAGCAGAAGATTTGGTAGCTTTAGGAGGTTGTTTGGTTGTTAATGATACAGATGAATTAACCTATACTTTTGACCGTTTAGTTACTGATATTAATTACATAAATGAATTGGGTACAAAAAATCGGGAATTTGTGTTGAAAAACAAAAATGCCACGAAAGTTGTTATGGATTTTATAGAGAAAACTATTTAAGATTTCTTACGGTTTACATAAAAATTCAGAATATAAAAAAGTGATGAAACAATGGGTACAAAGAAAAAAACAGCAACCCATACCGCTTTTGATATTGAAGTTTCCCTTTGATTTTTAATTAAAAGCACACATGCCCAAACAAACGGAATAACCATTGCAATCGGAATTAATTGCCAGAAGAAAAGCCCAAAACTAAAATCGTTTACTAGTTTTTTCATAATTTTAAGTTTATTTTCAAATATATGATAAAATTCGAACTATTAAAAACAGAAACTATTCCTGCAGTTGTAAACCTAATGGTCAATTTTTATGCAATAGACGGATATCCTATCAACAAAGAAACTACCACAAACCTGTTTTTTGAATTCGTTCAAAAACCGGATGCAGGTAAATGCTTTATTATTACATACAACAATGAAATTTGTGGTTACACTATTTTAGTTCAATTCTTTAGTTTTGAAATGAGCGGAAACGTGCTATTGTTAGACGAACTGTATATCGATAGTAATTACCAAGGAAAAGGAATCGGGAAAAAAGCTATGGAAGTTATCAAGCAATTCGCACAAGAGAACAACTACAAAAAAATTGTTTTAGAGGTTGAACCGCACAATCAACGCGCTATCCAATTATACGAAAAAGAACAGTTTAAAAAACACAAACGCGATTTAATGATTTTTTCTCCAAATAAACAATAACAAGTTTTGTTCTTATTACCAAAACTATTTTGATTCACAATTTTGTCATTCCGACGAAGGAGGAATCTTTCAAACTCTTAAAAAAGATTCTTCACTTCACTACGTTTCGTTCAGAATGACAAAAAAGAAAGTTGGCACTAATATCAGCTATTGTGGTTTATTGAAGTTTTAATCAATTATCAGTTTTCCTTAAATCCTTATCCAACAAAAATAAAAAGCCAAAACCAACCACATAACAAAGTAGATCCCACCACGAAAACGATGTTCCTATAACAATACGTGCCAGCTTGTTATCTTGCAAACCTAAAACGCTGACCAGTTTAAAATACTGACCAATTTCTACCGCAAACGAAAAAGCTAAGGTAAACAACGCAATGTAAATAGGTTTGCAGTTTACAAAAGCACGTATAAAATAGTACACAAACCAAATTACAATAATATCGCCAACAAAGGGCGAATAAAATTGTCGTGAACAAAAAGCGCAATGCAAACTTCTATAACAAAAATGACCAGCATTAGTATAAAACAGCGCAAATTAAATCTTAAAAACTTCATAAATGCAGGCTAATAAACATCAAACATAAAAAAATCGTTTTAAAATTCGTACCTTGGGCATTCAAATTTTTCACTCTTTTAACAAATCTAAAAAATGAAAAAATTACTACGAGCGCTCGTATTATTAGTTTCGTTTCCAATTTTTGCCCAACAAGGCGGCATGTGGGTTCCTTCTTTATTAAAAGGAATGAACGAAAAGGAAATGAAAAGCCTTGGAATAAAAATGTCGGTTACCGATATTTACGATGTTAACAATTCAAGTTTAAAAGATGCGGTTCCGCAATTTAATGGCGGCTGTACCGCAGAAGTTATCTCATCTAAAGGATTATTGCTAACAAACCACCACTGTGGTTACGGCGAAATTCAATCGCATTCAACTGTAGAACACGATTATTTACAAGATGGCTTTTGGGCAAAATCTTACGAAGAAGAATTACCAAATCCAGATGTTGAAGTTACCTTTATTGTAAGTATACACGATGTTACCAAAGAAATAATGAATGGTGTTGATGTTTTAACTAACGAAGCAGAGAAAAAAACAGCAATTCAGAAAAACATCAACGACTTACAGAAATCATACAAACGCGAAGCTTGGCAAAGCGTTATGATTCGTACATTTTTTGAAGGAAACCAATATATGTTGTTTGTAACCGAATCTTTTGAAGATATTCGTTTGGTTGGTGCACCGCCTTCATCAATCGGAAAGTTCGGATCGGATACCGATAACTGGGTTTGGCCACGCCATACCGGCGATTTTTCATTATTTAGAATTTATGCCGATAAAAATAACCGTCCGGCAAAGTATTCAAAAGACAATGTGCCTTATACGCCAAAGCACTTCTTCCCTATTTCGATCAATGGTGTAGAACAGAACGATTTTACAATGGTTTACGGCTATCCGGGCAGAACACAAGAATACCTGCCGTCATTTGCAGTAGAACAAATCATTAATGATTTAAATCCTGCAAAAATTGAAATCCGTGACAAAGCTTTAAAAGTAGCCGATGGATTTATGCGTCAGGATCAGGCAATTAAAATTCAGTATGCTTCAAAATATGCAGGAATTGCCAATTATTGGAAAAAATGGATTGGTGAAAGTCAGGGTTTAAAAAAATCAAATGCAGTTGCTGTTAAAAAATCGTTCGAACAAGAGTTCTTAAAACGTGCGAAGCAACAAAACAAAATGAACGAATACGGTAATTTATTGCCACAATTCGAAAAAATCTATAAAGAAATAACTCCGTACACTTTAGCGCGCGATTATTTTCAGGAAGTAACCCTACGTAACAACGAATTACTTTCGGTTGGTTTCCGTTTGTATCAGTTAGAAAATGCAT
>JBEBXJ010000098.1:0-8359 GCA_040391685.1 Paenimyroides baculatum
GAATTTACGGCATGTACCATACGTAAAACATCTCTTCTAACTTGTGTTACCAAGTTTTGTAATTGTTGTGTGTTAGGTTTCATTAATTAATGCATAAAATTTACAATATACAAAGATAGTTTTTTTAAAAGATTGCACGCAAAAACTTAGCGTTTTGTTTATTAACAAATTGTGCCGATATTATTACATTTGCAAAATGGAAAGTTTAAAATTATACTGGAAAAACTACATAAGCGCCTACCAAGGTTTATCAAATGCCACATGGCTGTTGGCGCTTGTTATGTTTATTAACCAAAGTGGTTCAATGGTATTGCCTTTTTTAGGCGTATATATGACTAGTGTTTTAGATTTTTCTTTAAAAAATGCCGGTATTGTTTTAAGTACCTTTGGTGTTGGATCTATTTTAGGATCGTTAGTTGGTGGTTGGTTAACAGATAAATTTGGATCGTTTAAAATTCAGGCTTTCAGTTTGTTTTTATCCATTCCGTTTTATGTAATTCTGCCTTTTTTTAAAAGTTTTGAAACACTTTGTATTTCCATATTTTTTCTGAGTTTCATTAAAGAACTGTTTCGTCCGGCAAACAGTGCTTCGGTTTCCTACTATGCCAAGCCCGAAAATATAACACGTGCGTTTTCATTAAACCGTATGGCATTGAATTTAGGCTATTCCATTGGTCCGGCTATCGGCGGATTTTTGGCGGCAGTTTCGTACAACTTTTTGTTTTATACCAACGCAGTAATGTCGTTTTTGGCAGGATCGCTGTTTATCATCTACTTTAAGAACAGAAAAGGAAATACCCCCGAAAAAATAATTTCTTATAAGTCAGAGCAAATCTCCAAAACAAAATCTGCCTATACCGACGGGAAATTTTTATTGTTCAGCCTGTTCATTGCTATTTACGCCTTTTGCTTTTTTCAGATTTTAAACACGCTGCCGCTGTTCTATAAAAATGTAGCATTAATGAACGAGAAAGAAGTAGGTTTGCTGATGGCTTTTAACGGAATTGTGGTTTTTATTTTAGAGATGGCACTGGTGCATTATGCCGAAAAAAAGTTTACTTTAACGGCTAATATGATCATTGGCAGCTTGTTTTGTGGTGCTGCGTTTTTGGTGTTGATTCCGTCGCATCTGGTAATTGTTCTGTATGTATCAATCTTTTTAATATCTATTTCCGAAATCTTGATCATGCCGTTTGCATCAACCGTAGCTGTTAACCGATCGCTACCAACAAACCGTGGATCGTATATGGGTTTAAACGGAATTTCGTTTTCTATAGCTTTTGTAACATCGCCTTTAATCGGAACATTTATTGCCCAAAATTACGGGTTTACCAACTTATGGATTTTTAATTGTTTTATGATTGTTGTTACCACCATCGGGTTTTATTTTGTAATGAAAAAAATGTAGTTTATGAGTGTTTTTAAAACCGAAAATTTAAGCATTGGCTATAAAGATAAAATCTTGTTTGGCAATTTGAACTTTGAATTACAAACCGGAATTCTAACTTCGTTATTGGGAAGCAACGGAATAGGAAAATCGACTTTATTGAAAACAATTTCTGGTTTGCTGGATAGAAAAGCGGGCAGTATTTTTATTGACAATCAAAGTATTGACACGTTTTCTGTTGCTGAATTTGCAAAAATAGTAAGTGTGGTGCTTACTCACGAAAATGTAAATAAAGATCTTACGGTTTACGAACTGGTAAAATTAGGACGACAACCTTATACCAACTGGTTGGATAAACTGACAACTGAAGATGAAATTTTAATAGCCGATACACTGCACGATTGTGAAATTACCGATTTAAAACACAGAAAATTATCACAGTTAAGCGACGGACAATTACAAAGAACCTATATTGCACGCGCCGTAGTGCAGGATACTCCGTTTATATTTTTAGACGAACCATCGACACATTTGGATTTATACCACAAAGTACGACTTTTTAAACTGCTTAAAAAATTGTGCGCCGTTAACAATAAGTGTATATTGTTTTCTACCCACGATTTGGATCTGGCATTGCAGTTAAGCGACGAAATTATGTTATTGAAGGATGATACCTTCTATCATAACACCACAAACACGTTGATTGACGAAGGCGTGTTTAACCGTTTTTTTGATACCGACGACATTTTGTTCGATAAAGAAAGGAAACAGTTTATAATACTTTAATTTTTTTCTGCCACAGATGCACAGATAAATTATTGTAATCTTTTTTACTTGTAAATTAGATAAACCAGTCAATCTATTTTTGTAATGAATATAATGTTTATCAGGAAGTTTATATCAAAAAATGTATCAGATCCTCGTCCGTTCGAGCTTGTCGAGAACTTATAATGAATTAACTTCTCGATACACTTCACTACGTTGCGTTACTCGAAGTGACGGAAAAGAGTTAATCTACAGATTACTGTTATGCTTTTTGTTTAGCGAAACATTCTCCATCGTCCATTTAATTTTTTCTTGGAACGGATGTTTTCTCACAGGACAATCAGTTTTACTGCAAATTTTACATGAAAATTCTTTACAGGCATCCAAATGTACAAACAGCTCAATACGATCGCCAAAATGATTTTTCACGGCATCTTCCAATGCATCAACTTCTTTATGTCCTTCTTCAATATTAAAATACCACGGCACGGTCATGTGACAGTCAAAATGCAGGGTACTTCCGTATTTAATAATACGCAGATTATGCAAGTCAATCCAGTTGGGCCTACGTTCTTCGTTTAAAAAAGCAACAACTTCTTTCAGCAGCAATTCATCGGTTTCATCCATAATTCCCGAAATCGATTCGCGAACAATTTTGTATCCCGTATAAATGATAAATCCTGCAAAAATTAAAGCGGTTACACTATCAATCCAGGAAATTTTGGTAAAATATAGAATAATCAATCCAATGATGATTCCTATGGTAGAATACGTGTCGGTTTGTAAATGCTTGCCGCTTGCAATAAGTGCCAACGAGTTGCTTTTTCTGCCTTTTTTTATTGCATAAAAACCCAACACATAATTTATTACAGCCGTTAATGAAACCAGAATCAATCCCAAATCGAGCTGTTCTATGGTTTTGGGATGTTGTAATTCGCTAATGGCTTCGTAAATAATAACCACACCGGCAATGCTAATCAAGGTTCCTTCAATCGACGCCGAAATAAATTCGACTTTTCCATGTCCGTACGGGTGATTTTCATCTTTGGGCAACGACGACAAATACAAGCTATACAACCCAATTAATCCGGCAATGACGTTAATGGTACTTTCCAAAGCATCGGTTAAAATGGCAACAGAATTTGTTTGATACCAAGCATAGAGCTTAATCAAAAACAGAATTATACCGACTATTGCAATAATCCGTTGAAATTTAAAGTTTTCGTTTGCTTGTGTATTCATTATACTGTGCCTTAAATACAAATTTAGAATTTCTTATTTCTTTCTGACTGCGACATAAATTATACCTAAAGAAATGTAGGTATCAAACATATTCTTTTTGTAAGCAATATTTTCTGTTTGAACTTCTTTAGTGTACAAATTCGTAAATGTTTTATCAAAAGAAAAATTTGGTCTAAAATAAGAAGCATTAATACTCAAATCTACCCAAAAACGTTTGGTTAACTTGTAGCCAGCAGAAACCGATGGCGAAACTATGAAAAAATTTTCGTACACTTCATCATTATAATAGTCTTTGTAACCGGTATTTGAGTTCCTTTCTTTTAGCTGAATTTCTCCTGAACTAAAATCTACAGGTGTACTGCCAAATGCTAACTTGGGATATAAATACATTTTATCAGTTTCTAATCTGTAAACTATACCAAAAGTAATAGCAGGATCATAAACTCCGTATGAGGATACTTTTGAGTTTACAAAATAATTTTCACTATACTTATTATTTGCAAAATTTCTAAAGTTTTCTTGATCTCTGTCATTATTCTTTGGAGAAGGCATTTTAATAGTAATTTCAGCTCCCCAATGCTTTCTTATAAAAAACAAAGCCGATATTGAAGGTGTAGTATATGTTTTATCGTTATAATCAATTAAATAATCGGTTTCTCTATTCTGATTCATGTTAGTAAACGAAACATTTAAACCGTACGAAGCTTTAAATAACAGTTTTGCTTTATAAGCTGATGTTTCTTCTTGACTATAGATTTTGTTACCAAAAACAACTGTAAATAATAAACATATAACAATATTTATATTTTTCATTTTAAATTAAATTTACTGTTGTTAGTAATTCTACAGTCGGTTTGTTTTCAAAAGTAATGATCAATTTAAACTGATGCTGAATATTAGCTTCTGATGGCGATACCATTAATAAAAGATCAAAATATTCTGTTTCTTTTAACGTATATTCAAAATCGTAATTTAAATTTTTGATTAATTCATTAGCATCCAAATACTTTTTATGAGTTTTAAAGTAATTTGTTATATCGCTATTGGCAGGTTTATCGGTATTAAAATCATTTAAGGTTATTATTTTAATGGATTCAACTTTATCTGTGTGATCATAAGTTACCTCTGGCGCACAATCGCACGACATTGCATAAGCGCCTTGTGAAAACAATGGTTGGTAAGTATCTTTTTGAAGAAACGATAAACTTTGTCGGTTTACTTGTAAACGTATTCCGTACGCTTTCTTATTAATATTTTCTGATGTTGATTCTATTGGTTCTGCACCACTGTTATCAATGTTTTTTATTGAAAAACCAGAGTTTACATAAAATCTTTCTTCTGTATCACCACTGCAATTACAACACGCGTAGAAAACATCTAAAAGTGGCAATGCCAGAATTATTAGCAATATTATATACTTTCGTTTCATTTTATGTTTTTTTAGTTATAACAATCAAATATACTATTTACAACTCAATTTTCACAACTTCGCCAACACTCATACCTTCTAATTTCCAATCGCCAATTCGAATGCGGATTAACCTTAACGTAGGAAAACCAACAGCTGCTGTCATTTTACGGACTTGTCGGAATTTTCCCTGCGTTAACGTAATGGTAAGCCAGCTTGTTGGTCCGTGACGATCACTGCGAATGCGGTAACCCTCGCCCACATAATCAGGTTTATCAATAATTGCTGTGTAACATTTTTTGGTAGTTAATCGTTCACCCTTCACTCCTATTTCAACTCCGTTTTTAAGTTTTTCAATAGCTTCATTGGTAATCATACCGTCAACCTGAACAACATATTGCTTTTCGTAATGCGCACTGCGGATTTCCTCACTCACTTTTCCGTCGGTAGTAAGCATCAGCAAACCTTCAGAATTTTCATCGAGTCTGCCAATAGCCATTGTTCCTTCGGGAAAATCGTACAATTCGCCTAATTTCTTTTTGTTTCGCTTCTTTTCATAAACAAACTGCGAAATATACCCTGACGGTTTGTAGAGCAGAAAATGCTGGTGTGTTATTACTATTGAACTCATTTTAAAACTTTTATAAGATAATTATCAAACCACATAAGTACATAGTTTTAATGATTTAATTTTATAGAGATAATTTAAGATCACATATTTTTAAGCGACGCTTAAAAACTATGCGTATTTATGTCTCCTAGTAAAAATCTGCATTTTCTATAATAACTATGTGGTAAAAGTAATTTATTGATAAGTTGAAGGAAATATTTTTCCGGGATTCATGATGTTTTTAGGATCGAATATTTTTTTAATCTGATACATCAAATTCAGTTCGATATCACTGAAAACAATCGGCATAAATTCTTTTTGAACCAAACCAATGCCGTGCTCGCCCGAAATAGTTCCGTTTAATGACTTTGTCAATTCAAAAATTTCTTTTATACCTTTAGGTACCTGGGTTTTCCAAGCATCTTCGTTCATATCTAACTTTACAATATTTACGTGTAAGTTTCCATCACCTGCGTGTCCGTAGCAAATGCTTTTAAAGCCATATTTTTCACCAATTGCTTTGATACCTATTAATAATTTAGGCAATTCAAAACGTGGTACAACGGTATCTTCTTCTTTGTAAACCGTATTTTGTTTTACGGCTTCGGCAACATTACGGCGCAATTTCCATAAAGCGTTTTTCTGTTCAACAGTATCGGCAAACAAAACTTCGTCAATTTCATATTCTTCCACCACAGACAAAATTTTCTCTGCTTCGTTCATTAAAATTTCGGGATAATTCCCATCGACTTCAATCAACAAATGAGCTTCGATTTCAGGTTTTAGGTTTAAATCGGGAACATCGGTAAATTTCATTGTCCAATCAATCGCATCACGTTCCATAAACTCCAACGCACTTGGTACAATTCCGGCTCTGAAAATTGCCGAAACAGCCGCAGCAGCTTGTTCCATTTTAAAAAACGGAACCAATAACAACACGTTGTGCTGAACAGCAGCTATGAGTTTTAAAACAATTTTGGTAACAACGCCCAACGTACCTTCGCTACCCACCATTAATTGCGTTAAATTGTAACCTGTAGAATTTTTTAAGGTATTAGCTGCCGTCCAAATGATATCACCGTTTGGCAACACTACTTCTAAATTTAATACATAATCTTTGGTAACACCGTATTTTACCGCACGAGCCCCACCTGCATTTTCAGCAATATTTCCGCCGATAAAACAACTACCTTTACTGCTTGGATCTACCGGATACAGTAATCCTTTTTCGGCAACAGCATTTTGAAGTACTTCGGTAATTACTCCGGGTTGGGTGATTATTTGTAGGTTTTGTTCATCGATTTTCTCGATTTGATTCAATCGTTCCAACGAAAGTCCGATGCCTTTATGAACTGCTAAAATTCCGCCACTTAAGCCAGTACGTGCACCAATAGGTACAACAGGAATTGAATATTCAAAAGCCAGTTTCATAATCCCGCTTACTTCTTCAGTTGAAGCAGGTTTAACTACAATATTGGGCGGAAAAACCAAATCTTCGGTATGGTCTTTTCCGTATTCGTTCAAGGTTACATCGTCGGTAAAAACATACGATGCACCAACAATTTCTATTAATTTATTTTTGATTTCGGCAGTAATCATTAGTCAATGTTTTTATAGTTGATTTTTTGCATATTCGGAAGGAAATAAGCAATGATACCAATTAACGGTAAAAAGGAGCAGACATGGTAAATATACTGAATGGAAGTAGCATCTGCCCAAACTCCTAAAACTGCTGAACCAACGCCCCCCATTCCAAAAGCAAAACCATAGAACAAGCCGGAAACCATACCTAATTTCTTTGGTAACAACTCTTGTGCATAAACCAAAATTGCCGGAAATGCCGATGAAATAATCAAACCAATAATTACAATTAAAATTCCTGTTAAGTGCATATCTACATACGGCAATGCCAATGTAAAAGGTGCTGCACCTAGTACCGAAAACCAAATTACGTATTTACGTCCGAAACGGTCACCAAAAATTCCACCTAATAACGTTCCTACTGCAACTGATATTAAAAAATAGAATAAATAAACCTGTGCCTGTACTTCGTTTAAACCAAATTTATCCATGGTATAAAACTGAAAATAACTGGTAATGCTTGCCACGTAAAAGTACTTGGAAAAGATAAGAACCAATAATATCCCAATAGCCGAATTGATTTTAAAGGCAGATAAATCGGGCACCTGAATAACCTTTTTGGTTGATCGTGAGGCGATTTTTAGTCTGTTTTTGTACCATTTGGCAATGTATGCCAGTGCAATCTGCGCCATAATTGCAAAACCAACAAACCATAAAATGTATAATTGTCCGTTTGGCAATACGATCCACGCAATTAATAACGGAGCCAGAGCTGTTCCGGTGTTTCCGCCAATTTGAAAAACCGATTGTGCAAAACTGCGCCTTCCGTTGGATGCCATAAATGCTACCCGTGAGGATTCGGGATGAAAGATCGACGAGCCAATACCAACCAATACAACCGAAACCAATATAATTTCGTAATTAGGTGCATACGCCAGTAAGGCAATACCCGCCATGGTAAACAACATACCAAAAATCTGTGAATACGGTTTGGGATTTTTATCGGTATAGGCACCCACAACCGGCTGAAAAATTGATGCTGCCAACTGGTAACAAAGCGTAATCATACCCACCTGTGCAAAGGTTAAATGATATTTGGCTTCTAACTTGGGGTAAATTGCCGGGATAACCGCCTGTAGCAAATCATTCAACAAATGGGCAACACTGATGGCAATTAATATGGCATACACAGGTTTTTGAGCACCTGTATTTTTTATTGTAGACATTTTTTATAAATTGAAACAACAAATTTACTTAAACCCTACCAATACAACTTAAATTTTAAAACGATTTTTAGAACTATTTTGTAAGTTTGTTGAAACGATTCATTATGCCGAACGAAAAGCTTCCGAATAAAAAATCTTTA
>JBEBXJ010000099.1:0-8310 GCA_040391685.1 Paenimyroides baculatum
CATTCGCTTTTAAAACCGGTTCACCTTCTCCAATTTTAAATCCTGCTAAAACTTGTGCACGATTGGCAATTACTTCGTTTAAATTCATGTTAGACTGTGTCCCGGAACCTGTTTGCCAAATTACCAATGGAAATTGATCTGTTAATTGATCTGCTAAGATTTCATCACAAACGGTGGAAATTGCATTTCTTTTTTCTAAAGATAGAACACCCAACTCATGATTTGCATAAGCTGCAGCCTTTTTTAAATAGGCAAAGCCTTTAATAATTTCTTGTGGCATAGATGCAGGATCTCCGATTTTAAAGTTATTACGTGAACGTTCTGTTTGTGCACCCCAATATTTATCTGCAGGAACTTGTACTTCGCCCATGGTATCGGTTTCAATTCTATATTGCATAATTCTTTATTTAAATTAAATATAAATAAAGATACTTAAAAAGATTCACTTTACTGGTAAAGTAATTATTTTTAGAAATTATTAAGATTTCTTTTGGGTAGTTAAACTTTAGGTTTATCTTTGTAAACGTATACACAAAAAATTCCGGAATCATGTTTGAATTTCAACAATTTATAGCTTTTATTATCGGTTTAACCATTATGACCATGGGTTTTTGGTTAATGATTTTCTTGATCAGCTTCGTAATGTACTGGGCAACTGGTGGAGCAATTGATTTAATGAAAGAGAAAAAAGCTAAAAAGAATGCATAATATTTATGTAGAGTAAAAAAACGCTTTCATTATGAAAGCGTTTTTGTTTTAAAATAAACTCGTAATAAGATCTATTAAAGTTTGTCCGATTAATAATAGTAAATAAAACATAAGCCTTTAAAGTTTTTAGTTTATAGTATTGTTTGTGTTCTCTAATCTTCCTTCGGTATTGAATTTGTAATAGTTTTTTCCATTATCAATTCTGTGATTCCAAAAATAACCATTATCATTTCCGTTGATTTTTATGTGTTGATTTTCAGTGATATAAATTTTTATACGTACTTTAGAATCTTCAGTAAAATCATTCAATGTTGTTAAAATTGAATTTGAAAGGACTAAGGTATCACTTTTTATTGAATAATTATAATTTAATGTATTACTAAATTGTGTTGCTTCTATTTGAATGTTGTATTTACTTAAAGATTTAAAGTTCAGATCTTTATTATTGAAAACTTTTTCTTCTACTTCGATATAGGCTTTGCCTGTGTTCGATTCTAATATTTCAACATTAATATCATCAACTTCGCTGTATTTGTGTTTTCCCGAAAGGGTATCATTTATTGTGAAAATACGTTGGTCTTTTTGAAAAATGATGTTTAGTGTATCCTTATCGTTCAAATTTAAATCGGTTTTCGATAGTTTTTTATCGAAATTACCCTCAAACAACGATTCTATTTTATCTTTTTGAATATCTAAATTGATCATTACATAACTGAAAATAAAGATAGATAGTAACCAGAAAAATCCTAAAATACCAGAAACCCAACCAATGTGTTTAACTTTCGTATTCAAAAGTTTTATGCCTAAAAGCAGTAAAATAATAAAAGGTACAGCGCACATGATAAACATGCTAAGGCTTAAACCCCAGAATGGAATACCTGTTTGTGCTTCATCGTAACCCATAAATTCGCTTGCTATGGAGAATTTTTCTGAGTTTATTGCTATAGGAGTAAAGAAGCTTCCAAAAATTCCCATTACACCAAAAACAATAAATATAATACCTATAATTCTGCGTAAAACAGTGGCTACCGAACTTCCTGCTGTACGAATTTGCTGATACGAATTTGCTGCACCCTCACGAAACTGTCTTTCGATGTTTGAAATATTAACAGGTTCACCCTTCATTTCTAAAACATCGGCAATTGTAACCGCTTTCGGGATAATAACCCATAGGATTAAGTAAATTACAAAGCTTAAACCGTAAGCGAAGAACAGTAAGATAAAAAGTATGCGTACCCAAACCGGATCTATATTAAAATAATGACCTAAACCTGAACATACACCACCTAAAATTCTTTTCTCTCCATCGCGGTAAATTTTCTTATACGCTTTATTTGTTGCTGTAAAATGGTTTGGGCGTACAGGTTCGTCTTCAATAATATAATCTTCAGGCTTACCCATAATATTAATTATTTCATCAACATTGTTCATGCGAATAACGCCTGTTTGCGGATCAATTCTTTCAGCGAATAATTCTGCTATTCTTGATTCTATGTCAGCAATTATTTCTTCTTCGCTTTCTTGGTGAATGGAGTTTCTTACAGCGTTTATGTAAGAATCTAACTTGTTGTAAGCATCTTCATCAATATGAAAAACAAGTCCGGCTATATTGATTGTTACAGTTTTATTCATGGCTATTCTTATTAGTTATAATGTTAACGGCTTCACTTAATTCTTTCCAGGTTACGGTTAGTTCTTTTAAAAAATCGTTACCTTGTTCGGTTAATCTGTAATACTTTCGCGGTGGTCCCGATGTTGATTCTTCCCAACGATAGCTTAACAATTCATCGTTTTTTAAGCGGGTAAGCAGCGGATAAACGGTGCCCTCTACAACCAGTAATTTTGCTTCTTTAAGGGTGTCTAAAATTTCAGATGTGTAACAGTCTTTTTCTTTTAGAACCGATAGAATACAAAATTCCAGAATGCCTTTGCGCATTTGCGCTTTTGTGTTTTCAATATTCATAGAACTTAATATTTTAGGTTAAAAGTAAAGGCAGATGACGTAAACCTTTTTTTGCGATTGAGTAAACTATTCAAATTAATAACAGTATGAGAAATGTGTTGTTTTAATTTTTCGGTTTACAGTCACCTGCATATTTACCTTATTGTTTCATTTTGATATAGCAAAGATATATATAAAAGCATGTACTTTGTATTACATAGTACTAATAATTAACTTTTTTTTAACAATTGAATTAATTTCAATTGTGATTAAAAAAATCGTAAATTAGCTGTAAACCTTGAGTATTATGGATTTTAACGTAAAAAACCTTAACCTGTATCTTCTTAAAAATTTACCATCGGCATACCTGTGTGGTGTTCGCGTTTATTCGATAAGCGATGTTAACTGTATTGTTCGCGCAAAACACAGATGGTTTAATCAGAATCCGTTTAAATCGATGTATTTCGCGGTACAGAACATGGGAGCCGAGCTTACAACGGGCGTTTTAGTTATGAAAGCCATAAAAGAATCGAACAAAAAAGTATCGATGCTGGTTTTGAATCAAAAATCGCAATTCACCAAAAAGGCAACGGGAGTTATTACTTTTAAATGCGAAGAAGGGTTAATGATTAGAGAAAAAGTAAACGAAGCGTTGCTTACAAAACAAGGAGTTTCGTTTTGGGTTAGATCTGAAGGATACGACGAACAAGGAGATAAAGTAGGGACTTATGATTTTGAATGGACATTAAAAGCAAAATAACATGAAAGTTTTAGTTACAGGTGCTACCGGATTTATCGGAACTGCTTTATGTTCGCATTTTTTAAAGAACAAGCACTCGGTTCATTATTTAGTTACCGATGTTTCAGATATAAAAGACAAAGAAAATTATAAAGGATTTTTATGGAATCCTCCAAAAAATGAAATTGATTTAAATTCTTTGTTTGGGGTTGATGCTATTGTTAACCTAGCAGGGCATACGATAAACTGCAAGTGGACAGCTGAAAATAAAAAGCAGATACACGATAGCAGGATAAATTGTTCAAACACACTTTTTAATGCCTTACAAAATAATGATCATCAGGTAAAATCTATCGTAAATGCATCGGCAATTGGTATTTATCAATCGAGTGAACATGCGGTTTATAATGAACATTCAACTGATTTTGGAACCGATTTTTTAGCCGAAGTCTGTAAAGACTGGGAAGCTGCCAATTTGCGGTTTGAAGATTTGGGAATTAAAACAGCTATTACCCGTTTTGGTTTGATATTATCTAAAGATAACGGGGTTTTGCATGAATTAGCAAAAGTAGTTTCTAAAGGATTGGGCGCAAATCTGGGCAACGGCAAACAATGGATGAGCTGGATACATTTTAACGATGTTATACAGATTATTTATCAGTTATTAAAAGATCAACAAAGCGGTATTTTTAATGTGGTTGCTCCACATGCAGTAAGGCAAAATCAGTTTTTAAAATTATTGGCAGCACAATTAAACAAACCTTTGTGGCTACCAAACATTCCATCTGTTTTTATAAAAATTGGTTTAGGTGAACGGGCAGCTTTGGTATTGTCAAGCCAACATGTACAATCGGTTAAATTACCGGAAATTGACTATAAATTTATGTTTACTGATTTATCAGGTACTTTGAAAGATCTGTATAAATCTGCATAATATCTCAAAATGATTATTCAATCTTACAAAATAAACGATATAGAAATTGCCGAAGTAATTTCAGATAAAATTCTCATTCAAAATCTCAATGATGCTTTAGATTTAATAGGAAATCTGTATTATCAGGGTTTCGATAAAATCGTTATTTATGGGAAAAACCTTACTCCCGATTTTTTCGATCTAAAAAATAAACTGGCAGGAGAAATCCTTCAAAAAGTTTCCAATTACCGAATGAAACTCACAATTATCGGTAATTTTTCAAACCTGAAAAGTAAAAGTCTAAACGATTTTATTTACGAAAGTAATAAGGGTTCGCAGGTTAATTTTAAAGAATCGTTGCTAGAAGCATTAAAATAACTACTTCAATAAGTTTTTTCAAGACAAATCTTTCTAATTTAAACAGTGAAATAGTCTTTTTATGTTATTCTTTCTTACTTGTATTGCGCATATATTTGCTTTAATTATAAATTATACAATAGATAAATGAAAATCATATATAGCACATTTTTAATAACTTTATTACTATTTAGTTGTCAAGCTCAAAAGAAATATGATTTAGCCATTACTAATGCAAAAATTCTGGATGTAAAATCAGGGAAAATCGTTGCCAACCAAACTTTATTGATTTCAAATGGAATAATTAAAGATATTTCAAATAAAAATAATCAAAAAACAAAGGAAACGATTGATGCTAACGGAAGTTTGGTAACACCTTCTTTTATCGACCCACACATTCATCCGACTGACGTTTTTGGCGATTATGAAAAAGCTCCGAAAACTTTACCCAAAGAGAGTTTAGGTATTTTAAGGAAAAAACTTTCTGATGAATATTTACCATTCGGAACAACCACCGTAATGACAATGGGACAACCCGAAAATTGGATAAAAGATTTTCGGGTTTGGCAAAATAATCCTGAACCGAAAAGCGTAGACTTTATAGTTTGCGGTGGCGCATTGATTTCTAAAGACAACAGAACCCCTTACATTGCCCATACAGAAGTAACTTCCCCCGAATTGGCACAACAAAAAATGCTGGAATATCACAGTTTAGGGATTCGTCACGTAAAATTATACCATCGATTAAAAGAGCCTGAATTTTCTACTGTTCTGAAAATTGCAGACAGCCTGAAAATTAAAACTTATGGTCATATCGGTGATTTCAGTCCAGAATATTTGACGATTTCACAGACTTTGGAAAAAGGTTTAAAAAATTACGAACATTTAGCCTTAATTCCCAACAGTATTCTTACCAATGATGATGATTGGGCAAAGCTTGACAAACAATTTAAAGAAAATTTCGGAGAATTGAATACGGAAAGTAAATTGATTGAGTTTTTTCTGGAACAATACCGTTTCATCAAAGAAAATAAAAATGCAGAAATGCAAGCTTTTATTCAAAATTTAAAACAGAATAACGTCACATTTTCTACGACACTTCACCGTTTGTACGAACAAATAGAACCTACATTTTTCACCCAAAGAAAAGATAATACCTTAACTGAAAAGCAAATTGAAAGATGCAGAGAGAATTTTGGAATAATGATGAATTATATAAAGCAAATGCAAGATTCTGGCATAGAAATTCGTTTAGGTTCTGATATACCAAATGGAGGAAGTGTAAATATATCTGAACTAATAATTTTATCAAAGTATGGTTTTAAAACCACTGATATTTTCAAAATAGCAAGTTATAACGGAGCAAAAGCCATGGGTATAGAAAATGAAACGGGAAGTTTGGAGATTGGTAAAAAGGCTAATCTAATTATCTGGTCAGAAAATCCCTTTGAAAATTTTCAAAATTTTACTTCAAAAATAACTGTAATTAAGGATGGAGTCGTTTTTATCCCTTAAACTTCAACGGTAAATGCACTACCTTCTTTGTTTCGAAAAATTCATCGGTAAAAAAGTCGCTTAAATTATATAAGGTAGCTTTTGGGAAATCTTTTAATTCTTCGGTTAAATCGCCACCTTTTAAATACAGAATTCCGTTTTCTAAATCGTGAACCGATTGTTTTTTTGTTTTTCCCTTAACCCAGCTAACAAAATCGGGCATATTGGTAACGGCACGGCTAACAATAAAATCGAATTTATCGGTAACCAGTTCGGCTCTTTTCTGTTCGGCTTTTAAATTTTTCAGTTGTAAAGCAGTAGCAACTTCGTTGACCACTTTTATTTTTTTAGCGATAACATCAATCGCGTAAAAGTTAGTTTCCGGAAATAAAATAGCAAGCGGAACGGCAGGAAACCCACCGCCTGTACCAACATCCATAACATCGGCATTCGGCTTAAATTCCATAATTTTGGCAATTCCCAATGAATGTAGAATGTGCTTGGTGTATAATTCGTCGATATCTTTTCGCGAAATCACGTTAATTTTAGCGTTCCAATCCTGATATAAATCGAATAACTGTTCAAATTGGCTGATTTGTAAGTTGGTTAAATTGGGGAACTGTACTAAAATTTCTTCCATTGCTTAATTTTTGCCAAAAATACAGTTTTATCAGCATAAAAAGAAGTATATTTAGTTTTAAAGAACTTATTTTCGAAATAACATTTAGGTTACATTAAATTTATTTCTTTGTTTCAAAAATATGTCGATATGAAAAAAATAATTACTGGGCTTTTTTTATGGCTTTCGGTTTGTGCGTATTCGCAAGAAACTTTGAATGCCATGTTTTACAACGTGTTTAAATTTCCTAATTCGCTTCCACAGAATCGGCAGCTAATTTTGCGCGATATTTTAGACGATTACAAACCCGATTTGTTTATGATTTGCGAGTTGGCGACAGAAAACGGAGCCAATTTAATTTTAAATACATCGTTACAAAATCAAGTAGATCCGTACGCGCGTGCTGTTTTCGTAGCCGATCTTACAGACACGGCAGATCCTTTGCAAACAATGGTTTTTTACAACCAACGCAAACTTACTTTGGTGGGGCAGCAGACTTTGCCAACGGTTTATCGCGACATCAATCAATATTCTTTTCAATTGAATGTAAATGCTACCGATCCTATTAATCTGGAAGTTTTTGTGGCACATTTAAAGTCGAGTACCGGACCTGCAAACAGACAAATGCGTTTTGACATGGTTGAAGCAGTTACGCAACAATTACAAAATTTAACACAACCAAATACGTATGTACTTTTTGCGGGCGATTTTAATTTTTATAATGCTACTGAAGCTGGTTATCAGAAAATATTAGATCCTACGAATGCCATTAAATTACTTGATCCTATAAACGCGCCGGGAAGCTGGCAAGACAATGCGTCGTTCAGTTATTTGCACACACAAAGTACTCGTTTGTCAAGTACCGGTTTTGGTGGCGGAGCAAATGCAGGAGCGTCGGGTGGATTAGACGATCGTTTCGATTTTATAATGATGAGCGAAAATTTTAACACCAGTACACGATTTTCTTATGTGAACGGAAGTTACAGTGCATATGGAAACAATGCAAATTGTTTGAACAAAAGTGTAAACGATGCCACTTGTATAGGCATTTACTCACAAACCCTGCGTAATAATCTGTATAATATGAGCGATCATTTGCCGGTTGTAATGCAGTTTCAAATTCATGAACCTTTGACAACTAAATCTTTAAAAAAAATCGATCGGTTAATGTGGTTTGAATCATCGAACATAAGTGATGTTGAAGTTGTAATAGATATCGATACATCACGCTTTAATACACAAAACAATAAGCTTTACATTTTCAACACATTGGGGCAGTTGGTAAAAACGGTTTCTGTAAACAACCAGTCAAGCATTGTTATTTCTACCCAAAATTTATCGGGTGGTATGTATTTTATAAAATCAAACGGAAGTTCTACCGTGTTGAAGTTTATCAAAAAATAGAATTTAGCTTCAAATAAAAATTATACATTTTCAATGTTAAAAAAAGCTCAAAGGTTGTTTTATAATATGTTGCAATATTGTTACCTTTGGTTGCATAAATTACAAATAAATGAGCGCACAACATTTGTCAGATA
>JBEBXJ010000100.1:0-8177 GCA_040391685.1 Paenimyroides baculatum
CAATAAGTGTGGTTGATAATAAAGTACCCCACTCTATTACCGATGATAATCTGTTAGTCTTATACCGCATGATATTTTCTGAATCGGTTAATAAAAAATTCTCCTACTAAATTGGCAAACAACGTCATGAAGAACAAAACAGTTGCAATAGCATATAAAGCGTAATAATGTGTAGTTTGGTAAGGAACTTCACCCATTTCAATAGCAATGGTAGCCGTCATTGTTTTTACCGAATCAAACATTCCTGTTGGTATTAAAGCTGCATTTCCTGTTGCCATTAAAACAGTCATTGTTTCACCTATTGCACGACCAACACCCAACATCACCGCAGCAATAATTCCGGGTGCAGCAGCAGGAATAATTACTTTTCGCAATGTTTGCCATTTTGTTGCACCTACACCATAACTTGCCTCTTTGTAGGCGTTAGGTACGGCATGTATGGCATCTTCGGCAACCGTAATAATGGTTGGCAAAGCCATAATCGCCAATAAAATAGCTCCGTTTAAAGCATTTAAGCCGTTTGGTAAATCTGCCATGTTTGCAATACCCGGACTTAAAACTACAATTCCTAAAAAACCAATTACTACCGATGGTATTGCAGCCAGCATTTCTATAGCTGGTTTTAAAATGTTTTTTAAGCGCGATCCGGCATATTCCGATATAAAAGCGGCTGTACCTATGCCCAGCGGTATGGCAATAATCATTGCACCAAATGTTACAATTGTAGTACTGATAATCAATGGTAACATGCCGTATTTAGGCGTTTTTGCCGTCGGAGCCCATTCCATTCCTGTGATAAAATCCAAAGGTTTTATATCTAAAAAGAATGATATAGAGTTGTAAACCAACATGGCAAATATGCCGCCCAATAATGCCAATACTAACATTCCTGTAGCTTTAAATACTACTTTAAAGAGTTTATCAATTGATATTCTTGTTCTGTATTTCATTTTTTATTCTTCTATAATATAATATCCGTGCTCTTCGATCATTTTTTTACCTTTTACACTTTTTTCAAATTCAATAAAAGGTTTTACTTTATCCCAAGATTCAACCAGAACGAACTGATAAAGAGGACGTTGAAAAAAATACAAACTATTGTTTATTGTGGTGGCATCTATTGGAGAATAAGCAGTAGAAGTTGCGTTTTCTTTAATCTTTAAGATTTTAATTGCCGTATTTGCATTTGGATCGTGCGCCACGTAGCCTGCACCAACATAGCCAATTCCCGATTTATCTGCCTTAACACCTTCCAGAATTTGTGCATTGCCGGTCATTTCTTTTGCAGCGTTAGTAAATTCAATTTTTAATTTCTTCTTTACAAATGAATGAGTTCCAGAACTGCTTTGGCGTCCGTAAATATTTATTGGTAAATCGGTAGTAGTAAGTTCAGACCAATTTTTAATTTCGCCTTTTAAAATTTTCCCCAAGGTTTCAGTGTCAATTTCTTCTAAAGGTAAATCTTTATGTACTATGAAAGCGGTTGCATCTTCCGCAAAAACTACTGTTTTAACTTCGATGTTTTTGTCTTTAAATTGTTGGATTTCTTTATCTGATAACGGACGGGAAGAATTAGCAATGTCTGCTTGTCCGTTTAATAAAGAAGTAATGCCCAAACCAGAACCACCGCCCGAAATTGCTATACTAAAATCAGGATTCAATTCTGTATATTTTTCGGCTAAATTTACTGCCAGATTTACCTCAGTATCGGATCCTTTCATTTTAACCGAGTTGCTATTACTGCACGAAAAAAATAAAAAAATACTTATTGCAACTAGAATTTTATTCATAATTAGCTTAAAAGTTTCATTGGCACAAAATTCATTTTTTTAAATAAACCCAATGTTACATTTGTGTTAAGCTAATATTAATAAATAACTTCTATGTTAATTTACTGTAAAATCATTTTCTATAATTATGGATAAACAGTAAAAGAAACATTCCCACCTACACTATACGATTTGTTGTTTTCTACATTTGAAGAACTAAGTACATTAGCTTCGAAAAGCTTTATCACGCCATAAATGTAAACAAGCCCATTAGGGTTAAAATCATCTCTTTATATTGAGAATTGAGGGTGATAAAATAAAAGAAGTTGGTTGTTCTCAGAAAGGATAGAAGATGAAGGTGGTTTTTGGAGTAGCGTTGCAAAAGTATGTCGGGGAACTTTTACCTCAAGAGTTTTCCGTCGATTAGCAACACTATGATACCTAACGATTTTAAAGCCTGAAAATAGTTGCTTAAGAAATAGCCGTATGACTTTGGATACACCTGCAGATTAGATACCTGATCCATTTTTGTTGAGTTCAATTAAGATTCGATCCTTAAACAAAACTTTGGACTCTAAGAAATACAAATCTGTCAGACCATACCCACCTAGATAAAATTGCAGCAGAAACAAATCAATACTTCTTTGCCTGGCTTTATAAATTAGTTTCAAAATCTTCTATATGTAATGAATTATTTTTTTACTGACACTAACATTTACATAGTGCTTTCTAAAACTCAATACTTTATGAATTATTGGCAATTGTAAATCTAATCAAAATTCTGTTAATCAATTTAAAAAGTTTTATCCCAGATTAAATTTTTCGGATCTGGATATTCGATTTCTTAAGATCAGATCGTTACGCTTTTCGGCTTCATTTGCAATCAACCGTTCTTTTACAATGAAATTTTCACAAAACTCAATTAAAAGATAAATTCTCAGGACTAATATTAAAAATCGCATTTATTGAATCATTAATAGAAACAATTCCGGAAGCTATAATTTTACGTGCTTTAAGCTTTATATCCAATAAGCGAGGCAGCAATTCTTCATAATCGGGATGTTTTTCGTTAACCAATTGCATTTCTTCGTTAAAATGATCTATCTTTGAATACCCGATAACTTTTGTTTCCGGTTGCGCAGGTGATTGCAGTAAACAATGATTTCATAACCATTGTCCCTATCACCAACTTTATATAGTAAAAAATTAAAAAGACAAAATAAATAATTTAATTAAGAACAATGACAAACAACGATATATTTAAAAAATTACGTGTGGCATTACAATTACGCGACGATCAGATTGTAGAAATTTTAGAATTAGTTGATTTTAGAATTTCAAAAGGTGAAATTGGTAATTTTTTTAGAATCGAAGACCATCCTAAATATGTGGAATGCCAAGATCAGGTTTTACGTAATTTTTTAAACGGATTAGTTATTCACCTGCGTGGTACGAAAGAAAATCCTAAAAACCCGAAAGAAGTTTTATCTGCCATTGTTGCTACAAAGAAACCGTTGACAGAGAAACCTTTTACTGAAAACAAACCTAAAGCAAACACTGCTCCTAAAAATCCAACAACAGCTAAACCTGCTTTTAAAGGTAGAAACAATACAACTTCTAAAAGTAACACACCTACAAAAAAAGATATTTTAGGAAACGTTAAATTTAATAACGGTAAACCGAAAAAAAGGGACTAATTTTCAAGATAATCAGTATGCGAAAATTATTATTTTTTCTACTATCTGTATTTTTATCTAATACAACAACCTTTTATGGGCAGTCTTTATACGTACGCGAATGGGGAACATTGCTTCCTATATTTGATAGAGCAATAAAACCATTTAGTCCACATAAATCAATGGTAAGAAACTATTCTTTTGTTGCTGAAGTAAATGCTAATACAGGTTATTTATATGTGTTAAATGCAGATGGAGATGAAATTCATGAATATCGCCCAGATCAGATTAATCCAAAACTAATCTATAAAATTCCAACTGGCGAAAAAGGAGTTTCTGTTATTGAAAATTTAAAATTTGATTCTGAGAATCATTTAATCTTCACGGGGAGAACTATTAATGAAAATTTTGCTACCCCAGGTGTTTATAGTGAGCAAATTATGATTGGAATGTTTGCAAGACCTAGTTTTATATCTAAAATAAATCTTGATGGAAAACTTCTTTGGTTTACTTATTTTCATGATATAGCATTAAATGAAGCACATTTAACTGTTGATAGTAACAACAATATTTATGTTTTAAATAAAAGAAATAAAAATTCTATAACCTCACCTTCTTTCTTTCAAACTAAAGGCGATACAAATTCTACCATTGAGTATCAAGATGCCATTAGTAAACTTGACGCAGAGGGAAAACATGTTTGGAGTACCTTTTACACAAAAGATTTTTCAATAATTAGAAGTATTGTGGCTGGTACAAATGGTTTATATATTTATGGTGATCACATGAGTGCAAGTGTTGGAAGTAATTATTTTGGTACTGCTAACACTCACCAAGAAACTATTGTTAGAAACAATAATACATCTGGTACTATTTCAAGTGTCTTTCTTTCTAAATTTAGTTTTGATGGAACAAGATTATGGAGTACTTACTTTGGTGAACAGAATTCTAATGTTTTATTGGGAAGTATCTTGAAAAACAATAATACCTTAACAGTTATTGATGATGAAGCATATATTTTAACATCATTTAGAGTAGGATCTAAAATAAGTAAAAACAAGAATATATTTACAGATAATGCTTTTTTAAAAGAGCCAAAATCTAATACTGGTGCTACAACTGTTTCTAAATTTTCACAAGATGGTAAAAGAGTTTGGACCAGTTTTATTCATACAGGTGAACATTTATTTAGTAATGATGAGGGGTTATTCATAAGTTCTTCTACTACTAATATTAATTCTCAAGAACATCTTCCAACAACTGCTAATTCTTACCAATCTACGTACGGAGGAGGAAATACAGATGTTTATACTTCTATTGTATCATTAGATGGAACCATGTTAGAGTACGCATCTTTTTACGGGTTCGAAGGTTCAGATAGCGGTGTTACCTTACCAGCAAAAAATGGATTTTATATAATTGGAATCACTAATCTTAATTCAAAACCCAAATCGGAATTTGTAACCAAAAAATCTTCAAACAAAGAATATTATAAAAATGGTGATTATTACGTAGGTGATTTTTTAAGTTATTTTAAATTGAATCAAAAGAGAAAAAAGAAAAACGATCAATAAGATCGTTTTTTTTTAGTTTTTAAGCCAATTCTCAATAATCGTTTTTCCCTGCGGTGTTAAAACTGATTCGGGATGAAACTGAACTCCACGAATATCGTAATCTTTATGTTTTAATGCCATAATGTTTCCAAATTCATCAGTAGCAGTAACTATAATATCAGTTGAAAGACTTCCTTTACTTACGCACCACGAATGATAATGCCCTACAAAAATTTCGTTTTGTAAATTATTCCACAAAAAATCGTCTTCCACAATATGCAGTTTGGTAGCAATTCCGTGTAAAGGTTTGGCTAAATTTTCTAGTATGCATCCAAAATATTCGGCAATTGCCTGATGACCCAAACAAACTCCCAGAATACTTTTTTTATCTTTATAATAATCAATAACATCAAGCAAAAGTCCTGCTTCTTTTGGAATTCCGGGACCTGGCGACAAAACTATTTTATCGAAATGTTTTAATTGTTCCAGATAAAATTCATCGTTCAAAAAAACAGCTACTTCTACCCCTTCAAAACTTTCCAGATAATGAATGATATTGTGTACAAAAGAATCGTAGTTGTTGATTACTGCAATTTTCATCCTGCAAAAATACACTAAAATTTGTTTTCTACTTCGGCTGCTTCTAACAATAAATAATGCATGTCGGTATTTTTCATAAACGGTTTATGCAGATGATTTCCCGGACCAAACATGGCAACTTCAACATAATCAGCCGAGTGATCCATTGAAATCCAACCAACCGAATTATATTTTTTCTGAATATCGGCGAATGCCTGAAAAGGTAAATGGCGGTAATTGTACAAACCGTCCTCGCCTTTTTTTAATCCGTTGTAATATGATGCTATGGTTTTAGTTTCTTCATCGTTCAGTTCCACATTTATCGAACTTTTAATAAATTCTTTTATCTGACTTTCGGATTGGTTATTTTTTATATTGTTTAGAATATATTCGTTTGTAAAATTATACTTTGCCAGGCTGTCAAAATGTTCGTTTGCATATTTTCCGTAGATCATTCCAGGGTTTGCATTTCCGTGATCGGTAGTAATTACAACCAGTGTGTTTTTATCCTGTTCGGCAAATTTCATGGCAACTGCAATGGCATCATCAAACTGCAATTGTTCGTGTATTAATGCCGAAATATCGTTTGCATGTGCAGCCCAATCAACCTTTCCTGATTCAACCTGTAAAACAAATCCCTCTTTGTGATCTTTCATTTGATTGATCGCAATTTCAGTCATTTCTGCCAAAGTCGGAATATTATTGGTCAATTCTACAGATTGTTTTCTGTCAATTTCATAAGGCAGTGCATCAAAATCAAAAACACCAAGCAATTTTTTAGATTTATCAGTCTTTGTTAAATCGGCTTTTGTTTTGGCAACAACATAATTCTGTTTTTCAAAAGCAGCGTACATATTCTTTTTATCCTTGCGATGCTCGGCTGCAAAATATTTTTGTCCGCCACCCAACAATACATCATAACCAATACGTAAATATTCTTCGGCAATAGTAGACTGATCGTTTCTGCTTTTTAATGCAACCGTAAAACCTGCAGGTGTTGCATGTGTGATAGGAACAGTAGTTACACACCCCGCTTTTTTACCTTTTAACTTGAATTTTTGCCATATAGGAAGATTCTCCTCACCAAACGGACTAATGTTCAATGAACCATTATTTACACGTACACCACCGCCCCATGATGAACTTGCAGCTGCCGAATCGGTCACTATTGATGAAGCCGATGCCATGTCCATTAACCCACGAGAAACTTTATTATCAATATAAAGCTGTAACCAATTGGTGCTTTTACCCAATATTCGATTTGAAAACATGTTAGCCATATTAAGCGTTCCGGAACTCATTCCGTCGCTCACCATGAAAATAATGTTTTTGGCTTTTTTATTCGTCGAATTTAAAGATACATCATTAGTACCGGCAAAAGTATCTATCGGGTTTATTAAAGTTGATCCTAAAGCAGCCAAACTTCCTAACTTAAAAAAACTTCTTCTTTTCATTTGTGAATTATTTTATACAAAAATAGGCAAACTATACGTTTGCCTAATCTATAGATATTAAATATATGTTACCTAAATATTAATCAAAATTAACTGCGATTTGGTTCTGAAGCAAATCTGCCATAGTTTCGCGTTTTCTGATTAAATGAACAGTATCGTTGTATACCAATACTTCTGCCGGTTTAAAACGTGAATTGTAGTTCGATGTCATTGAGAAACAATAAGCACCTGCATTGTGAAAACATAAAATATCACCTTCACTGATTTCTGCAATCTTGCGGTTGCTTGCAAAGGTATCGGTTTCACAAATGTATCCCACAACCGAATAAAAACGCTGTTTACCATCGGCATTTGAGATATTTGTAATGTGGTGATACGAGTTATAAAACATTGGACGGATTAAATGGTTAAAACCAGAATCTACACCTGCAAAAACGGTTGATGTTGTTTGTTTTACCACATTTACTTTTGCAAGAAAATAACCAGCTTGCGAAACCAAAAACTTTCCAGGCTCAAAAACCAATGTTAAGTTTTTCCCGTAATCTTTACAGAATTCATTGAAACGGACAGATAATTTTTCACCCAATTCTTCGATATCGGTTTCTAAATCGCCTTCTTTGTAAGGAACTTTAAAGCCACTACCGAAATCGATAAAATCAAGATTTTTGAACTGTTTTGCAGTTTCAAACAAAATTTCTGATGCATATAAAAACACTTCAATATCTAAAATATCAGAACCCGTGTGCATGTGGATTCCGTTTACCTTCATTTTGGTATTTTCAATAATCCTTAAAATATGCGGCGTTTGATGTACCGAAATACCGAATTTACTGTCGATATGACCAACCGAAATATTACTGTTTCCGCCAGCCATTACATGTGGATTAATACGCACACACACCGGGATATTCGGATGTTTCGCACCAAACTGTTCTAAAATAGAAAGATTGTCAATATTGATGTGAACACCTAATTTTACTGCTTCCTCGATTTCTTCTAATGAAACACCGTTTGGAGTAAACATGATATCATCCGGAGAAAAACCCGCTTCTAATCCTAATAAAACTTCCTGTATAGATACGGTGTCCAAACCACTGCCCTTCTTCTTCAACAACTTTAAAACGGAAATGTTGGTTAATGCTTTAG
>JBEBXJ010000101.1:0-8128 GCA_040391685.1 Paenimyroides baculatum
ATCCAACCCGAACAAATAGCGTAAACCATATTCGGAATTTTCTTTAAAACATTGGAATCAACAAGCGATGGCGGAACAATTACAATGCCTTTATTTATATGTTGAACAGATTCTCTGAAATCGAGCAATTCATAATGTGGTAGTTGAATTCCTGCACTTTCGTATGCCTGATTCAATTTGGTGATGGAATAATGTGTATAAATCGGAGCAATGCCACTGATAACATTCAAAATACGTTGCGCCTTGCCTAAAGAATATCCTACAAAAACCGATGTTTTACCGATTTCCTGATTGTGAAGCACCCAATTTTGCATGGATTCATTCAATTTTTCTGTTGATGCCCATTTGTAAATTGGCAATCCAAAAGTGCTTTCTGTAACAAATTCGTGACATTTAACAGGTTCAAAAACAGTAGAAAGCCCGTCGTTTTGCAATTTGTAATCACCGGAAACAACCACCACTTTTCCTTTGTATTCCATTCTGATTTGTGCCGAACCAATAATATGACCCGCCGGGTGAAACGAAACTTTTACGCCATTTATGTTGATGGGTTCGTTGTAGCCAATGCCCTGAACCTGAATATCTGCGCCAATGCGTATGTGAAGAATGGGGACCGTAAGATGATGACACAGGTATTTTTTCATTCCCCAACGCGCATGATCGGCATGACCGTGCGTTATAAGTGCATAGTCTACTGGTTTCCATGGATCAATGTAAAAATTACCCGGAATACAATAAATGCCTTTGTCTGTAAAATTTAATATTTGCATTTTGTGGTTTGCTTACTATCAAATTAAAACTAAAAAAATGGCGTTCTGAATGTTTTTATAAGGGAAGAAAAGATGCGGTTTTCTGTAAATAGAAAAATCCGCATCTTGGTAATGTATATAGTGTTAGTTTTTATTTCTCATTTTAAAAAAAATCCATAGAATTAATCCAATTCCAAGAAATATCAGAATAAAAGCCCACCACATACCGGCTTTAAAAATGGTTTCTATTGCGCCACAACTTGTAAGCAACAGTGATGTTAGCGTTAAAAAGCTAAATAAAAAATACTTTTTCATAGTCTTAATTTTTTATTATTCTTTTTAAAATTAGTTATAATATTTGATAAAAAGTGAATTGTTTAAGTATTTTATTCCTCATTTTTTTTGAACTTAAAAAAGTATATCAGTAAAAAGGAGTTTACCAAAACCGAAAATCCGTTTGATAGAATAATTGGCCATTCATTCTTCATGATACCGTAAACTACCCATAAAAATACACCTGTTAGTAATACAGCAATCATTCCCCAAGAAAGATTTTCAACGTCTTTTTCTTTTAACACCTTGATTAGTTGAGGTATCATAGACACCGATGTTAGTATGCCTGCGATTGTTCTTAATAACTGTTTCCATTTTTAGGGGTAGTTTTAATGTATCTAAATGTAACGTTTGATCAGATAGCCCCTATATAGTCATTGGGTATTCGATATTTAGTAGTTAGGGGAGAAGGCACCGCACCAACTTTACAACAGATTCAACAAGATTTTGGTTCTGAGCAAACTACTATTGTAGCAACAAAAGATAATACTATTATCAATATTCAAAATTTTAATCCTAATGGTACTGTTTCCGAATTACCTGGTATGGCGGGCGATTCGTACACATTCTCCCATGATAACGGCATTGATTTGTTTTCGTCATCATTGATTACTACAGAAAATCCCGTTATTGTTTATTAAGGAAACGGAAAATCAGGAACTGGAGATTTAGTAGATGTGATTAATTCGTTAGATGTAAAACAAGAGGTTATTTATACAGTTAAATTAAGAGTTCCAAATGATCATAAAGGAATGTTTACAAATACGGTAAATATAAGTTCTATCTACATTGTAGATCCTGTTGAAAGATGTACAGGATGTTCAGACACTAATCTTCCGCATTTTGAAATTCCAAAAGGTATTTCACCAAACGGTGACGGTGACAATGATTATTTAGACTTGTCTGATTATTTTGTTAGTAGAATAACCATTTATAACAGATATGGAAATGCCGTTTACACTAAAGACAACTATAAAAAAGAATGGTACGGTCAGGACAATAATGGTAAAATTTTACCATCTGGGACTTATTTTTATTCTGCTTTTGTATTAGGAAACCCATATAAAACAGGATACATTCAGGTAATAAGAGAAGTAAATTAATAACACTCAGTTTAAAAACAAGTATATAAAAAAATCCGTTTCAATTTGAAACGGATTTTTTTATGATAAGAAATAATACTTATTTACTTAAATACATTTTTCTGCGAGCGTATAAATCGTAGAAAGCATCGTCTTTTAAACTATCAATGAATAGGATACTTTCGCCGGTTGATTTCATTTCAGGTCCTAATGCTTTGTTCACACCAGGAAACTTGTTGAAAGAGAAAACCGGTTGCTTAATTGCATAACCTTTTAACTGTGGATTGAAATTAAAATCGGTCACTTTTGCACCTAACATTACTTTTGTTGCGTAGTTTACATAAGGTTCACCGTATGCTTTTGCAATAAACGGAACGGTACGAGATGCACGTGGATTTGCTTCAATAATATAAACTGTATCGTCTTTAATTGCAAACTGAATGTTGATTAAACCTTTGGTTTTTAAAGCTACTGCAATCTTTTTCGTATGATCTTTAATCTGCTGTAAAACAAACTCACCTAAATTAAACGGAGGTAAAGTTGCATTTGAATCTCCGGAGTGAACCCCACATGGTTCTATGTGCTCCATGATTCCGATGATGTACACATTTTCACCGTCGCAAATTGCATCAGCTTCAGCTTCAACAGCACCAGCCAGATAATAATCTAACAACAATTTGTTTCCAGGAATCGATTTTAATAAATCAATTACATGCTCTTCTAATTCTTTTTTGTTGATAACGATTTTCATTCCCTGACCACCTAATACGTATGACGGGCGTACTAATAATGGAAAATCCAACTCATCTGCTAATTTCGATGCTTCGTCGGCAGTTGTTGCCACACCAAATTTAGGGAACGGTATATTTAATTCGGTCAACAATTCAGAGAAACGCCCGCGATCTTCAGCTAAATCCAAAGCTTCGTAGCTTGTTCCAATAATGTTAATTCCGTATTTATCTAATTTTTCGGCTAATTTCAAAGCGGTTTGTCCACCTAACTGTACAATAACTCCTTCCGGATTTTCATGACGGATGATGTCATAAATATGTTCCCAGTAAACCGGTTCAAAATACAATTTGTCTGCCGTATCAAAATCGGTAGAAACCGTTTCAGGATTACAGTTAATCATAATGGTTTCATAACCACATTCTGACGCAGCCAAAACTCCGTGAACACAAGAGTAATCAAACTCAATTCCCTGACCGATACGGTTGGGACCTGAACCTAAAACAACTATTTTCTTTTTATCAGAACGAACCGATTCGTTGGCAGAATAAACCGTACCGTCTGCTTTCTCAATGTCTGCTTCAAAAGTAGAGTAGTAGTAAGGTGTTTGGGCAACGAATTCTGCGGCACAGGTATCAACCAGTTTATACACACGGTTAATGTTCATTTGTTCGCGCAATTTGTGCACTTCACTTTCTAAGCAATTTAACATATGTGCAATTTGTCGGTCGGCAAAACCACGTTGTTTCGCTTCTAACAACAAATCTTTTGGTAAAGTATCTAATTTATGCGTACGTACTTCTTTTTCTAAAGCATACATTTCTTCGTATTGCTTTAAGAACCACATATCTATTTTAGTAATTTCGTGGATAGTGCTTAACGGAATTCCCAATGCAATGGCATCGTAAATTACAAAAACGCGGTCCCACGAAGCGTGTTCTAATTTATCTAAAATCTGGTCATAATTGGTGTAACCTTTTCCATCGGCACCAATTCCATTACGCTTTATTTCTAAAGATTGTGTTGCCTTTTGAAGTGCTTCCTGGAACGAACGTCCAATCCCCATTACTTCACCTACCGATTTCATTTGTAAACCTAAGGTACGGTCTGCACCTTCAAATTTATCGAAATTCCAACGAGGGATTTTTACGATAACATAATCTAAAGTAGGTTCAAATAAAGCCGAAGTAGATTTGGTAATTTGGTTTTGTAATTCGTCTAATGTATAACCTAACGCCAGTTTTGTAGCGATTTTAGCAATAGGATAACCCGTTGCTTTTGATGCCAATGCAGATGAACGAGATACACGCGGATTGATTTCAATTGCCACAATATCTTCTTTTTCATCTGGAGAAACGGCAAACTGAACGTTACATCCACCGGCAAAATTACCAATAGAACGCATCATTTTTATTGCCATATCGCGCATACGCTGAAACGTACGGTCTGATAAAGTCATTGCAGGCGCAACAGTAATAGAATCACCTGTGTGAATTCCCATTGCATCCATATTTTCAATGGTACAGATAATTACAACGTTGTCGTTTTTATCGCGCAACAATTCTAATTCATATTCTTTCCAACCCAATAAAGCTTTGTCAATCAAGACTTCGTGAATAGGCGATGCTTCTAAACCGTATGTTAGTAAACCATCAAAATCTTCTTCTCTGTGTACAAACGCAGCACCGGTTCCACCTAAAGTAAACGACGGACGAATCACCAATGGGAAACCGAATTCTTGTGCAATTTCTTTTCCTTCTAAAAACGAAGTTGCTGTTTTTGCAGGTGCAAAAGGAATATCGATTCTGGATAATAATTGTTTAAACTGTTCACGGTCTTCGGTAATATTAATGGCATTGATATCAACTCCAATTAATTTTACGTTAAAATCCTGCCAAATCCCTTTTTCGTCTGCTTCCAAACATAAATTCAAAGCAGTTTGTCCACCCATTGTTGGTAAAACTGCATCAATTTCCGGATGTGCTTTTAATATTTCAACAATAGATTTGGTTGTTAAAGGCTTTAAATATACATGATCCGCCATAGAAGGATCGGTCATGATTGTTGCAGGATTAGAATTGACCAAGATTACTTTGATTCCTTCTTCGCGTAATGAACGTGCCGATTGCGACCCTGAATAGTCAAACTCACAAGCCTGACCAATGATGATTGGACCAGAGCCAATGATTAAAACTGTTTTAATTGAATTATCTTTAGGCATTGTAAATAATTGGTGTTGTTATTTAGTGTAAATTTATTGATAATTAGTTGAATTTCATCTTAAAAAAAGATAAAAACAAGCAGGTATAAAAAAAGGCGGTACACTTAAAGTAACGCCTTTATTTATGATAAAACATCATTATTTTTTATGTCTTGGTTCGCTAGAAACCGTTAACTTATGTCTTCCTTTAGCTCTTCTGCGTGCTAATACTTTTCTTCCGTTAGCGCTAGCCATTCTGTCCATGAAACCGTGTTTGTTTCTTCTTTTTCTTTTCGATGGTTGAAACGTTCTCTTACTCATTGCTTCTTATCTTTAAATCTATAAAATTTTACGAATGTTCAGCTTTGAAAACAAGTAGCTTCAAAACCGAGTGCAAATATACAAATCCTTTTAATAACTGCAAATTGTTTTTAAAATTTATTTTATATTTTGGTTATCAATTACAGTTATTATTGTCAACAGGTTTTGTGGCTTGCAGTATTTTACTACATTTGCAAAATTAAACGTAAAATAGATATGATTAACAAAAATATAAAAATTATAGTTGCAGTCGCTTTACTGGCAACGGCAATTTGGCAGTTTACAGAAAATAATATTGGTAACGGTATATTCCTTATTATTTTGGTGATGTTAATTGCACTGATTTATTTTAAGAACGAAATGCTGATTATGACCTTGTTTAAGTTTAGAAAACAGGATATGGACGGTGCTAAAAAGATTTTGGATAAAATAAATCCGGAAACGGCACTGATTAAAAATCAGCAGGGATATTACCATTACTTAAACGGTATCATTAATGCACAAAACAATTTAAACCAGGCAGAGAAAGATTTTCGTAAGGCAATAGATTTAGGTTTGAACCAGAAAGAAGATTTAGCAGTATCTAAATTGCAGTTGGCAGGGATTGTAATGAGTAAAAACCGTCCAGCTGAAGCTCAAAAGTTAATTGCTGAAGCCAAACAACACGATACCAAAGGTATGCTGAAAGAGCAGATTTCTATGATTGAAGGACAAATGAAACAAGCCCGCGGACAAAAAGTGCCAATGTGGTACAATCATAGTAAGAAAAGAGGTTTTTAACAGAAAGTATTTAGCTTAAGAAATATGTTTAATTATTGATTGCTAGCTTTTTTAAAACAATAAATGGTTATATTTGACATAGCAACATTAAAAATAGTAAGCTATGAAAAAAATAATTACTTTTATTTTCTTTTGCTTTTTTTCGATCTTTTTTGCACAACCATCTTATTTAGATCCTACTTTTGGTAACCAGGGAAAAGTTGTAGAGACTTTTGTTAATCAATCATCTCGCCCTGAACAGATGCTAAAGTTAAACAATGGTAATTTACTTTTACTGTCTTATAAACAACTAAAAGGAATAGGTGGAGTAACGACGTCAACTGAATATTATTTTTCTCGTTATAATATTAATGGACAATTAGATACTTCTTTCGGAGTCAATGGTTTTTTATCTTACCCTTTAATATCTATCAATTATCGGGTACCAGTATTGGATATGATAAAATTAAATGATGGAAAAATTCTCGCTCTCTGTTTTTACAATAACATAACCAAGTTAATAAGATTTACAAGTGTAGGAGATATAGATACTGCCTTTGGTCAAAATGGTGAGATTGATCTTTTTATAGGAGAGTTTTACAAACTTGTACAAATTGCTGATAATAAAATCATTTTGGTTGGTCAATATTTTGACGGATATAATAATATGTATCAATTTGCTCGTTTATCTGAAAATGGCGTTTTGGACACAACTTTTGGAACCAACGGAAAAAAAACAGTTGATCCTACTACTTATCGTTTTGACATTTTAACTAATGTTAAACATACAAAAAATAATGATATACTTGTCATTGGAATGTTCTATGACCAAGGGGATTAAACAAATGGGGTGATCTCACGTTTTACTTCTTCTGCTAATTTGGACATTACGTTTGGTACAAATGGGACAACAGTTTTAACAATGAATTCACCTAATAGCTACAGTATAATGGAGGATGTTGATGTTCTATCAGACGGAACTATTACTGTTTGTGGAAAAATGAATTTTCATGGAGTAGCTCCCATAGGACTTTCTGCAAAACCAATTTTAGCTAAATTACACACAAACGGGACAATGGTTCAGCAGTTTGGTATAAATGGAATTATGTATTTTGATGCGTTGTTCCAAGGAAATGATTCTTTTCGTAATATTTGTTTTGATAATCAAAACCGTATTTTAATATCTGGTTACGCACAATATCCATATCCCTATTCCAGAAGCTATTATTATTTTAGACTATTGAATAATGACGGCTCTAATGCTACAGATTTTGGTAACAATGGGATTCTATATTTTAATTTAGGAACTTCAACTACTGATTTTTCAAACTATATATCTAGAATAATGATTATAGACTATCAAATATATGGATTAGGATGGACAAGCTATGGAAACAATAGAAAAACTACGTTGTTTAAGCTGGCCAATGGTACATTAGATGTTACAGAAAATCTAATAGAAGCTTTTACAGTTTATCCTAATCCAATAAACAAAATTGTTAATATTTCTAATGAAAAAGGTATGGTAATTCAAAACATTAAGGTTATCGATACAAAAGGGAAGATTCTTCAATCAAAATCTTTTTTAAGTCAGTCTGAAATACAAATGGATTTATCGAATATTTCTTCTGGAATGTATTTTTTACATATTTCTACGTTGAATGGTAATGCTATTTATAAAATAATTAAGAAGTAATATTAATTGACAGTATGTAAAAATGAAATAATTAAAATTCGATCGTGCGCAATTGGTTAAAGAAGCTGTTTTCTTTTACTTAAAAGGTAAGCTTATCGACATTTACGCCGCTGAATTTGATTATCAAGAATAAAAAACATCCCAAATTCCATATGAATTTGGGATGTTTTAATAAATTACTTCCTTTTAAAACCTTCGGTAGGTATCTGTATATTGTATGTTTTATTCTGCTGAACAATCAACGAAGTATCAATTAACC
>JBEBXJ010000102.1:0-8079 GCA_040391685.1 Paenimyroides baculatum
GAATGATTTCCTATAAAACGTACAGGATCTATTGGTTCGTATGTGGGTCCGGCAGTAATTACAACTTTTTTTCCTTTCAGATCTAAAGTTGATCCATTATTAAAAAAATCTGTAATAATTTGAAGCATGTCTTCCGGTTCTGCCATTCTTCCCTGACCGATCAATCCTGAAGCCAGTTCGCCATAAGCAGATTCAATTTCTATGTTTCCGTAACTTTTTAACTTGCGGATATTTTCTTGTGTAGAAGGATGTGCAAACATATCCAAATCCATAGCCGGAGCAAAAAGCACAGGGCATTTGGCTGATAAATAGGTTGCTAACAGTAAATTGTCGCACAAACCATTTGCCATTTTAGAAAGCGTATTGGCTGTAGCAGGTGCCATAATCATTAAATCGGCCCATAAACCTAACTCTACATGATTGGTCCATTCGCCAAAATCTTTTTCAAACTGCGTATAAACCGGGCGTTTTGATAAGGTTGCCAAAGTTAACGGAGTTATAAAAGCATAAGAAGCAGGTGACATGATTACTTGAACCTGTGCACCTGCTTTTATTAATAATCGTACAAAACTTGCCGTTTTATAAGCGGCAATACCACCGGAAATTCCCAGAATAATTTTTTTACCGCTTAAGACAGACATTGTATCTATTCTTTAAATGTTATATCACCATTTAACCATTCTTCTACTGCTAAAGCATGTGGTTTAGGTAATTTTTCGTAGTATTTTGAAACTTCAATTTGTTCTTTGTTTTCAAAAACCTCGTCTAAACTATCATTGTAAGTTGCAAATTCGTCTAACTTATCAATCAGTTCTTTTTTAATTTCACTGTTAATTTGGTTAGCTCTTTTTGCAATAATTGTAATAGCTTCGTAAATATTACCTGTTGGTTTTTCAATTTCGGCTTTGTTGTAGGTAATAGTGTTTACCGCAGCGTTGGTTTTCTTTAAATCCATTTTCTTATTTTGTTGAAAATTGTTGTAATTCTTTTTTTAATCTATCAAGCATTCTATCTGCTTCTTCTTTGTATTTTGTATTTGCATCGTAGTTAATCAAATCTTCGTGCAAGCTTATCGCATTTTTCAAACGGTCTTCCATTTTAGAATATACACTGTTTAATGCCAATTTGTAAGCCGAATCGAACTTATAGAACAATGCATCGGTTTTATAAACTGTTCCCGGATAATCTAACAGAAAATTATCTAAAGCTACAATTGCCGCGTTATAATCACGTGTGTATTCTCCAATTTTGTTGAATAATTTAGCCGATTCGTATGCCTTGCACTCAATTTTTTCTGTAAGCTCTCGTTTTTTTGTATTGGCATCTTCTTTATACTGTGATTCAGGATAAGCCGCTAAAAAGGTATCAAACTTTTGAATTCCTTCGTAAGTTACATGCTGATCTAACGTAAAAACTTCGGACATTTTGTAAGCCGACATTGCTTCTAAATACATCGTTTCTTCTCGGTTTACACTTGTTAAATATAACATGTTAAACTTTTGAAACATAGGTTTGGCAGCTTCCCATTTTCTTGCATTGTAATACGATTTGCTGTATTTGTAATACATTGACTGGTAATTGGCGGTCCAACCTTCTTTTTTCTCAACCTGTTCGTATAAACGAATGGCTTGTTTGTATTTTCCTTTTTCGTATAATTGGTCGGCTACTTCGTTTTTATAGGCACTATCGTCAACCTTTAAGGCTTTTTGAAGTGGCGAGCAGCTTGCAAACACCAATGCGGTTAAAAAAATATACGAAATTTGTTTCATAAAATGTTGTTGTTTATACAAAAGCTATGTACTTTATAGCAAACGCAAAGTTAGTATTTATCTTGTTACAGAACAATATCTTTTTAAATAAAAAAGATGCCCTAAAATAAGACATCTTTTGTGAGATTTTCACTTAACGTTACGTTAAATTATTATATAGGTTGATTGGTTTGTTGCGGATAGTTTTTTATATCGTTATCAAACAGATACAATCCACCTTTGTCGTCGCCAATTAAATTGATTTTATCTAAAATGGTGCGTGCGGTTGATTCTTCTTCGATCTGTTCTGCAACATACCATTGTAAGAAGTTATGGGTAGCATAGTCACGTTCCTGTAAAGAAATATGCACCAAATCGTTGATACTTTGTGATACAAAAACCTCATGTTCAAACAACTGGTTAAACAATGTTTTAAACGATGAATGATCTAACTGTGGTTGTTCTACATTAGGGATTAATGCTTCGCCCCCACGTTGATTGATGTATTTTATTAGCTTTAACATGTGCATACGTTCTTCGTCAGACTGTGCATACATAAAGGTTGCAATACCTTCAAACCCTTGATTCTCTGCCCAAGATGCCATTGCTAAATATATTTGTGAAGAGTCACCTTCTATTTTTACCTGCTTGTTTAAAGCTGTTTGTAAATCTTGTGATAACATATTTATTCTCTTTTTATGGTTAGAAATTTTTAACAAAATTAGCCAAACGTGCTGATAAATCGTCATTAACGTTTACCAAAGGCAATCTTAAATAATTTTCGCACAAACCTAAATGTTTAAATACTTCTTTAACACCACCAGGGTTACCTTGTTCAAAAATCATGTTAATAGCATCGGTTAACTTGTAGTGAATTTTATAGGCTGCATCAACATCTCTTTTTAATCCCAAACGAACCATTTCTGAAAATTCTTTCGGAAAAGCTTCTCCTATAACCGAAATTACTCCTGCACCACCTGCTAAAACCATTGGTAAAGTAATAATATCATCGCCCGAAATCACTAAAAAGTCATTTGGAGTACTGCGAATTAATTCCATAGCCTGAACCATATCGCCGGCTGCTTCTTTAATACCAATAATGTTTTTAAAATCATTTGCCAAACGCACCACGGTACTTGGTAACATATTACTTGCTGTACGCCCAGGAACGTTATATACTATTATAGGTAAAGGTGAATTTTCGGCAATCATTTTAAAATGCTGGTAAATCCCTTCTTGTGTTGGTTTGTTGTAATAAGGCGATACAGATAAAATAGCATCAAAGTCCTTTAAATTATCAGCATTTAATTGGCTTACAACATCTAAGGTATTGTTCCCCCCTACACCCAGAACCAAAGGTAATTTACCGTTATTGGCTTCAATAATTGTCTGTTTCACTAAAGCTTGTTCTTCTTTAGATAAAGTTGCGGTTTCTGCGGTAGTTCCTAAAACAACCAGATATTCCACACCACCCTCAATATTAAACTTTACAATATTTTTTAAAGCTTCAACATCAACCGATAAATCTTTTTTAAAAGGTGTAATCAATGCCACACCAGTACCTATAAATGATTTCATTTTAATAAATTAGTAAGTTAAAGAATCTTATTAATTAAGATATAATAATTCGTTGTAATTTTGTTTGTAACAAAGTTAACCATTTTCATTAAAATAAATATGAAATATAAAAACTTACGCAAACAATATTTTTGTCTGATTATTATTAGCGCTGCTTCACTTTTAGCCACAGGTTGTGCACCTAAAAAATATACCAATACAAAAGTTAATACGGCTTATATTGAAGTTGCAAATACTATTGAAACCAATAACGATATTGATGCTTTTTTAAAGCCTTATCGTGATCATATTACCAACGATTTATCGAAAGTTTTAGCTTATAATCCACAAGATTTAGACAAAGCTTCTGAACAATGGCAAAACCCCATGACTAATTTTTATGCCGATGCTATTTTTGAAATTGCAGCACCTGTTTTTGAGCAACGAACCGGTAAAAAAATTGATTTCTGCCTGTTGAATTATGGTGGAATTAGAGCAACCATTGCCAAAGGAGATATTACAACCCGAACTGCTTACGACATTATGCCGTTTGAAAACAATGCCATTGTGTTAGGTTTAAAAGGCGAAACTGTTAACGAAATGGCTAGTTTTATCATTGCAAACAAAGTAGCGCATCCGTTAAGTGGAATTGAAATTTCTGTCGATAAAAATCAGTTAATTAAAGATATAAAGATCAACAATAAATCGATAGATAAAAACAAAACGTATTATCTGATAACGAACGATTATCTGGCAAAAGGCGGAGATAAAATGGATTTTCTTTTAAAAGCAACCGAAAATTATCCGTTAAACTATAAGCTCCGCAACATGTTTAGTGCCTATTTTACTAAAATTGACACATTGAATCCTTCTGTAAAACCAAGAATAATTTTCGAATAATGAAACGTCGCGATTTTATCATACAAACATCAGCTGCCACCGCATTAACATTAACGGGTTTGGGCTTAAGCAGTTTTTCATCGGCAAAAACAAAACGCATTACTATTTTACATACCAACGATACCCATAGTCATTTGGATACTTTTCCGCAAACCGATGCTAAATTTCCAAATCAGGGCGGAGCTGCAAAACGTGCTACTATTTTCAATAACATAAAGAACGAAAATCCGAATACATTGATTTTGGATGCCGGAGATATGTTTCAAGGAACACCGTACTTTAATTATTATGGTGGCGAGTTGGAAATTAAAGTCATGAATATGTTGGAATATGATGCCGGAACGTTAGGAAACCATGAATTTGACAACGGTGTGAACAGTTTGGCAGAACAAATTCACAAAGCCAATTTTGATATCATCAACGCTAATTACGATTTTAAAAATACTTTAATGGATGGTTTAACCAAACCCTACAAAGTTTTTATTAAAGACGGAATTAAAATTGGTGTATTTGGTTTGGGAATTAAATTAGAAGGTTTGGTTAACAAAAGTGAATACAGCGAAACGGTTTGGCACAACCCTATTGAAATTGCACAAGATGTTACCCGCATTTTAAAAGAAAACTTAAAGTGCGATTTAATTATTTGTTTATCACATTTAGGATATAAATATGGTGGTAATTCACAAATGATTTCAGATTTAGATTTGGCAGCTCAAACACAACATATTGACTTGATTATTGGTGGTCACACCCATACTTTTCTTGAAAAACCAACCATTGTTCTTAATGCAAATCAAAAAGAAGTTATTATAAACCAAGTTGGATGTTACGGTGTACGTGTTGGGCAAATTGATTTTTATTTTGATGAATTTAATAATAAATCAACAACCTCAAGGGTTATAAATGTTTAAAAACACAAAAAGTTCGATTAATCGAACTTTTTATTATAACTAACTAATTCAAATAATGATTGATCTCACAAATCATTTTACCTTCTTTTTACATTTTAGTAATAGCCTTTTATAAGTTTGAAAACACTAACAGCATTAAAGCTACGTAGACAAACAAACTCACAACTCCTTTAAAAACAGATTTCATTTCAATAGATTTCATATTGTATTTTTTTTTTACAACACAAAACTACCACCGCCTTATTATTTGAATATTGTTTAAAGTTTAAGTAATTATTACTTCTTTTTTTAAGAATTCTTTAATCATTTAGTTGATTTATAAAATCTTCTTCTGTCCAGATAGGAATTCCGAGTTTAGTAGCTTTTTCCAATTTAGCAGGCCCCATATCAGCACCTGCCACAACAACCGAAGTTTTTCCGGTGATAGAACTCCCGTTTTTACCACCATAATCTTCAATTTTCTGTTTAATTTCATCACGTGAAAAAGTTTCAAATTTACCAGAAACAACCATTGTCATTCCTTCAAATTTATTAGAAACCTGAGTACTTACCTTTTCTTCAACCGCAAATTGTAAACCGTATTGTTTAAGTCTATTTATTAAGTTTAAATTAGTTTCATCTTTAAAAAAGGACCGAATACTAAGTGCTATTTTATCACCAATTTCATCAACGTTAACCAATTCATTATAATCTGCCTGCATTAAAACATCAATATTTTTATAGTGTTTTGCTAGTTTTTTAGCAACTGTTTCACCTACAAACCTAATTCCTAAAGCGAACAAAACGCGTTCAAATGGAACTTCTTTAGATTGCTGAATACTTTTTATAAGATTATCTGCCGATTTTTCAGCCATTCGCTCTAATGGTAGTACCTGTTCTTTCTTTAACTCATATAAATCGGCATAATTATTTACCAATCCGTTCTTGTAAAGCAAAGTAACCGTTTCGCCACCTAATCCGTCAATATCCATTGCTTTACGGCTGATAAAGTGTTCTATTCTACCTATAATCTGTGGGGCACATTCATAAAAATTCGGACAATAATGTTGTGCCTCTCCCGGTTTTCTTACTAGCGGGGTATAACATTCCGGACAAACGGTAATATAATTTGTAGGCAGACTATCCACTTTACGTTGAGAAAAATCTACACCAATAATTTTAGGAATAATTTCTCCGCCTTTTTCAACATACACGCCATCACCTACCCGAACGTCTAATTTTTCAATTTGGTCGGCATTGTGCAACGAAGCTCTTTTAACAATAGTTCCAGCCAACTGCACCGGTTTTAAATTAGCAACCGGGGTAATGGCACCAGTACGTCCAACTTGATATGAAATACTTTCTAATTTAGTAGTAACTTGTTCTGCTTTAAATTTGTATGCAATTGCCCAACGCGGATTTTTGGCGGTGTAACCTAGTTCTTCCTGCTGAAACAAATCATTTACTTTAACAACAACCCCGTCGGTTTCATAGGGCAAATCGTAGCGGTGTGTATCCCAATAATCTATAAAATCGAAAACTTCGTCTAAACTTTTTACTAATTTTGATTGATTGGGAACTTTAAATCCATAAGAACGTGCGGCTTCCAAAGAATTTGCATGTGTATTAAAATAATTATTTGCACCTACAATATTGTATAACAAACATTCTAACGGACGCTTGGCAACTTCGCTGCTATCTTGCAGTTTTAAACTGCCCGATGCGGTATTTCTTGGGTTAGAGTAAGGGGTTTCACCAATGTCTATTAATTCAAGATTCATCTTCTCAAATCCAGCTAACGGAAGAATAATTTCGCCTCTAATATCAAATCTATCCGGATAATCACCTTTTAAACGTAAAGGAACCGATTTAATAGTTTTGATATTGTTAGTTACATCATCACCCTGAAAACCGTCACCACGTGTTACTGCACGAAGCAATTTGCCGTTTTCATAAGTAATAGAAATCGATGCCCCATCGTACTTCAATTCACAAACAAATTCAACAGGAACATTACCTAACACACGCTGTATACGTTTTTCCCAATCAATCAAATCTTCCCCTGAATAGGAATTTTCTAATGAATACATCCTATTTTCATGGGTTACCGTATTAAAGTTTTTGGTAACATTACCACCTAACCGTTGTGTTGGTGAATCCTCATCAAAAAATTCAGGATGCTTCGCTTCAATTTCTTGCAACTGTTTCAATTTTAAATCAAATTCTAAATCAGAAATCGTAGGGGCATCTAAAACATAATAATTATAATTATGCTCATTCAACTCATTACGTAACAAAGTTATTTGTGCTAACACATCCATAAAGAATATTTTGGGAATTTATTTATTTAATATCGATTTAATTTGCTGGTATAGTTCACCCTGACTTAAGATACCACCTTGTTGAATAATCTCAAAAATTTCTCCATTTCGGTCAGCCCCAAAAGATTTAGATCCATAACGAATTTCAACTTCCTCATTATGTAAGTTATCACCTAACCACTGCAAACCTTCTTTCATTAAAAAATTCACTTCTGGATTATTTGTTTTTAAAACAACCGTATCAATTTCTTTATCATCAAACTGAAACAAAAATATATGATTTTTTGAAAAATGCTCTATATACTGTGCCGATTTTAAAACACCCTCCCATACCAAATCCGAAAAAATATCTATTTCCTGTTCGGCTATTTCAGGTTTATCAATCTTTAACTTCTCCCATTCACCTTTATCGATTTGCTGCGATGCCAAAAAGTTAGCAAATTCTACGTGTAGTTCCTCTAATTGTTCTTTTGTTAAACGTGCGTATTTCATTTATTGCTTATTTTAAGCAAAAATACAATGTTACAACGACAAAGTAAAAAGTATTTTTAGAACAATTGTTATCTTATGAAAGAGAATTTTTGAATTGATACAAAACAAAACTATTTAAAACAAAAAAAGTCCTTTACATTTACTTCGTCAGTTCGCTGCGCTCGTGTATGT
>JBEBXJ010000103.1:0-8071 GCA_040391685.1 Paenimyroides baculatum
GTATCGCCTTTAATTCTAAAGGTTCCATGAGAAAATTCTGCTTCGGTTCTTGAATATAATGATTGAACCAACTGCTGTAAAAATTTTGTACGCGAAATAACCTGATCTTGCTCAATAGTAACCACATTTTTTTGGAACTCCGTAGGATTCCCGATACCGTACAAACAGGAAACCGACGCCACCACTAAAACATCTCTACGCCCTGAAAGCAGGGAAGATGTGGTGCTTAATCTCATTTTCTCCAGATCTTCGTTAATGGATAGATCTTTTTCGATATAAGTTCCTGTTACAGGTAAATATGCTTCGGGTTGGTAATAATCGTAGTATGACACAAAATATTCTACTGCATTATTAGGGAAAAACTGTTTAAATTCTGAATAAAGCTGTGCTGCCAGTGTTTTGTTATGCGCCAAAACAAGTGTTGGTTTTTGAACCTCTTGAATAACATTTGCAACCGTAAAAGTTTTTCCGGAACCAGTAACGCCAAGTAATGTTTGAAACCGCTCATCGTTGTTAATACCGTTAGAAAGACTCTTTATGGCCGTAGGCTGATCACCCATTGGTTTGTATTCTGATACTACCTCAAATTTCATTTTATACAGTTTTTACAAATATAGGAATAAAAAAAGAGAGGTATAAACCTCTCTTTTTTCTTATTATATGAAACTATTAAATTAGTTTACTTTGAAAGTTACTCTTCTAGCAAATTTAGAAGTAGTTTTGTTTTTACCGTCGAAAGAAGTATCTTCTCCGTTAGCAACAACTTTAATTCTATCACTAGAGATACCAGATTGTTCTAAAATTTTAGCTACGTTTTTAGCACGTTTTTCAGACAATCTTTGGTTGTAAGTAGGGTTACCAACTGAATCAGCAAAACCATTTACTTCAACTGTAGCTTCCGGATTACTACGTAAGTAAGTAATTAAGAAGTTTGTTGACTCTGCATTTTTAGGAGCTGATTTATCAAAATCAAAATAAACAGCAACGTATCCTTGGTTGATTAAATCCTGAGCTGTATTTGAATCTGCAGCTGAGAAAGTATCACCTTTCATAGCATATCTTGAATCGAAGTACTCTTCGTAAGAATCAGGAATACCATTTTTGTTTAAGTCAATAGAACGACCTTTAGTATCAACCATGTTTCCTGCTGGAGTGTTTGGTTCTAAATCTAAATAGTCAGCTACACCATCGTTATCAGAATCGATCATTTTGTTTTCGATGTCAGTTACGCGGTTTTCTAAAGCTTCAACACGGTTAGTTAAACCATCGTTAGCATACCAGTCAGCGTGTTGCTCGTTTCCACCTAAATAGAAAGATAAACCTAAAGTAGCATTGTAGAATGTACCGTTAAATCCTCTATCGTTAGCATCGATATAAGAAGCACCATCAAAAGTAACATCTTGGCGAATAGTATTAACCATTGTAAAGTCAGCATTTAAAGCCACACGGTTACCTAATTTAACTTGACCTGTTAAACCTAAAAGTACGTGACCCATTTTGTCTTTATCATAATCTAAAATACCTGGGATGTTTTCTTTTCCTGGTTGCATCCAAGAATATCCAGCACCAGCATGAGCTAATAAACCAAAAGTTTTAGTCCACTCCTCAAAATTCATGATACGACCTAAGTTAGCTACTCCTTGTAAGCTAGCTCTGTAATGTGTAGTTCTAAAATAGTTAGAATCTTCACCGCTTTTCATATAGTCATAACCAAAATCAGCTTTAATACCGAATTTGTTATTAAACATATAACGAACACCAGCATCAGCATGTACTAAACCGAAGAAAGTATCACCAGTATAACCAGGAGTCATTGGAGAAGATGGTTTTGTTAAACCACCATTGATGTCTACAGACCATTTGTTGTAAGGTAATCCTTCTTGAGCAGTCATATTAGCTAAACCTAATACTGTAGCAATTAAAGGCAAAGTTATTTTTTTCATAAAACTTTTTTTTAAATTATTAATAAAAACAGATTAATTTGTATTTGTAATTTTCGGTAAAAGTAATGTTTTTTAACTAAAAACAAAAATATTTTTAACTTTTTAACCATTTATAATCTGAATAGAACGTTCCAAAAGGTAGGAGAGAAGCTAATAAAATTAATCCTAACTTTTTTATAGACCAATTATATTCAAATTTAAGATAAATAGCCAGTACAAAGTATAAAACAAAAAGTATGCCATGAATCATCCCAATAGGATATAATAATTGCTGGTATAATTCAGGATTATTTGGTTTGTTATATAACATATTGTAAAACAATGTGATATATGAAATACCTTCTAAAGCTGCTATTAATCTAAAGAAATTTAACATTTTTAAGACTGTTGAAATTGTTGGTTGTATTCTTTTAAATCTGCTAAATTGTGTTTATTGTCTAAATCTAACATTAATGACATAAAATAAGTAAAACTTTCAGAGGCAGAACTTTCGGTATTTATTTCTAAATCTTCCTGAATTGGCTCATCTGACGGGATGCTTACTAAAAAATCATTATTTTCTTCGATATGCTCATAAGCCAAGCGTAATGCTTTAACCAGAACAGGTTTTTCTTCAAGTAAAGCAAATTCTCTAAGCTTTTTTAGCTCTGGGACTATTGTTTTAACAACTATACCGTTTAAAATAACTTCGGCTTGCAGTGCTTTAATAATTTTTTGTGCGTTTGAATTTTCCACTTATTTATTTTTTATAAACAGCGCAAAAATAGTGATATTTGTTGAAACTAAAAAAATAACATTCTATAAATTTATGTAATTATATTGAATTATAATGTATATTATGTAAAATACAATATGTAATTTCTTTCAATTTAAAAAAATATGTACGCATTAATATTAAGTTTGCTTTCTTCGTTATTGGTTGGTATGTTTATAAAAAAACTGAAAATCAGTAGTTTAAAAGAATTATTCTCTGTTGTATTTATAAATTATATTGTAGCGATAATAGTTTGTTACGTCCTGTTTAATGATCAACTGACTTTTAATACAATAACAGGTTCTTTTTCTTGGTTAACAGTTTGCTTGGGAATTTTGATGCCGAGTATTTTTTATTTTCTTAATAAATCACTTAATAAATCAGGGTTGGCAAAAACTGATATATTCCAACGCTTATCGTTAATTATACCGGTTATTTTAAGTTTTCACCTGTTTAAAGAAGTTTTTACATGGTCAAAATTTACAGCTATTTTGCTTGCCTTCATAAGTATTATACTTTTACTGTATAAAAAATCCACAAAAGAGGGAAATTTTAACAGTTTGTACCTAATAGCTGTTTTTATTGGTTACGGAACGGTTGATACTTTATTTAAGGTTTTAGCTACAGATAAAACAACTTCTTATATAGCTGCTTTATTTTTAGTATTTATTTTTTGTGCTTTTATAAGTATATTTTATTTACTTTTTAATAACGGAAAATTAAAACGGAAATTTGCACTCAACGGTTTAATATTAGGAATTCTGAATTTTTCAAATATCTTTTTTTATATGAAAGCCCATAAAATTTTCTCACACAGCCCTACCCTTGTTTTTATTACCATGAATTTAGGGGTAATTATAGGCGGTAGTTTAATCGGTAAATTTTATTTTAATGAAAAGCTTACAAAAAATACTGTTACGGGTATTGTTTTAGCTGTGATTAGCGTAATTTTATTGTCGTTAATTCAAATAGATATTTTATAAATGAACTATACTCCAAAAATTTTTGTTACTGTTGATGTAGCTGTGTTTAGAAAAATGAACAACGTTTATGAACTTTTACTGATACAGCGATTAAACGACCCTTTTAAAGATTATTGGGCTTTACCCGGCGGATTTGTAGATGAAAACGAAGATTTAGAAACTGCAGCAAAACGAGAACTTTTTGAAGAAACGGATATTCAGCTTTTTCAAGTGAAGCAAATAAAAGCCTACGGAAATCCGGAACGTGATCCACGAAGTCATACTATATCCATTGCTTTTATGGGAGAAATTGACAGTTTGGCCGAAGCGAAAGCAAAAGACGATGCCAAAGCAGTCAAGTGGTTCTCAATTAATGAACTTCCTGCTTTAGCATTCGATCATTCGGAAATTATTCGAGATGCTATTGAAAAATTCATAATAAAACCAGCTTATTAAGCTGGTTTTAAAATATATCAATACTTCCTTTTCCTTCGCGGATTACTTCTGGTTCGCTTCCAGTTAAATCAATAATGGTTGATGCCGTGTTATCACCATAACCACCATCAATAACAACATCAACTTTATGCTGCCATTTTTCAAAAATCAGTTCGGGATCTGTTGTGTATTCAATTACTTCATCATCATCGTAAATAGATGTCGAAACAATAGGATTTCCCAATTGTTTAACCAATTCTAACGCAATGCTGTTATCGGGCACACGAATTCCGACCGTTTTTTTCTTTTTGAATTCTTTTGGAAGATTGTTGTTTCCTTCTAAAATAAAGGTGTACGGACCAGGCAATGCACGTTTTAAAATTTTAAACGACGATGTATCTAGACTTTTAACGTAATCAGAAATATTGCTTAAATCGTTACAAACGAAAGAAAAATTAGCTTTCTCCAACTTAATACCCTTAATTTTTGCAATGCGTTCTAAAGCTTTGGTATTTGTAATATCGCAACCCAAACCGTAAACTGTATCGGTTGGATAAATCACCAAACCGCCTTCTTTTAAAATTTTTACTACTTTCTGAATCTCCTTTTCGTTAGGATTATCAGGATATATTTTTATAAATTTTGCCATTATTCCAATATATTAAGTTTTGCAAAACGCAACAACAGTTTTTTAATTCCGCCAACATCAAAATGGATTTCAGCTTTTTTGTCTGCTCCTGCTCCTTCTAAGTTAAGAATTTTTCCTTTACCAAAACGTTCGTGCATAATAATTTGTCCTTCTTTTAATGAAGAATTTTCATTTGACGATGAATTTGAAACAGAAATCTTGCTGATGTCCTTCAATCTTCTAATGTCGTGATTAGGTTTTGGATCTTCATTTTCTCTTACCCATTTAGGCGGAATGCCTGTTGTTGGCTTGTTTAAGCGCAATTTAGATTTATCAACATCGCCAAAGACATCTTCGTTAATAGATGATTTATATCGGTAATTTGTTTCAGGAGCCGAAAGAAACTCTAAATATTGCGGACCGATCTCCTGAATAAACCGTGAAGGATCGCAATCACTTAATTTTCCCCAACGATAGCGCGACTGTGCATACGTTAAATAGGCTTTATGTTCGGCACGTGTTAAAGCAACGTAAAACAAACGGCGTTCTTCTTCCAAATCTGCACGCGAATTCACACTCATTGCACTCGGAAACAAATCTTCTTCCATACCCACTACAAAAACCGTAGGAAATTCAAGCCCTTTTGCCAAGTGAATCGTCATTAAAGCCACACGATCGTCATCACCTTTATCATTATCCAAATCGCTTGCCAAGGCAACATCCTCAAGAAATTCAGCTAAACTTCCACGCGCACCATCCACCTCTTTTTGTCCTTCAGTGAAATCCTTGATACCGTTTAAAAGTTCTTCGATATTATCTAAACGGGTAATACCTTCGGGCGTTCCGTCTTTTTTCAATTCCTGAACCAATCCTGTTTTTTTAACCACATAATCGGTTAAATAATAAGCATCGTTATTTTCGTTTATTACCTGAAAATTCTTAATCATGGTAACAAAATCACTGATTTTATTTTTGGTTCCCGCCGTAAGTTTTAGATCGATTTTATCGATATGTTCCATCACTTCAAAAATACTGCGTTTGTAATGGTTGGCGGCAATGTTTAGTTTTTCTACGGTGGTGTTACCAATTCCACGAGTCGGGTAATTAATTACACGTACCAGAGCCTCTTCGTCTTTCGGATTTACAAGCAAGCGCAGATAACCCAACACATCTTTAATTTCTTTCCGCTGATAAAATGATAATCCGCCATAAATACGGTACGGAATGTCTTTTTTACGCAAAGCATCTTCCATAGCACGCGATTGCGCATTGGTTCTGTACAAAATAGCAAAATCGCCATTTTTCATTTGATGTGTCATCTTTTCTTCAAAAATGGTCGAAGCTACAAATCTGCCTTCTTCTGCATCGGTAATTGATCGGTGGATTTTTATTTTGGCTCCGTCATCATTTGCTGTCCACACTACTTTATCAAGCTTTGTTTTGTTTTTGTCGATGATGGTATTTGCGGCTTCTACAATATTTTTTGATGAACGATAATTCTGTTCCAAACGATACACCTTAACATCATCAAAATCTTTCTGAAAATTGAAAATATTATTGATATTGGCACCACGAAACGCGTAAATTGACTGTGCATCATCGCCCACTACACAAATATTCTGAAAACGATCTGCCAATGCCTTTACAATTAAATATTGCGAGTGATTGGTATCCTGATACTCATCAACCATAATATATCTGAAGCGATCTTGATATTTCAATAAAACTTCCGGAAAACGAATCAGCAATTCGTTTGTTTTCAACAATAAATCGTCAAAATCCATTGCGCCGGCTTTAAAACATCTTTCTACATAAGCCTGATACAAATCACCGACACGAGGTTTTTTTGCCATGGCATCGGCTTCCATCAACTCCGGATTATTAAAATATGCCTTTACGGTAATCATATTATTTTTGTAGTTAGATATTCTGCCCAAAACATCTTTAGGCTTGTAAATATCCTTATCTAACTGCATTTCTTTAATAATCTGCCCGATTAACCGCTGCGAATCCTGAGAATCGTAAATGGTAAAGTTGGACGGATAACCTAATTTGCTTGATTCGGCACGAAGAATTCTTGCAAAAACCGAGTGAAAAGTTCCCATCCATAAATTTTTAGCTTCAGCAGATCCAACAATTTTCGAGATACGTTCTTTCATTTCGCGCGCTGCCTTATTGGTAAAAGTTAACGACAAGATGTTAAACGCATCTACCCCAAGATGCATCAAATAAGCAATACGTAAGGTTAAAACGCGTGTTTTACCAGAACCGGCACCTGCAATGATGATCATTGGTCCGTTTTTTTGTAAAACAGGCTCACGTTGCGCATCGTTTAATTGATCGATATAATTTTGCATAGATTTATTTTCAGAAAAAAACAAAGTTACTACTACTAAAAATAAGTAGCAAATAATATTATTTTAGGTTTATATTTGTTTTTTAAAAGTGATATAATGTTTTCAAATTTTACGGTAGACTGGAAAGAGTCGTTACTTATATTATTAGGTTTAGTTGTTATAGTATTGTTGTTTTATATTTTTAACAGAAAATCAATTACACAAGAAAGAGAAGTACGTAAATTGTTGAAAGATCGTATGCAGCAAACTAAGAGCATACCGCAGGTTCAGGAAGTTTTACGGAAATCTACTCCGCAAATTGTACAGGCTTACGAACGTTTGATTATATTAATGGAACGTATTGATCTGCAGAAATTGGTTGTTCGTGTTGAACCCATATCAACTTTAAAGCAAGATTATGCTTCGTTTTTAATTCAGAATATCGAACAAGAATACGATTTTAATATTTCGCAACAATTGTATGTTTCAGAAGAAGCGTGGGCGCTAATTGCTACAGCAAAACAAACAATTATTCAGCGAATTTTAAAAACCAGTTTAAAAGAAGACATTATTGACGCTGCCGATTTGCAAAGAAATCTTTTGCAAAATAAAGAAATGAATTCAGTGACCGATCTGGCTAAAAACAGATTAAAACAAGAATTTAAAAATTTGGTGTAATTTTTGATTTATTATAGTAAACATTAAAACAAAAAATCATGAAAAAAATATTAACGATATTGGGTATTGCTTTTTTAGCAAGTTGCGAATCATCTGACACTTGTCATTGTGAGGTTTTTGAAAACATAGGTACTGAAGAACAACCACAATTAAGATATATTGGTAGTTTAGACGGAAACTGCGATGATAAGATAAAAGAAGAAGAGAAAATTTACCAAAGTGTAAGTTGTGATTAAAGATGTTCAAATGGAACATCTTTTTTTGTTTCCTTATTTTTCCCTATATTCGCTAATCCTAAAAGTAAAGATATATGAAATTTGGAATTATCCGCGAAG
>JBEBXJ010000104.1:0-8058 GCA_040391685.1 Paenimyroides baculatum
CGATAATTATCGGGCATTTATTATATATATAATATTATTCGTAAATATTACGCTTCCATATCAACCGTAGTTTCGGCAGCAATCTTTTTATAAGTTCCATCTACTAATTTTCCGCGAATTGCTTCAAATGCAGACAGCGTTTGGTCGATATCTTCAAAAGTATGTGACGATGTTGGTATTACGCGTAACAAAATGATTCCTTTTGGAATAACCGGATAAACCACAATAGATAAGAAGATTCCGTAATTTTCACGTAAATCGTTTACCATAATCATAGCTTCAGGAATGGATCCTTCTAAATAAACCGGAGTTACGCATGTATTTGTATCACCAATGTTAAACCCACGGTCTTTTAAGCCATTTTGTAAACGGTTTACGTTTTCCCACAGCTTATCTTTTAATTCCGGATGATTTCTTAATAACTCTAAACGTTTTAAAGCGCCTTTTACCAAAATCATTGGCAATGCTTTTGCAAACATCTGCGAACGTAAATTGTATTTTAAGTAATCGATAATGTCTTTATCTGCTGCAATGAAAGCCCCGATAGATGCCATAGATTTAGCAAATGTAGAAAAATACACATCGATACCGTCTTGGCATTGTTGTTCCTCTCCTGCTCCTGCTCCTGTTTTTCCTAACGTTCCAAAACCATGTGCATCATCAACCAATAAACGGAAATTGTATTTTTCTTTTAAAGCAACAATTTCTTTTATTTTACCTTGCTGACCACGCATTCCGAAAACACCTTCAGTAATTACCAAAATACCTCCGTTTTGTTCTGCTGCCATTTTGGTTGCACGCTGTAAGTTCTTTTCTAAAGATTCAACATCGTTGTGTTTGTAAGTAAAACGTTTACCCATGTGTAAACGAACACCGTCAATAATACAGGCATGCGAATCTACATCGTAAACAATTACATCGTTTTTAGTAACCAGAGCATCAATCGTAGAAACCATTCCCTGGTAACCAAAGTTCAACAAATAAGCAGCTTCTTTTTGTACAAAAGCAGCTAATTCGTCTTGTAATTTTTCGTGCCAGTCGGTATGACCAGACATCATACGTGCACCCATTGGGTAAGCTGCACCATATTCTGCCGCCGCATCTGCATCGGCTTTCATTACTTCAGGGTGTGTTGCCAAACCTAAATAGTCGTTAAGCGACCAGTTTAAAACTTCTTTCCCTTGAAATTGCATTCTTGGTCCTAATTTCCCTTCTAATTTAGGAAATACAAAATAACCTTCTGCTTGTGAAGCCCATTTTCCTAACGGACCTTTATTATCGTGAATTCTTTCAAATAAATCTTTAACCATTTTATTTGTTTTTTTAACGGTGCAAAGTTAGTGATTTTTTTAATGTAATGTATTTTATTTAATTAGGTTGCAATAATTAAAATTTTAAATAATGTAAAACTGTTATTCCTACAACTAAATAAGTGTATAATAAAATAAGGATTATTATATAAGCTGTTTTTTGCTCTTTTATATTGTTTGAGTTTACCGCAGCGTATAATTTTTTAAAATGATATATACAGTAAACAGTTAACCCCACAAACAGCATATAGGTTAACAATAAAGCAATCTGAAAGCCAACGGAATGGCGTAAAGCAAAAGCATCGTTACCTTTAAACATTTTCATTTTATCTTTTAAAGGATGCTGATACAGGTTAATTGCTTTATTATCAATTAATTTATTTAAACTGCGGTTATGGATATAATCCAATTCTTTTTCTATAATTTTTTTACTGAATAAAGGTTCAAAACTTAAAATGGCATAATGTTTTATTTCCTCATTTTTTGTTTGAAGCACATTATTCTCATCAATATAATTTACCGATACAGGTGTATATGCTTTCTCTAAAAAATTAAACGGTGTAGAAACTTTTTTGGTTGAACCTTTTTCTATAGATACAATTTCAAGCTTTTGCCAACGCGGATGCGAAATTTTAAATTCAATAGATCTAAAGAACGGCGAAAAAGTATAGCATATTGTAAATAGTAATGTGAAAGTAAAAAACAGATTTAAAAACTGTGTATCAGATCTTTTTCGTGTTCCAAAAAAAGCGCGATCAATAATTACTATGATAAAGCTAATTACAAAACCGTAAATAAATAAACGTATGCTGTTTAGCAGTACAAAAACCAAAAACAGCACCCAGATAATAATTTTAAACGGATTGTATTTCATTATAATTAATATTTATCAAATATAAAAAAAAGCACCTAATAGTAAGATGCTTTTTAATTGTTTTAATATAAACCTGGATATTTTTTTGGATTTGCCTCGCCCATAATAGCATATACTTTTTCAAAAACATCTTCAACAGACGGTTTAGAGAAATAATCGCCATCTGTTCCATAAGACGGTCTGTGCGGCTTCGCTGCTAATGTTTCGGGTTTACTATCTAAATATCTATATCCCTCCTGAACATCTACAATTTGTTGCAAGATATAAGCGGATGCTCCTCCGGGAACATCTTCATCTACCACCAACAAACGGTTTGTTTTTTGAAGCGATTTAACACAATCATGATTTCTATCGAAAGGTAATAAAGATTGAGCATCAATAATTTCTATATCAATACCAATTTCCAATAATTCTTTTGCAGCCTGTTCTACAATTCTTAAGGTAGATCCGTAAGACACAATGGTTAAATCGGTTCCTTCTTTTATTGTTTCTACAACCCCAATTGGTGTTGTAAATTCGCCAATATTGTTAGGCATTTTCTCTTTTAAACGGTATCCGTTCAAACATTCAATCACCAAAGCAGGTTCATCGCCTTTTAAAAGGGTGTTGTAAAAACCCGCAGCTTTTGTCATGCTTCGCGGAACCAAAACGTGCATACCGCGAACGGCATTAATAATCATTCCCATTGGCGATCCTGAATGCCAAATACCTTCCAATCGGTGTCCACGGGTACGAACTATTAGTGGTGCTTTTTGTTTACCGGCAGTTCTATATTGAACAGTTGCCAAATCGTCGCTCATAATTTGTAAAGCGTACAATAAGTAATCTAAGTACTGAATTTCTGCAATTGGGCGTAAACCACGCATTGCCATACCAATACCCTGACCTAAAATACTGGCTTCACGAATACCTGCATCGGAAACTCTTGCTTCGCCGTACTTTTCCTGCAAACCTTCCAATCCTTGGTTTACATCACCAATGTTACCAGAATCCTCACCGAAGATTAATGTTTCGGGATATGTTTCGAATATTTTATCAAAATTATTACGAATGATTAAACGTGCATCAACCATTTCTGAATTTTCATCGTAAACAGGTAATACTTCTGCTACATTTTCTGTCTTGCTTGATGATTGCGACATTAAATGCGAACTGAATTTTGGTTGGATTTCATTGATATAATTTTGAATCCAGGTAGACAGTTTTTCCTGACCAGCTTCGCCAATAACCATACGCAGAATTTTACGTGCTGTAGTTAAGTTATCTTTACGGATCGGTTCTTTAATGCTGTTTAAATCGGCAATCATTTTTTCGATAAACACTTTATTTGCCGATGATGATGCTACCGAATTTAAAACTTCAGTTAAAACAGCTCTTTCGTTTTTAATAGGATTCAAATAAGCTTCCCAAGCAGCTTTTTTACCGGCTAAGACATCTTTCTTTAATTCCGCGTCTAACGTGTCTAATTCTTCGCTTGTTGCAATGTTGTTGTCAATCATCCACGAACGCATTTTAACCAAACAGTCAAAATCGCCTTCCCACTGTAAACGATCAGCAGATTTGTAACGCTCGTGCGAACCAGAAGTTGAATGTCCTTGTGGTTGAGTTAATTCTTTCACATGAATTAAAACCGGCACGTGGTTAGTTCGTGCAATTTGCGCTGCCTTTGCATAGGTATCAACCAAAGCAGGATAATCCCAACCAAGAACAGTTAAAATTTCGTACCCATTGGTATCTTCTTCTTTCTGGAAACCTTTTAAAATTTCAGAAATACTTTCTTTTGTTGTTTGGTGACGTGCGTGAACCGAAATTCCGTACATATCATCCCAAACACTCATAACCATTGGTACCTGTAAAACACCTGCTGCATTTATGGTTTCAAAAAACAGCCCTTCAGAAGTTGATGCGTTACCTATTGTTCCCCAAGCAACTTCGTTTCCGTTTACAGAAAATTTTTGATTTTTATCTGCATTTGGAAATTCACGATAAATTTTTGATGCTTGTGCCAAACCTAATAAACGTGGCATTTGCCCCGCTGTAGGAGAAATATCTGAACTTGAATTTTTTTGCTGTGTAAGGTTTTTCCACTCTCCGTTTTCGTCTAAACTGTGCGTAGCAAAATGTCCGCCCATTTGACGACCGCCAGACATTGGATCTTGAGTGATATCGGCATGCCCATATAATCCTGCAAAAAACTGCTGGATATTTAATGCACCAATAGCCATCATAAAGGTTTGATCGCGATAGTAACCCGAACGGAAGTCTCCGTTTTTAAAAGCTTTTGCCATTGCCAGCTGCGGAACTTCTTTTCCGTCGCCAAAAATACCAAATTTTGCTTTTCCGGTTAAAACCTCTTTACGACCCAACAAACTGCATTCACGAGAAATACGTGCTGTTGTATAATCGTTTAAAACCTCTTTTTTAAAGTCTTCAAAAGTTAAAGCTTCCTTTGTAGTTGCCTGATTCATAATATATAGAAACTGTTTGAAACAAAATGTAATAATTTACGAAATTACGCAATCAATCGCTAAAAAACTAATTTTATATAAATTTATCACTCATTAAGGCTGTTTTTTTGTTGTATTGTTAAAAATAAAAGGTCACTCCGTGGAATGACCTTTTAAATTATTATAGAAGATTGAGAGATTATTCTTTTTCCTCTAAACCTTCTGTTTTATTTAATAAAGCAGCTGCACGCTCACGCTCTGCCGATCCTTTAATGGTATCAACTAAAATTGGAGTTGAAATAAATAATGATGAATATGTACCAACACCAATACCTAAAAGCATTGCAAATACAAATCCACGGATTGATTCACCACCAAAAATAAACATGATTAACAGTACCACAATTACCGTTGCCGATGTATTGAACGTTCTTGATAAAGTTGTATTGATAGATTTATTTACCACCTCTTCAAAAGAACCTTCGGCATCACCTTTAATATATTCACGTACACGATCAAAAACAATTACAGTATCATTCAACGAATAACCAATTACGGTTAGCAATGCTGCAACTAATGACTGATCTACTTCCATATTAAATGGTGCAAATTTATAGAAGAAAGAGTAAACTCCTAATACAAACAATGCATCGTGTGCTACGGCTGCAACAGCTCCTAACGAATACTGCCATCTACGGAACGAAATTGCCAGGTAAACAAATACAATTAACAAGGCTCCACCTACTGCCCAATAAGCATCGGTTTTAACGTCTTTTGCAACCGTTGGACCAACTTTAGACGCCTGAACAATTCCCAATCCACTTTTACCCGGATTTACAAACTCTTCATAACTTAAAGGTGTTTTAAAGTATGGCTTTAAATTATTGTACAATACTTGGTTTACTTCTTGATCAACTTTTATACCGTCTTCTTCAACACGGTATTTTGTAGTGATTTTTAATTTATCTTCTTTACCAAAAATTTTAGCTTCTACATTACTATCAAATTCTTTCGACAATTTATTTGAAACAGATGATGCATCTACTTTATTATCAAATTGTACCTGGAATGTTCTACCACCGGTAAAATCTGTTCCGTAATTTAATCCGTTTATAAACAAAGTAGCCAAACACGCAAGCATTGTAATTGATGTAAAAATATAAGCGATTTTCTTTTTACCTATGAAATCGAAATTCATGTTGGTAAACCAATTGCGCGTAATTTTAGTACTGAATGCTAATTTTGAATCTTTAGCCGCAGCTAAATCAACCAAAATTCTAGTGATAACAATTGCAGTAAATAATGATGTTACGATACCAATTAATAAAGTTACAGCAAACCCTCTAATAGGTCCTGAACCAAAAATAACTAATACGATACCTGTTAAAGCAGTAGTAACGTTAGCATCTACAATTGCAGACATTGCCCCGTCCCAAGAAAATGCATGTTTTATCGCTTCTTTAGGACTATGCCCTTCCCGTAGTGATTCCTTTGCCCTTTCATATATAAGAATGTTTGTATCTACTGCCGTACCTATCGTTAAAACGATACCTGCAATCCCCGGTAAGGTTAATACAAACCCAAAAGCAGTAAAGACAGCAAATAAGAACAATAAGTTTACTACCAATGCAATATTTGCGAACCAACCTGCTTTTCCGTAGAAGAATACCATCCACGCAGCAATAATAAACATACCTACCAATGATGACATGATACCAGCATCGATAGCAGCCTGACCTAATGACGGACCAACAATTTCTGATGAAACGATATCTGCAGAAGCCGGTAATTTACCTGCTTTTAAAATATTGGCTAAATCTTTTGTCTCCTGAACGGTAAAATCTCCGGAGATACTTGAACTTCCCCCAGCAATTGGACCAGTAGTTACACCCGGTGCAGAATACACCACATTGTCTAAAACAATCGCAATATTTGATTGTTGTGAGTATGCTTTACCTGTTAAATCTTCCCAGATTTTTGCTCCGTTTGCATTCATCTGCATAGAAACAACCGGTTTACCGGTAACCTGATCATAATCGTCACGAGCTTCTGTAACAACTGCACCAGATAACGGTGCTATATTTTGTGAATTACCTTTTAAGGCATATAATTCAACAATATTAGAATTCTTTTTAGGTTTTCCCCATGCAAATTTTACATGACGTAATTCACCACTTAATAATCCTCTTACTTGCGGATCTTTTAAATAGGTATTAACCTGTGCAGTATCTTTTGTTGCAAAAAATGCAATAATAGGTGAACCTTGGTAACCCGGAGCCTGAATTAAAGATACAATAGGACCTAAATCTTGTGTAGCTGCTGCTGTAGTATCTTTAGAAACACCTGTTAATAATTTATCAACGTCATTTTTAGGTGCTGCATTAGTAACAGTGTCATTTGCTGTTGTTGCTGGCTTATCTTTTAAAACGTTGTTTGCAGCCATTAAAAATGCACCAACTTCGTCACCTTTATACGTTTCCCAGAACTCTAACTGTGCTGTTGACTGTAAAAGGTTTTTAATACGATCGATATCTTTTGCACCAGGCAATTCAACTAAAATTCTACCTGATTCTCCAACCATTTGAATGGTAGGCGAAACAACACCAAATTGGTCAATACGCTCGCCAATTACTTTGTAGGCACTTTCTATTGATTCTTTTACTTTTCTGTTTAGAATTGTTTTAACCTGAGCATCGCTCATTGAAGTGTTGATCTCTTGTAAATTTCTGTTTGCAAAAATTTCTGATGAAGCCAACTTCACTTTTCCAGCCGAAATTTTATCGAAAGATTCATAGAACGATTCTAAGAATGTTTGATTTCCGTCTCGGTTTTTTTCTGCTTCTGATAAAGCCTGATTGAAAACTGCATTCTTTGAATTGTTAGACAATCCTTTTAAAATGTCTTTTACAGAAATTTGAAGCATCACATTGACACCACCTTCTAAATCTAAACCTTTTTGAATTTGCTTTGAACGCACTTCAGCAAAAGTTTGACCTAAATAAACCTTTTCGTTTGCAATAGAATCTAAAAAACGAGCTTCTTTGGTTAAATCACCATTGGCAAATTCTTTTGCCTTACTCTCGTAATGATTCGTAACAAACGTAAAGGACAATTGGTAAATACTTACCAACGCAAAAACAATCGCAATAAACTTAACGAGTCCCTTATTCTGCATTTTTAAAAAATTAATAGTTTTTAAATGATTTTGTTTGATTCTTTTTTGTGTTAAGAAAACCAAAAAAGTATATAAAACGGACAAATATATAACTTCACAAAAGATTTAACAATAAAAAAAGATGTTTATTTGAACATCTTTTTAGGTATTTGTTAACAATTGTTGCAAATAAAAAACCGACAAATTGTCGGTTTTTCAAGTATTTTTAAGCATCAATTTTTGCATAAACTGCATTTTTCTCGATAAATTCTC
>JBEBXJ010000105.1:0-8046 GCA_040391685.1 Paenimyroides baculatum
ATTTAAGCCTATGTATAAAGAAACGACTGCCAAGCCGACTATTGGAGCAATTAAAGCGATTTTTCCCGAAAGTGGAAAGGTTGCAAAATGATCAATTTCTTCGGTAATGGGTTTGGGAGATTCTTTCCAAAAGGCTTCAGACCAAATACGCACAATAACAAATAGTGTAACAAAACTGGCAATGATTAATCCTGCTAACAAAATATAATTTTCTTGTTTTAAGGTTTCCTGAAAAAGCAAAATTTTAGACCAAAAACCTGATAAAGGAGGAATTCCTATCAATGAAAAAAACACTAATGCTACTACAAATGAAAATTTAGGGTAATCTTTTAACAAACTTCCTAAACGGGTAATATCTACGGTTTCGCGCATCTTTAAAATTACTCCCGAAATCATGAACACATTGCTTTTTACAATCACATCATGAATAAGGTAAAAAACAAGGGCAACAAATGCCAGTTCTGTATTTAAGCTTAAGCCAGCTATTAAATAACCTATGTGACATATAATTAAATAAGACAAAATACGTCTAATGCTTCTTTTGTTGATTGTCCCCAAAGCTCCGGTAATTAACGTAAGAACAGCAATAACAGAAAAGAGGATCAAAGTAAAATTATCGGGCTGAAAAATCACGGTAAATACTCGCAACATAGCATAAATACCCATTTTCGTAAGCAATCCTCCAAATATTGCGGCGATTGCCGACGGCGGCGTATGATACGCAGAAGGCAGCCAGAAATACAAAGGAAAAACAGCAGATTTAATCCCGAATCCAACAAAGAACAATAATGAAGTTACTGTAACCAGTCCCCTATTTTCTACTTGTGCAACTTTAACCGCTAAATCTGCCATATTTAAGGTTCCGGTAATTCCGTATAAAATACCAATGGCTGTAAGAAAAATAACCGATGCCAGCATGTTCATTGTTACATATTTTATGGCACCTTCCATTTGCATTTTTTTACCACCAACGGTTAATAAAATAAAAGAAGATATAATAACAACCTCAAACCATACATAAAGATTAAAAATGTCACCTGTTAAAAATGCGCCCAAAAGACCCATTACCAAAAAGTGAAACAGAAAGAAGTATCCGTATTTAATTCTGCTTACATTTAAGCTTGATGTTGAGTAAATACCAACAGCCAAAGACACCAAAGCCGTTAAAAGTACCATGATGGCGCTTAATGTGTCTGATATAAAAGTGATGCCAAAAGGAGCTTGCCACCCCCCCAACTGTAAAGTAAGATGTCCTCGTGACAAAGTTAATTCAAACAAACGCAGGCATAATATAAATGCAATACTGTTACCCACAATACTTATCACCTTTTGTACAAAAACCTTTTGCCAAAAGAATAATAAAAGAATAGCGGTAAACATGTGCATTAGTATCGGCGCCAATATAAAGTTTGTTGTCATATATCTAAATCTTGAATATTTAATGAATCCAGATCGTCTGATCCTGTTGTAGAATATACCCTTTTCAATAAAACAATTGCAAATGCCGTTAAAGCAAAACTTATAACAATTGCGGTAAGTATCAAAGCCTGTGGCACAGGATCTGCGTAAACATCTAAAAATTCACTGTTTTCGGGTTTAATAATAGGAGCTTTTCCTTTGGTTATTCCACCTATTAAAAAAATAAGAATGTTTGCCCCGTTGCCTAGCAGCAGTAAACCCAGCAACAGTTTTACCATGCTTCGGCGGAACATCATATAAATTCCGGCAGAATAAAAAGCACCTACTAAAATAACTAATAGTAATTCCATTTTAAGATTTTTCTGAAATTGTGAACAATATTGTTAATACTACGCCTATTACAATCATGTAAACTCCTATATCAAACAGTAAAGCAGAACCAAAAGCACCTATTGCCACTACTGAATCGGCAAACCACACAACACTCATAAACGGGTGTCCTAATAAAGTTGGCAGTAATCCACTTAAGAAACAAATCATTAATCCTGTAGGAATCAGGAAAAAAGGTTGTACACTAAACATTTTTAATGTTTGAACGGGACTGTATGCAAACGAATGAAGTACAAAAGCAATTGATGCTACCAAACCACCAACAAACCCGCCACCTGGTAGATAATGTCCGCGGATCAATAAAAATATTGAAAACAAAATCAGCAAAGGCAACAAATAATTGGTAGATGTCCTTAAAATGGTTGTATCTAATCTTTCGTTATTCCGATTTTTCTCCATCTTTTGTCTTATATTTTAAAATACTATAAACCCCAATTGCTGCTATAGAAAGTACAATTGTTTCAATCATTGTATCAAATCCTCTATAATCAACCAAAATAACATTTACCACGTTTTTACCTTTAGCCAATACATAAGCATTGTCTGCATAAAACTTACTTACGCTTTTATCTGCCGGTGAAACCAATGCCTGCAAGGTAATAAGCGATATAAGTATTCCGAAACTTATTGAAATAACCCCGTCCCTGAACTGTATTTTCCGATTGGTAAATTTTAAGAAAGGTGGTAGTTTAAACAATACCAGCACAAATAATACCACCGTTAACGTATCAATGGCAAATTGGGTCATTGCCAAATCGGGTGCACCATAAAAAACAAAAATCAAACAGATCGAATATCCGATTACGCCCAAAGCTGCAATAGATGTTAGTCTTGAAGTAGTATTTGTTATAAAATAAATGGCAATGATCGTAATTACAAAAACCAAAAATTCGTAAATCCTAAACTCCGATAAATCGTCGGTATTCACACGAAGAGGCACGTCGGCAAACAATTTGTATCCAATAATACCAATAAAAAATACTACAATGAACATAATGTACACCCTTAAATAGCCATTATGAAAAAAACGTGTGTACTTAAAGGCAAACCAACGAATACCCAATGCCATATTTGTAAGGATCGTTTGTGGTGAGAAATCATCTAATCCTTTCAATCGACCTTCGTTTTTGTTTGATGGTTTTATGAAGAAATAAAGTAAAACACCAAGCACAATCGTGATTATACTTAATAACAGCACAATGTTGAAACCATGCCATAAAGATAAATACATTTGGGTTGAAGTTCCTAAAACAGCCCTTGAAGCAGCGTGAATGATGCTTTGATCTGCTATTGACGGAACGATACCGAATAATAATGTAAATGCACTTAAAAGAACTGGCGGAAACCACAGAAAGATGTTAGGCTTTTTTATTTTTTCGAATTCTCGTGGTAGTTTTCCAAAAAACGGACGTATCCCTGCTAAAAATCCTGAAGAAGTAAGAAAAATATTTGTAAGTAGCGCTATTCCTGTGAGCACATAAATAGATTCAGTTGTCCAGATACCATCATTGGTGACTCCATAAATAAGCTCTTTACTTAAAAAACCAAACGTAAGTGGAATTCCGGCACTTGACAGTGCAGCAATAAAACCCGCAGCCGCAATTACAGGCATTATTTTGCGCAATCCTTTTAAAACCGACAAATCTCTGGTATGGGTTGCATGGTCAATAATTCCAGTTATCAAAAACAGCGTGGCTTTGTAAAGCGCGTGTACTAAAACAAATGTACATGCCGCATAAATAGCGGTTTCGGTACCTATTCCCAACAAAAACACAATCATTCCCAATGCAGAAATGGTTGAATAAGCCAGTAAACCTTTCATATCTTTATGAAAAACACTTAATACTGCCCCCATGACCATTGTAATACCGCCCACAATCATAAGCGTGTAATTCCAAACTTCATCGCCACCTAAAATAGGTGTAAATCTTGCCAGAATATAAATTCCTGCTTTTACCATGGTTGCCGAGTGCAGATAGGCAGATACTGGCGTGGGTGCTTTCATGGCTCCGGGAAGCCAGAAATGAAAAGGAAACTGTGCCGATTTTGTAAAAGCACCTGCAAATAATAAAAATATAATAATGTAGTAATATTCGCTGTTCAGCAATACATCCGGATACGCAAGAAGGTCATTCACCGAATAGGTTCCCGATACCATGCCTATCAAGACAAAAGATGCCAACATTAAAAAGCCGCCTAAACCCGTTATAGACAATGCCCAAAGTGCACTTTTACGAGAAGCTTCCTGATTTGTGTTAAAACCAATAAGAAAAAACGAGCTGATACTGGTAAGCTCCCAAAATACAAATAGTGTAATAAGATTGTCTGACAGCACCACACCAAGCATTGCCCCCATAAATAAGGTGAGGAAACAATAAAAACGATGAATGTTATCGTTTCGCTTTAAATATTCTGCCGCATACAGATAAATCAACGTACCAATGCCCGTAATCATCAGGGCAAAAAGCATTGAAAGACCGTCTATCTTAAAATCGAGCGAAATTCCCAAAGAAGGAATCCATTCGTTTTTAAAGAGAACAATTTTTGTACTTTGATAAATTACAGGAAGATATCCTAAAAAATATAAAAACAGTAAAAGCGGAACAACACATAGAAATTTAAAGAACCTTGAAAACTTTTGCGGTTTAAAAAACAACATTACAAAAGCCAACAAAAAGGTTAAAATAATCGGTAAAAGCATATTATGTGTAGTTTAGTCCTTTCTCTATATCTTTAAATATGTGGATTTTGGTAAAAATAAGAAAAATAAGTCGTTTTATAAAATTTTATCTTCATTAACGAACAAGAAAGTAAGAAAAAACTTCTGAACTTTTTGTGTTGCAAATTTTACTTTTAGCGGGTTTTATGCTATAACCAATCTACAGGCTTACCTTTTTTCCCGAAAAGCCAAGCTACATATACAGTATCTTTACCATCTATCTTAAAAATTTTAAACTGTGGTGCTAATAAAACTGCAGCAACGCCGCTTACAACAGGTATCCACAATCCGCTAAGCAATGCAAAGTGAACAATTATAAAACGTGTTGTTAAAAATATGATCGCAAAGCACAGAAACTGGATCAGTAATATTTTGGTTTGTTTATTCATTGTTTGTTCTGTTTTGAAATTTGGTTCTTTTACTGCCTTCGTACATTACATATTTAACTAAACGAGCTTCTAAATTACCATTAAACAATTTAATTTTTCGCGATGGTTTTAAACCAACAAACTTCAAGGCTTCAATATTTCCTGTTATAAACCACGAATTTGTTCCTGGATAACTTTGCTTTAGCGTATCACCAATTTCACGATAAAAACGTTCTAAATCAATATCTAAACGCTCGCCGTAAGGTGGGTTAAAAACCATGTGTAACGGACCTTGAACTTCTTTTTCGGTTTCAAAAAAGTTGCGCTGCTCAATTTTTATGTACTCGTCTAAATTAGCATTTCGGGCATTATCTTTAGCTTTTGCAACAGCCGATGGAGCCTTGTCGTAACCAAAAATATCGTAATGAAAATCGGTTATTTTTTTCAACAGAGATTCTTCTACCTTTTCGAACAAATCGGCATCCCAATCTTTCCATTTTTCAAACGCAAACTCTTTTCGGTTGATATTTGGCGGAATATTGCATGCAATCATGGCAGCTTCAATTAAAAATGTTCCCGAACCACACATTGGATCTAAAAAATTAGACTGACCTTTCCAATCGCTTAAAATTAAAATTCCGGCAGCCAGCACTTCGTTGATCGGAGCAATGTTCGTTGCAGTTCTATAGCCGCGATGATGCAGCGAAGTACCCGAGGTATCCAGCGAAACTGTACATAAATCTTGCTGAATATGTATATTTATACGTAAATCGGGGTGATCTTTATCAATATTTGGCCGGTCATCAAATTTCTTTTTAAACTGATCTACAATAGCATCTTTACTTTTTAAAGCCACGAACTGCGAATGGTTAAAATGATCGGAAAAAATAGTAGCATCAATTAAAAATGACTGATGTAAGTTTAAAAACTCGGTCCAATCGATACTCTGCATACCGTTATAAAGACTGGTTTCGTTGAAAACCTTAAATGTTTTTATAGGTTTTAAAATTTTTAAGGCAGTTCGCAATGCAAGATTTGCTTTGTACATAAAGCCTTTGTCGCCATAAAAACTAACCATTCGGGTGCCTTGCTCTACACGTTGCGCACCAATTTTTATAAGTTCGTTTGCTAAAATCTCTTCAAAACCAAAGAAAGTTTTAGCTACCATTTTAAAGTTTTCCATATTCAATTCCTTTCCTTCGGGAACGATAAATTTATTTAATTCTACAAAAATAGCGTATTTTTGCGTTTACAAAATTTCTAAAATGCAAGAATCTAAAAAAACGTACAGTAATAATTGGTTTGATACCCCTTTTTATCATATTTTATATAAAGACCGCGACTATGCCGAAGCACAGTTGTTTATTGACAATATTACCGAATATCTGAATTTACCGGAAAATGCAAAAGTACTGGATTTGGCTTGCGGACGCGGACGCCACTCGGTTTATCTGAATAAGTTGGGATATGATGTAGTTGGTGCCGATTTGTCTGAAAACAGTATCGCTTTTGCGAAACAGTTTGAAAACGAAAAGTTGCATTTTGAAGTGAAGGATATGCGCGAACCTTTCAATGAAAAATTTGATGCCATTTTTAATTTTTTTACAAGCTTTGGATATTTTGAAAATAACGAAGACAATTTAACGGCTCTAAAAGCAATTAAAAACAGCTTAAATGACTATGGTTTTGCCGTGCTTGATTTTATGAATGTGCAGAAAGTTACCGAAAGCCTGGTTGCAGAAGAAATAAAAGAAGTAGAGGGTATTGTTTTTAATATTAAACGCTGGATAGAAAATGGTTATATTTTAAAAAACATTGTTTTTGATTTTGAAGGCGAACATTTTGATTTTACAGAAAAAGTAAAAGCATTAACATTAGAAGATTTTGAAGAACTAATGGAACAAGCCGGCATTTTTCTGTTAGATATTTTTGGCGATTACAAACTGCATAAGTTTTATAAGAATGAATCGGATCGTTTAATAATGATTTTTAAATAATGGAAACATATTTATTACCGTTTATAGCAGTTATTTTAGGATACTTTTTAGCAATAATTTTAAAGCCGGCTAAAAAGAAAACCATAAAATTGTTGTTAGCGTTTAGTGGTTCTTTTTTGTTAACAATGACTGTTTCGCATTTGTTGCCAGAAGTTTATGCCTATGTTATTGAAGGAAATCATATAGAAACAACAATCGTTGATACACACCATAATCATGAATATCATACTCATGAGCACAACGACCACGATCATCACAATCATATTCAAATAAACAATTCAACAAACCAGCACAATCACGACCACGATGCTATGAAAGAAATCGGGTTATTTATTATGTTGGGTATTGTTTTTCAAATTATATTAGAATATTTTTCTAAAGGAGCAGAACACGGTCACGTTCATGTACACGAAAAAATGACTTCGTTACCTTGGCTTTTGTTTGGCAGCTTGTGTTTGCATGCATTATTTGAAGGAATGCCTGTAAGCCAGCACACACATTTGGCTTGGGCAATTGCCATACACCACTTCCCCATTGCCATAATTTTAACCTTGTTTTTTTTACAGGCTCAGTTAAACAAAAAATTTGTTTTTTTGTTTATGATCGTATTTGCATTAATGACTCCGTTAGGAACCTATTTATCTGCAAACCTATCTTTTTTAATTGATTATTATGTGCCTATTTCTGCATTTGTGATCGGAATATTGTTTCATATTTCGTCAACCATAATTTTTGAAAGCAGCGAAGGTCACAAATTTAATTTAGCCAAACTATTAGCAATAATCGTAGGAATTGCTTTGGGGTATTTTGTGTAATATGTAAATGAATTAAGCTTACTTTGTAATTAAATTTAAGAGTTACCGGAACTTGTGTTACCAAAATAAATAAAAAAGCTTGAGAAAATTCTCAAGCTTTTTTATTATATTCCTTTTAAAACATCAATTAAATAATCTATTTCTTCTTCTTTATTTTCATGACCGAATGATAAACGTAAACTCGGTTTTTTAATTTCGGTATCATCTAAAAACTCAGCTAAAACATGTGATGGTTTCTGGCTTCCGGATTGACATGCACTTCCACGCGATACTGCGATTCCTTTCATATCTAACTGAAACAACATCATTGCAGCTTTCTCTGGTGAAAATGGTAAACG
>JBEBXJ010000106.1:0-7873 GCA_040391685.1 Paenimyroides baculatum
CTGCCGGACCCACATACGAACCAATAGATCCTGTACGTTTTATAGGAAATCATTCAACCGGAAAAATGGGGTTCGATATCGCTAATGAAGCAGCTAAACGCGGTGCCGATGTAATTCTTGTTACCGGACCAACATCGCTAAAAACAACAAACTTGCAGGTTAAAGTTGTAAATGTTACAACGGCAAACCAAATGTATCAGCAATGTCACGAATTATTTACTTCGGCAGATATTGTAATTGGGGCAGCAGCAGTTGCCGATTATCGACCTAAAGTTGTTGCCGATCAGAAAATTAAGAAGAACGATGAAGAATTTACCATTGTTCTTGAGAAAAATCCGGATATTCTGGCGTCATTGGGCGCTGTAAAAACGCATCAGTTTTTGGTAGGTTTTGCATTGGAAACCGAAAACGAAACTGAATATGCTAAAATGAAGCTTAAAAAGAAAAACTTGGATTTAATTGTGTTAAATTCGTTAAACGATAACGGTGCAGGTTTTGGAAAACCAACAAATAAAGTTACCTTTATTGATAAAGATTTTAATGTTTTTCCACAAGAATTAAAGTCAAAAGAAGCTGTTGCCAAAGATATTATTGACCAAATTGTAAAAAGTTATGCTGAATAAAATTGTATTGTTTTTTGTTTTTCTAATTGGATGTTCGGGCTTTGCGCAAGAATTAAACGCCAATGTTATGGTAAATGCCGAAAGAATTCAGCAAACAAACAAGCAAGTATTTACTACCTTGCAAAACAGCATGCGCGATTTTTTAAACAATACAAAATTTACCAATTTAAACGTAAAGCGAAATGAATTGATAGATTGCAACGTAATGCTGGTTGTTACCGATTACGATCCTAATTCCAATGCAGTCTCCGGAACACTTCAAATACAATCTTCACGTCCTATTTACAATTCAACCTACGGAACATCGCTTTTTAACTTCAGTGATAAAAATGTTGCTTTTAATTACATTGAATTTGAACCGCTGGTTTATTCAGAAAACTCTATAGGATCTAATTTAGTAGGTTTGTTAAGTTTTTATGCCAACATAATAATTGGTTTAGATGCCGACTCTTTTTCTTTATATGGTGGAACGGCTAATTATCAAAAAGCATCGAATGTTGTAAATATGATGCAGCAAACAGGCGATAAAGGTTGGGTAATGGGCGATCAAAATAACAGATATGCTTTATCTAACGATATATTATCTAACAATTATTCACCTTACCGCGAAGCTCTTTACGAATATCATATTAAAGGATTAGATACAATGTCAACCAATGCCGATCAGGGAAAAGCAGGCGTTGCAAATGCTATTAACATGTTGGCAAATATTCATAGTGTAAGACCAAACGCTTTGCCAACACGTATTTTCTTTGATGCTAAAGCCGATGAAATTGTAAAAGTTTTTGGTGCAGGACCAACTTTTGATACCACAAAATTAATAGAAACACTAACGCGAATCAATTCTATTAACGGAACCAAGTGGAACCGAATGTAATTCAACTATAAATGTTAACACACTTATCAATTACAAATTATGCCTTAATTGCGCATACAGCTATTGATTTCACTAATAACCTAACCATAATTACGGGAGAAACCGGCGCGGGTAAATCTATTTTATTAGATGCTCTTGGACTGGTTTTAGGTAAACGTGCCGATTCAAATACTCTTCGTAATCCGGAAGAAAAATGTGTAATAGAAGCACATTTTAATATTACATCTTATCAGTTACAGTCGTTATTTTCTGAGTTAGATTTAGATTATGAAAATGATACCATTGTAAGAAGAGAAATTCTTCCCACAGGTAAATCGCGTGCTTTTATTAACGATGTTCCTACAACCTTGCAGAATCTTCAACAGCTAGGTAGTTTTTTAATTGATATTCATACACAGCATCAAACCCAAGATCTTTTCAGTGAAAAGTATCAGTTAAATTTAATTGATGTTTATGCCGATAACGGAAATTTACTCAAAGATTATCAGCAACAACTACAAAGCTTTAAAAAATACCAGCAACAGTTAAATCTATTAAAGGAACAGCTTTCGCAAGCCGCGAAAGAACAAGATTATAATGCATTTTTGTTAGATGAATTAATCCAATCTAATTTAAAAACCGGTGAACAGGAAGAATTGGAAGGTCAGTTTGAAGTATTGGCGAATGTTGAAAAAGTGGGCGGATTTTTAGAGCAGGGATATGCCATTTTATCAAACGAAGAATTCGGAATTACCAAGCAGTTGTACGAAGTTAAATCACAAATACAAAAATTGGCACAGATCAGTACAAAATACGAAAATCTGTACCAGCGTTTGGAAAGCAGTTTTATTGAATTGGAAGATGTTTCCGATGAGTTGCAGGCTGAATTACAACAACTAGTTTCCGATCCACAACAATTGGAATTGATTAATCAAAAGCTACAGTCAATTTATCAGTTACAGAAAAAACACAATGTTTCATCAATTGATGAATTACTTGAAATTCAGAACGATTTATCACAAAAAGTTGCCGGTGTAGAGTCTATAGAAGAAGAAATAAACGCCGTTGAAAAATTACTTCAAAAAACCGAAGCAGATTTAAATGCTTTGGCACAAGAATTACATGCTAAAAGAACATCAGTTTTAAAAGCTTTGAGTTCAGAAATTGAAAATCTGATAAAACCTTTAGGAATGCCAAATGCGCAGTTTAATATTCAGTTGGCGTATAGTAATACTTTTTTAAGCAATGGAAAAGACGAGGTAAATTGGTTGTTTTCCGGAAATAAAGGAATGCAGTTTGGTTTGTTGAAAAAAACAGCATCGGGTGGGGAACTTTCCAGAATTATGCTTGCCGTAAAATCTATTTTAGCGGTAAAAAGTAAATTACCAACTATTATTTTTGATGAAATTGATACCGGAGTTTCGGGCGATGTTGCTGATAAAATGGGAACAATTATGCAGGAAATGGGCAATTACATGCAAATTTTTGCCATAACGCATTTACCGCAAGTAGCATCAAAAGGCAATCAGCATTTTAAAGTTAACAAATCTGATGACGACAAAGTTACAACTTCAACCATAAAATTATTAAATACCGAAGAACGTATTTACGAAATTGCGCAGATGCTTTCGGGCAATACCATAACAGATGCCGCTTTGCAGCATGCAAAGCAGTTACTTAATTAATTTGCGGTTTATGAAGGTTTATTTTTTCTTTTTAGGCTTGTTTTTATTTATTAGTTGTCAACAAACAAAATCGGTTACACCTCAAACAACTGTTTTGGTTAAACAATACAAAGGATTGCCAAAGAGTGAAATTGATACTGTGACATCAATTTTACAAAAAATCTATGGGGTAAAAACTGTAATAGCCAAAGATCAGGAATTGTATTCAGATGCCTTTATCAATTTAAAATAGCCGAGATACAGAGCCGATAGCATAATTAAATTTCAACAAAAAGAGATTAAAGATACTATTGACTATATTTTGGGGCTGTCATCAAAAGATATTTCTGTTACCAAAAAAGATGATTCAGGAAATATTAAAAAACCAGAATACAAATATCAAGATTGGGGAATTATGGGATTGGCATATTGTCCCGGAGAAAGCTGTATTGTTTCCACTTTTCGAATAAAGCATAAAAACAAAACGGTTTATTTTGACAGATTAAAGAAAGTCGCAGTTCATGAATTTGGTCATAATCTTGGGTTACCACATTGCCCTAACAAAAAATGCGTTATGACAGATGCTGTGGAAAGTGTAAAGACTATTGATAATGCCGAATTAAAGTTATGTGATGATTGCCAGGAAAAATAAATTTAAATTAAACCTACAAAGTTCGTCACTTCGAGTAGCGAAATGAAATGGAGCGTATCGAGAAGTTCTCGACAAGCTCGAACTGACGGAATTTATTAGACTTACTTTGAGTTAAAAATCGCAAGATTTGTCCCAGGTCATGCTGAACTTGTTTCAACACCTCACAAGAATAATTATCGATTGAGATTCCGTGTCAAGCACGGAATGACAAGCTGTATAAAAAAAGAAATCTGATCAATATTTGATATAAAATAAAAGGGAATCTTAATAATTCCCTTTTAACAAACTTCCACCAATAGTAGATTTGGCTTCAATTCCTAATTTTTTCATCATTTCGTAAGTGGTACAAACGGCAGCCGAAGTTACCGGGATACCAATTTCCTGTTCAATTTTATCAATTGCTTCTAACGAAGGCATTTGCACACAGGCAGATGCTACCAAAACATCAACCCCTGTTAAATCCAACTGTTTGTAAATATCCAGTAAATTCAATGGGTTTTGAGCGGCAACTTCTAAATTATCAGGAATTTCCAAAGCAATACTTTCTTTTACTTTAAAACCTTGATGTTCAATATAATCAACTACCATGTCGGTTAACGGACGCATATACGGCGTAATTATCGAAACTGTTTTTGCACCCAAAACATTCAAACCGTTAATTAATGCACCGGCAGATGTTACAATTGGTGTAGGAAATCCGTTTGCAATTGTTTCCTGATGTAGATTCACTTCAGAAACGCAATGATATCCGCGACCCATACTCATAATCGCCACCAAACACGCATAACCCATAACATCAACATGCGCATCAGACAATTCCAACGCACATTTTAAACTCATGGCGTCCATTGCTTCCAACTCTTCTTTGGTCACTTTTTTCATTCGCATTCTGCTTGAATGAAAGGTGAAACGTTCAGGTAAAATAGTTTCGCGAGCCTTGAATATTGCCGGAATTTCGGTTTCCATGGTAATATTCGATGATGGAACTATTTGTCCGATTCTATATTTTTTAGTCATTTTGTTTTCAGTTTTAATTTTGTCATTCTGAACGAAATGTAATGGAGAGAAGAATCTCTTTTTTATTGATGAGATTCCTCACTTTGTTCGGAATGACAGTTAGATTTCTTTTACGGTATTTGTCAGCGTTCCAATATTTTCCACATAACATTCCACAACATCGCCGTCTTTCATCCATTCCTGCGGATTTCTTCCAGCACCGACACCAGACGGTGTTCCTGTTGCAATAATATCACCAGCTTCCAAAGTAAATACCGTGCTTAAATCTTCAATTAAATCGTTAATATTGAACAATAAGAATTGTGTGTTAGAGTTCTGTTTTTCAATTCCGTTTAATTTTAAAGAAAGATTTAGGTTATGCGGATTTTCAATTTCGTCTTTCGTAACCAAAAATGGTCCCATTGGTGCAAACGTATCCTGACCTTTTGATACGATCCATTGTCCTTCACGACGACAGTCACGCGCCGATATATCATTAATAACCGTGTAACCAAAAACATGATCTAAGGCGTTTTCTTTGGTAACGTATTTTCCTTTTTTACCAATTACAACGGCTAATTCTACTTCCCAGTCTAACTGCTGTGTTAATTTACGGTTTAATAAAATGTTGGTGTTTGGACCTGTAACAGTTGTTGGTGGTTTTGAGAAAATGATCGGTTTTTGCGGTAATTTTCCTGTAGTATCCAATGTACGTGCACTTTCTGCAACGTGTTCGGTATAGTTCAAACCGATACCGATAATATTTTTGCGTGGTTTTTCAATCGGAGCCAAAATTTCAACATCGTTCAATGCATAAGAAATATTTTCGAAATCAACCTCACGGGTATCATCAATCAAATTATTGATTTCAGCAATCACTTCAAATCCCATATCAATTAATTCCAGCATATCATTTGGTAACGGAAAATTTGAAATTCCACCAAAATCTTCCATGTCAACAACCGTATTGTTGTGAATAAATCCTAAACGTGGTTCGCTGTCTTGTGTTTTGTATGTAAGTAGTTTCATTTTTAATAGTTGACTAAAATTTAATGATTATTCTTTTTTTTAATTAATGTTTTGTAAGCTGCAAATAGAATGAGGCATGACCAAAAAATAACGTTTGTATATCCAATTATGACAGATAATTGATCACCTTTTTCAATAAGATTGAATCCAATTACAATAAATATCAAGGCAATTGCTATTCCGAATATGGGTTTAAAATTTTTCATTTTTATTTTTTAAGTTTTGCAACTTGTATGTTTATAAAATCGGGTAAATAATTGGGTGTACAGTTTTTTGCGACCATTTCGTCTTTATAAAGCCCGGTGCGTTCTCCAAGAGCAATACATCTTGAACGGTATTCGGCTTGGAAAATCCCGATCTGTCCCGCCGTAAAATTCATAGCCCACTGTACTTCCGGTACTTCTTGTTCAAGTTCCTTTTCGATCGAAGAAAGCAACTGTTCGCTGTTTGGCGGAGGTGTTTGACCCACCCAGCGCAAACGTGCCTGATGATACCAGAATGTACGTCGTTGAAGAGCGAACTTACTGTTTTGCCAGGATTCCATAAGCGCTACGGTTTTCTTGTCTTTAGACAGTTGATTTGCCATTAACCAATCTATAAGTTGCAGTTTTTCGTCTTCGGGATGTTTGTTTATATCTTGATCTAATTGATTAATCACCTCTTGCGTAAGCAACTTTTTATCCATAATCAAAATTGCCAGTTGACGTGCAAAATACGATTCAGTTGACCATAATTCCATAGCCAATTCATGATCTTTTTTAATGTCTTTTGCAAGGATACGCAAATCACCCAATTTGGTGTTTTCGTTAAGTTGACCAACTATATTTTTTGCTTTTGGCGAGAGTTTCATTACTGATAAATTGATTTATTCCTTTATCTTTCTAAGATAGGAAATTTAATTTTTAATAATAGATAAATCCAATTTGTTACACCAAACGAAAAAAATAGTACTAATACGTTTGATGTAGCGCGGAATAACCACTTTTTATCAGAAAAATCTTGCTTTACAAATTTACTGATTAAAACAAAAATTGCCATAATTAAAAACCAAATAGAAAAAAATAAGGATAATTTTCCACGGACTATTGTTGTTACAAGATCGTGAATCATTCCACAAAACAAAAAGGTTGCTATTAAGGAAATTGCAGAAGGAAAAATTCTTTTTAAAGGTTTGTATATTTTTGCTCCTAAATAATATCCGAAAATAGGATTCCAATAGTTCCAGAACAATGAAAAACTTTTAGCACCTAATGAACGATACAAATTGTTTCTAAGCGAATTTGAACTGCTCATTGGTACACCATTCCGTTTTTTTACATATTCTTGTAAGGTCATTTTAATTACAGTGAAAATTTTACTTATTCCTGATTACCACTATTCTCTTCAAAAACTTTTTCCTGATACAAACCTAAACTTTCAATAACAGGTAAATCGTTAAAAGAAAACAGACAGGCATCTTCGGTATCAGATAAATTATGATGTTCGTGCCAAGCCCAACTTGGAACGCAGAAAATATCTCGCTCTTTCCAATCGAAACGTTTGCCGTTGATGATCGTGTAACCTTTTCCTTTTGCACATTGATATACAAATGAACCGGTATGTTTGTGGGCTTTTCCTTTAAAACTTTTTGGCAACAATTGAATTGATGCACCCATGGTTTGCATTACGTGACCACCCGTTAACGGATTGCTGTACTGCATGATAATTCCATCGAAAATGTTTACATCGTTCACTTTTTCTGCTTCTAAAAGTGCAGGATAAACCGTTTTCCACGAATATTTAAATAAAGGTGAATAAGGTTTGTTCCATTCTTTATCAGGCGGAATCAGACCGGTACCGCCATAAGTCATTGGTGAATGATTAATTGGAGCGGTTAGAGGCTGCGTTCCATCGTAAACTGCATAATCGTTAGCTTCTAACGCATTTACCAACGGAATATCCAATCCATCTTGCCAAATACAGGTCTTTCCGCCAGCTTCTACGCCGTGTTCATGCCAGGTTGAGTTTGGTGTAATTACAAAATCGTTGACTTCCAACATAATTTTGTTTCCGT
>JBEBXJ010000107.1:0-7614 GCA_040391685.1 Paenimyroides baculatum
ATCAAAATTTACAGATTGATGCTTTTGGTGGAACAAGTATCGAAAATACTCCGCATAAAATTCAGGCAGGAATTGGCGCTTCGTGGAGAAATCATAAAAAATACGAGTTTAAAGATCCTACAGAACTTTAATAAAAAAATCAAGCAAGCCAAAAAGTTTCATTCAAAACAAAAACTTTATATTTGTTCTGTAAAAAAACTTTTTTAATGAAAATATTAAAGAATTTCCTTCCTTTATTTCTATTTTTCGGAATATATTTAGGTTCAGGAATTTATTATAACGATTTTTATGCGTTATCGCCGGTCGTAATTGCTTTTGGTTCAGTTGCTTTTGCAATAACTTACTTTAAAGGTTCAATTAATAAAAATATCGACCTGTTTTTAAAAGGTGCTGGCAATGATCAAATATTAACCATGTGTTTTATTTTTTTCTTGTCTGGATCTTTTAGTTTTATTACAAAAGAAATTGGCAGTGTAGATTATTTGGTTGCATTAATTTTAAACCATATCACTCCACAGATATTATTCATTGCATTTTTTGTTATATCTTGTTTAATATCTTTTGCTTTAGGTACATCGGTTGGTACAATTGTTACTTTAGCACCACTTTTACCTGGTTTATCAAGTGGTAATACCGATGCTTTAATTCTACTATCAGGCAGTTTGTTGGGTGGTGCAATGTTTGGAGATAATCTTTCTATAATATCAGACACTACTATTGCGGCAACGCAAACTATGGGTGTAAAAATGATCGACAAGTTTAAAGCGAACGGGCTAATAGCTCTTATTGCTGCAATAATTACTTGTTTTCTGATTTATTCAAATCAGCCTGAATTCACTTCAAGCATCCTTCACAAAAGCGATAAAACAGGCATTGTTTTACTTCCTTATATAGCTATTGTAGTATTAGCACTATGCCGTTTACACGTATTAGTTGTATTAACAATTAGCTGCTTATTGGCTATAATCATTGCGTTTTTTCAAGACATATCCTTTTTGTCGATTTCAAAGCTAGCATTAGACGGTATGCAATCTACCTTCGAAATTTCTTTGCTTTCATTGCTAATTGGCGGGTTATCATTTTTAATTGAAAAAAATAAAGGGTTTGAAAATGTTTTATCACTTATTTCAAGAAGTAAAAAACCATGGGTAGCAGTTTCATCTATAATATCAATGATCGTTTTTATTAACATGGCAGTTGCAAATAATACCATTGCGTTACTGATTTGCGGACCAATTGCAAGACAGATTTCCGAACGATTTAATCTAAACAAAATTCGAATAACATCTTTATTAGATATTTTCAGTTGTATAACTCAAGGATTTATTCCGTATGGTGCACAGGTTTTAATATTGCTTGCATTAATAAATCAAAAAATCAGTTTTATAGATTTGGTTTCAAAAAGCTACTATTTAACAATTCTATTAATGGTAAGTGTTATTTACATGGTATTTTTTATGAATAAGAATAAAAAACGATTAGTTAAAACAGTTTAAATAATTATATTTGCCTAAAAGCGTTAAAAATTATTACATGAAATTATTAGAAGGAAAAACTGCAATAATAACAGGAGCAACTCGCGGAATTGGTAGAGGTATCGCTTTAACGTTCGCAAAACAAGGTGCAAATGTAGCATTTACATACAGCTCTTCTGAAGAAGCTGCCGTTGCTTTAGAACAAGAATTAACAACATTGGGCGTTAAGGCAAAATCATACAAATCAAATGCAGCCGATTTTACCGAAGCACAGTCTTTAGTAGATCAGGTGTTGGAATTGTTTGGAACAGTTGATATTTTAATTAACAATGCCGGTATTACCAAAGACAATTTGTTGATGCGAATGAGCGAAGCCGACTTTGACAATGTAATGGATGTTAATTTAAAATCGGTTTTTAACATGACGAAAGCCGTGCAAAAAACCATGCTAAAAACAAGAAACGGTGTTATCATTAACATGAGTTCGGTTGTTGGTGTGAAAGGAAACGCCGGTCAGGCAAACTACGCAGCTTCGAAAGCCGGAATTATTGGTTTCTCTAAATCTGTGGCTTTGGAATTAGGCTCAAGAAACATTCGTTGTAATGTGGTTGCCCCAGGATTCATCGAAACCGAAATGACAGCAAAATTAGGAGAAGAAACCGTTAAAGGATGGACGGATGCCATTCCGTTAAAACGCGGCGGAACACCGGAAGATATTGCAAACACCTGTGTATTCTTAGCATCAGATTTAGCAACTTATATTACCGGTCAGGTTATAAATGTTGATGGAGGAATGCTTACATAATATATCAAAACCTTCTTTTACAGAAGGTTTTTTTTGTTATTATCTTGAAGTAAATATATTCAAAAGTGAATATACTGTTCGTCGGTTCGAGCTTGTCGAGAACTTATAATTTCAAAAACTTCTCGATATGCTCCATTCCATTTCGTTACTCGAAGTGACGAGTTATCTATATATAAATAGGTCAAATATTTGTACATTTACTATTACTTCAAATTCATATTACATCATTTTTTAGTACATTTAATGTAAAAGATTCTATTATGAAAAAGATACAGTTAATATGTTTTGCTATTTTAATAGCATTCGCAAGTTCGTGTAAAAGCAAACAAACTACAGTAAACAGCACTTCACCTGCAATTAAATTTAACGAAAAAACATTCGATCCGCATTTTAAAGGTTTGGGAACTGAACCTTTCTGGAACATTGAAATTAGTGATGATTTTGTTGTTTACAAAGACATTGATGGAAAAATGGAAGTTTTTCCAATAAATAGTACTGATAAAGCTCAAGACTCCAATATAAAGCTTATCAGATCCGAAAACGGTAATAAACAATTAAGAGTTACCATTACTCAAATGCCTTGTTCCGATGGAATGTCTGATAATACATTCGATTATAAAACAGAAGTTTCCATTTTAAACAATGATAATGAATTAGAGCTAAAAGGTTGTGGCAATTACATCATTCCAATAAAATTGCAGGGTAAATGGACTTTATCTCATTTAAACGGAATCGACATTCCTACAGATAAATATTTAAAAACACCGTATCTGGAATTTAATAGCGATGAAAAACGTGTAACCGGAAATGCAAGCTGCAACGGTTTTAACGGCGCTGTTTTCTTTGATAACCAGTACATTCGTTTTTCTAATTTAGCCGTTACCCGCATGATGTGTGTTCACGATAATATGGAACAGGAATTTTTAAAAGAAATTGCAACTATTACTAACTATAAACTTATTGATAGCAAGTTACATCTTTATAAAAGTGATGAGTTAAAAATGATTTTCCAAAAAGAATAAACAAAAAAAGAAGACTTTCGTCTTCTTTTTTTATAATGATAATCCTAGCCCTACTCCATTTTGGTTGGATATTAACTTATATTCAACCTTTGGTGTATTGTTATAGCTGTTAACCGATTTTTTAATATCTCTGTTACCACTGCTCGCAAGAACAATTCCGCCACCAATTAATCCTGCACCAACAACTGGCAATACCAAACTTACCTTATCGGTTCTGGTTGCTCCGCCACCGTTATAGATTTGTGCCGCGCTAATTCCAAGACAAACCCCGCCTGCAAATGACATTACGGTAGCAAAACCACGCTTGTTTCTACCTTTTTGAAAAATTTGATACGATTTATAATCGGTAGAAAGGCGTTTTTTAAAATCGTTCATTGAAATTTTTTCTCCATCAAGCGTTGCTCTGTATCCTAAAAAACTCTTTTTAATATCAAGTTGTTGTGCATTTGAGGCAAAAGAAATTAATAGGATAAAGTAAAATAAAATTGTTTTCATAGCGTTTATTTAGTTTCAAATTGATCTTTTTGGTCTTTATGTTTCCAGCGTTTATGCGTCCAAAAATAATATTCAGGTGCTTCTTTAATCTGCTCTTCTACCTTATCTAAAAACATACGTGTTGGTTTGTATTTTGGTTCGTTTTTAATATCATCGGTAATTTCAGAAAAAGTAGCTTCGTAATGTCCGCGTTTAACTTTATCAACCTTTAAATACAAAATATTCATATTCAGCTTACGTGCCAAAGCTTCGGCTCCCATGTGTACCGGAACTTCAACTCCCATAAAAGGTTCCCAATGAAGGTTTGCTCTTAACAACGGAGTTTGATCGCTTAAAAACAAATACACCCCATACAAACCTTTTGTTTGATTTTCACGAATTACACCTGTTGTATGGTGGGTAGAAACCAATTCGGCATTAAATCGCGAACGAATATCCCTAAAAAGTTTATCGAAGTGTTTATTTTTTAATGCTTTATAAATTCCAAAACCTTTAAAATCTAAAAACTGTCCTAAACCTATTACCCACTCCCAGTTTCCATAATGCGGTAACATTAAAATAATGCTTTTCTGTTTTTGCTCATAAGTTTTCAGCAATTCTACATTCTTAAAAACAAAACGCTTGTCTAGTTCTTTTGGGGAAATCGTAATGGTTTTTATCATTTCCAGAAACAGATCACACAAATGAATGTAAAACTTCTTTTCTATTACTTTTCGTTCTGTATCAGACAAATGTGGAAATGTTAGTTCTAAATTATACCGAACCGTTTTTACCCGGTATTTTACCACTTTATAGATTAAAAAATAAAAAATATTGGAAATAAAATACAAAACCCGAAACGGCAGTACAGATACGCACCATAACAAAGCATAAATGATAATGAAGAAAAGATATTTCATTAATGAAATTTTTTGCAAAGATAAAGGTATCTGTGCATTTACGTGAAATTATTTAAAATGTTTTAACAACGTACTACATTTAAACATTAAATATTTATTTATGTATGACACACAGTTGTCAAACTCGCTTCATAATTTTGAATTATAAAAGAAACAAAACATCTAAAAATTATTAATTATGAAAGCAAACATTTTAACAAACCAAGAATTATTAAACCATTGGCAAGGTCACAGAACTTTAACAAAAAGAGTTATTGAAGCATTTCCTGAAAAAGAACTTTTTGAACACAGTATTGGCGGTATGCGTACCTTTGCTGATCTGGTTAAAGAACTATTATCTATCGCTGTTCCCGGTTTAGAAGGCATTGTTAACAATTCAACCGAAGGTTACAACCACAATCTGGCGCTTACCACAAAAGCCGGATTATTGAATGCCTGGGACGAAGCTACACCAAAAATCAACGAATTGTTTTTACAAATTTCTGAAGAGCGTTTTAAAGAAGAATTTAACTTGTTTGGCGAATACAAGTTTCCTGTTATTCAGAACATTCTGTATTTTATTGACAACGAAATTCATCACCGCGGACAAGGTTACGTTTATTTAAGGAGCCTTAATATTGAACCGCCTTTTTTCTGGGAGCGTTATTAAAAAAGAGAGCAGTTGCTCTCTTTTTACAATTTATCAATAGCCTTTTGTAATAAATTAGCTATAATTTCTTTTAATTCTAATGGTTCAATAATTGTAGCTTCCACACTGTACATTAAAAACCAACGAGCAAAATATTGCAAATGCGTACTAGTTTCAAAAGTCATTTCTACAACATCGCCGACAACTTTTTCTGATACAAAACCATACGAATTTCGATCCCAGTTAAAATAATGTGCCGATTTTTTGGGTGCTGCTATTTTTACAAGAACTTTTTCTGTTGCTAATGATTTTTTCTCGTTTAAAAAATAATCTAATTGTTTGTGTTCCATATTAAAAGGAACAGTGGTTTTATTAATCTTTTTCACCCGATCAATTCTAAATTGACGGTAATCGTTCCTTAAATAACAAAAAGCCATAAAGTACCAGTAATCGTTTTCATAAAAAACACCAATTGGCTCTAAAAGTCTAACATCTGCATTATCGGAAGCTGGTTTTTGATACCAAATTTCAATCTGTTTTTTAGCCACGATGCTTTCTAACAAAACTGATAGCATTTCGTTTGTAGTTTCGCTTGATGTAGTATCAAATATTAAAAATTTATCTTCTATTAAAGCAACATTTTCTTTTTCGCTTGTTCTCAAAACCGCTTTCATTTTATGCAATGCAGACGAAAAATTAAAGCTCAGTTTTTTATCGGCAAACTTTTCCATCAATTTTTCGGCAATAACAAAACTCATAGCTTCGTCTTGTGTAAAAATTGTTGGTGGAATGCGGTAACCTTCAACCAACGCATAACCTTTTCCGGGTTCATTATAAATAGGCACACCTGCATTTTCTAATGCTTTAATATCACGATAAACAGTACGCACACTCACCTCATAACGATCTGCAAACTGTTGGGCAGTAATCCAGTTGCGCGATTGCAATTGTACGTAAATATTTAAAATGCGGTTGAATTTCTTTATATCAATGGTGTCCATAACCTACAATAAGGTTAACTGCGTTTGCTGCAAAGCATTTTCTAACTGCAACAGCACTTCTTTTCGATGGATTCCGCCTGCGTAACCAACCATTGATCCATTAGACCCAATGATTCTGTGACACGGCACTACAATTGCAATTTTATTAGATCCGTTTGCTGTTGCAACCGCCCTGATCGCCTTTACATCGCCCAAAACAATAGCCTGCTGTTTGTAAGTTGAAATAGTTCCGTAAGGGATTTTTATTAACGATTGATATACGCGTTTTTGGAAATCGGTTCCTGTAAAAACTATAGGAATTGTAAACTTTTTCAAATTCTTACCAAAATACAAATCCAACTCCTCTTTCAATTGAATACTGTATTTATTATCAGCTTCAACCAATGGAAGATTTAATTCTTTTGAAAGATTTTTAATTTGTTTTTCCAAAGTACTTCTATCACCAAACTCAAGCAAACAAACGCCTTCATTTGTTGTTGCAACAACAAGTTCGCCCAGGATACACTGATGTTTTGATACAAAAATTGAGTTACTCATTAATTCAGAAAGTTGGAATTATTTATAAAAATAAAAAAACCTTCTTAAAAAAGAAGGTTTTGAATATACTATTTTGCAGCTAATTACTCAGCAGCAACAACTTCGTATGGTAATTCAACAATTACATCGCGGTGTAAACGAACGTTTGCAGCATATTTACCTAAACGTTTGATTGTACCTGAAGTGATGAATTTTTTGTCGATAGACTGACCGTTAGATTCTAAGGCAGCAGCAATATCAGCATTCGTTACCGAACCGAATAATTTTTCACCACCTGCTTTAACAGCAATCTTGATCTCTAAAGCTTTTAATGCATCAGCAACTTTGTTAGCATCAGCAACTAATTTAGCTTCTTTGTGAGCTCTTTGTTTTAAGTTTTCTGCTAAAACTTTTCTAGCAGAAGGTGTAGCTAAAATAGCAATACCTTGAGGAATTAAATAGTTACGACCGTATCCTGGTTTTACAGTTACTACATCGTCTTTAAATCCTAATTTGTTAACATCTTGTTTTAAGATAATTTCCATGTTGTTGTCCTTTTAATGAGAAGTTAGGTTCTGCGGAACAGAAACCAACAACTTTAATTTAATAATATTATTTTAATAAATCCGCAACGTAAGGCATTAACGCTAAATGGCGTGCACGTTTTACAGCTACAGATACTTTTCTTTGGTATTTTAAAGAAGTTCCTGTTAAACGGCGTGGTAAAATTTTACCTTGCTCGTTAACGAATTTTAATAAGAAATCAGCATCTT
>JBEBXJ010000108.1:0-7537 GCA_040391685.1 Paenimyroides baculatum
TTTTCAAGACTGCCGCATTCGACCACTCTGCCATTTCTCCTTGGTCTTACAATTATTATTCTTTCGTTCCTTAATTGTGATGCAAATATAGAGCGAATTTCCTATTCTGCAAGGGCTTTTATGACTTTTTTTTTATTTTTTTTATAACTGTTTCATTTTCAGAATTAAAAAAAAATAATTTATTTTTTGGTAGGATAAATGTCTTTTATAAGCACTTTTTCTGCATAATTAACCATTTCTACCGTAATGGCTTCTTTTTTAGTATTTTGCCCTTCAATTATGTATAATTTGCCGCCTTGCTCAAAAACATTGCTTTTATCGAAATTTACATCGCCGTGTGTTAAACACATTCTTATATCGTTCATGTTTACCAAAGAATCGTTAAAACTTATTTGGGCTTTATCAGACATTGTTATTGGTTTGGTACGTAAATCCTTTAGAACCCTACAATTGGGCAGGTAACAGAATTGGGTGTCTTTGGCATCAAAAAAATAAAAAACAATGATTCCTCCGATCAATAATCCTAATAAGTAGTATGCTAAACGCTGTGAAAATTTCATATAAAAATAATTTTGTGCAAAAATACAATTATTATTAGTTATAGAAATATTAAATTAAGGTCTTTAAACGGTAGGTTGAACCACTTTGCAATGGCTTCGTTTACCAAAATGCCTTTGTACATATAAATTCCCGATCTTATGGTGTTGTCATAACTTATGGCATCGTCTATAGAACCGTTTTCGGTCAGATCTAACAAATAGGGCGATATAATGTTGCTTATGGCTAACGACGCTGTTTTAGAATATTTTGCAGTGATATTTGGTACACCGTAATGTATAACTCCATATTTTGTCTGTACAGGGTTTTCGTGGGTTGTTACTTCAGACGTTTCAAAACAGCCACCATTGTCAATGCAAACATCAATAATTACCGAACCAGGTTTCATACGTTGAACCATTTCTTCGGAAACCAGAATAGGAGAGCGGTTGCACCCTTTTATGGCACCAATGGCAACATCACACCGCATTAATGCTTTTATTAACACGCGATCTTGTATGGTTGATGTAAAAATTTGTGTGGGCAACGATTTTTGCAAACGTTTTAACTTATGAATATTATTATCGAAAACTTTAACGTTTACACCCAATGCCAATGCTGTTTTTACCGCGGCTTCTGCAACCAAACCGGCACCAATAATTACTACTTCTGTTGGAGGCACTCCTGTAACGTTTCCAAATAATAAACCTTTACCACCATTCATTCTGCACATATAATCGCTGGCAATTTGGATAGATGCTATTCCTGCAATTTCGCTAATAGCATGAAGAAAAGGGTAGGCATCGTACCTGTCTTTAATAAATTCATAGCACAATGCAGTAATTTTCTTTTTTTCTAATGCTTCAAAATATTCCTTTTTCTGGGTTTTTAGCTGCAATGCAGAAAAAAGATAGGTTTTGGGTTTCATTAACCTTATTTCATCAATTGTGGGGGGCGCAACCTTTAGAATAATAGGGCAACCAAAAACCTTTTCTTTATCGTGGGTAATGGTAGCACCGGCTTCGCTGTATTTTTTATCATCATAACTGGCTTCTGTTCCCGCACCGGCTTCAATTAATATTTTATGACCGGCTTTTATAAGCATACTAACAGATTCTGGTGTAAGACAGATTCGTTTTTCTATTTTGAAATCTTCTTTTGGAATACCAATGAAAAGTTGTCCGCGTTTTTTACGGATTTCTAATTTTTCCTCTTGCGGAATTAATTGCGATTTTGAAAAAGGGCTCGTAATATCCATAGTTAATCAAAATTTAATTCACGTGTGTTTTCATCGATAATTGTAATTGTAAGCTTATGCGCCTTCTCGGGTAAAATATTCAATGCCATTTCTGGCCATTCAACAAAGCACCATGCATTCTCATTAAAATATTCGTCTAGTCCCATATCGTAAGCTTCATCTTCATTCTTAAGACGATACAAATCAAAATGATACACTTTATCTTTCGTCCCCAAATATTCGTTTACAATAGAAAAAGTAGGACTGTTTGCCATTTCTTTAACACCTAATTCTTTAGCCAATGCTTTAATTAATGTGGTTTTACCTGCACCCATTGGCGCATAGAAAAGCCACGTTTTATAAGTGCTTTTTTTAATTAATTGCTGTGCAATATTGTCTAAATCGCTTATAGAATAGGTTACTGTCATTTACTTTTTGGGTGTTAGGGTTATAAGTGGAACAATCATTTCTTCTAACGAAATACCGCCGTGCTGGTATGTATTTTTAAAATAACTTACGTAATAATTGTAATTGTTAATATACGCTAAAAAGTAATCGCTTTTTGCAAAAATGTACGAACTACTCATGTTAATTGCCGGTAATTGTACTTTTTTAGGATCTTTAACCACATACACGTCTTTAGGTTCGTATGTTAAGGATTTACCTGTTTTGTAGCGAAGGTTTAAACTGGTGTTTTTATCGCCAATTACCTGCGACGGATTTTTACAGTTTATAGTACCGTGGTCTGTAGTAATAATCAATTTAAAACCTGCTGATTGTGCCTGCTGAATGATCTCTAACAAAGGCGAGTTTTTAAACCAGCTTTGTGTTAACGATCGGTACGCTTTATCGGTTGATGCCAGTTCTTTAATAACTTCCATTTCGGTTTTGGCATGCGAAATCATATCAACGAAATTGTAAACCAACGCAATAAGTTTGTTGCTTTTCATTGATTTAAAGTTTTCTGCCAATTTTTTACCGTCTTTTAAATTGGTTATTTTATGATATTCATGTTTGATGTTTAAACGCAGACGCTTTAATTGATCTTCTAAAAACTCAGCTTCGAAAAGATTTTTTCCACCGTCGTCTACATCATTTTTCCAGTATTGCGGCAGTTGTTTTTCCATTTGTAGCGGAGTCAAACCTGAAAAGATGGCGTTTCTCGCATATTGTGTTGCCGTTGGAAGTATCGAATAATAATAATCTTCTTTATCTACTTTGTAGTGCTGATTTACAATACCTTCAAAAGCTTTCCACTGATCGTATCGTAAATTATCAATGACCACAAAAAGTACGTTTTCTTCGCCACGTAATTCAGGAACAACTTTTCTTACAAACAATTTGTGTGAAAAAAGCGGAGCTTCGTCATCGTTATTAATCCAGTCTTCGTAATTTTTCTCAACGAATTTTCCGAATTGAATATTAGCTTCTTCCTTTTGTTTTTCTAGAATTTCAGCTACGTTTTGATCATCAATCGTTTCCAGTTGAAGTTCCCAGAAAATCAGTTTTTTGTAAAGATCAGCCCATTCCTGATGCGAATTTGCCTGCATCATTTCCATCGCAATTTTTCTGAATTCTTTCTGATAATCTAACGATGTTTTTTCTGAAACCAATCTTGAATGATCCAGGTTCTTCTTTAAACTCAATAAAATCTGGTTCGGATTTACCGGTTTAATCAAATAATCAGCAATTTTTGATCCAATGGCCTCATCCATTATATATTCTTCCTCACTTTTGGTAATCATGATGATAGGTACGGTCGATTTTTTTTCCTTTAATTCAGCCAGAGTTTCCAAACCGGTGATTCCCGGCATGTTTTCATCTAAAAAAACGGCATCGAAATTTTCGTCGTCAAATAAATCAATTGCATCTTGTCCGTTGGTGGCAGTAGTAACTTTATATCCTTTCTTCTCTAAAAAAAGCACGTGTGGTTTTAACAAATCAATTTCATCATCAACCCACAATATTTTTATTTCATTCATAGCAATAATATTTTACCCGTTTTCAAAACAGGTATTGGAATTTTAAATTTAGTGAAAAGTAAATACAATTTTCTTAAAATAATAATAAGAAAAATATAAACCTTATTTATTACAAAAATGATATAAATATTTTGTTTTTTAGGTACTTTTGTATGTTTTATTAATTAAAATAACAGCAATTAAGCTGTTAGGTTAACTAAATGGTTTAAATGTTTTTTTCTTTTATAATACCTGTTTACAACCGACCTGATGAAATTGATGAATTACTACAAAGTCTGGTTCATCAAACTTATACAGATGATTTTGAGATTGTTGTGGTGGAAGATGGTTCTGATATTGACTGTAGAAGTGTTGTAAGTAAGTATCTTAATCAACTTAATGGTGTGTATTACTTTAAGCAGAATTCGGGTCCGGGTGCTTCACGCAATTACGGAATGAGTGTTGCAAAGGGTGATTATTTTATTATTTTGGATTCGGATTGTATCATTCCCGAAAACTACCTCACTGAAGTAAATGTTTTTCTAAACCAAAATTATGTGGACTGTTTTGGCGGACCTGATGCAGCACACGATTCTTTTTCTGATGTGCAGAAAGCCATCAACCAGGCAATGACATCGGTTTTAACAACGGGTGGAATTCGTGGTGCCAGCGAAAAATTAGGAAAATTTCAACCACGTAGTTTTAATATGGGCATTTCGAAAGAAGCTTTTTTGGCATCCGGTGGTTTCGGAAAGATTCATCCCGGCGAAGATCCTGATTTGTCGATCCGATTATGGAAAATGAACTTTAAAACAGCTTTAATTCCCAATGCTTATGTTTTCCACAAACGCAGGATCGATTGGGAAAAATTCTACAAACAGGTTAACAAATTTGGTAAAGCAAGACCTATTTTAAACCAGCGCTATCCCGAATACAGTAAAATTACCTATTGGTTTCCATCGGGTTTTATCGTTGGATTTTTAGTAGCGGTTTTGTTGTTATTGCTGAATGTTAAAGTGTTTTTTTATTGCTATCTTTTTTATTTTATTTTATTGTTTATAGAAAGTTTATTAAAAACAAAAAGTCTTAAAATAAGTTTTTTAACAATAATTGCAACTTTTATACAGTTTTTTGGATATGGGGCAGGGTTTTTGTATAGCTATTTTCTGTTAAATATTAAGAAACAAAATGCAAAAGAAGCAATGCCCGAAATGTTTTTTAAATAATGACGAAAATTATAGGAGTAACCGGTGGAATTGGCAGTGGTAAAACAACTATTATCAATTATATAAAATCGAAGGGTTTTGCTGTTTATATCGCAGATGATGCCGGTAAAAAGGTAATGCAACAACCTGAAATTATCAAACAGATAAACGCTTTGTTTAATAATGAAGTTCTTTTACCTGATGGTTCGTTAGATCGATCTAAAATAGCTTCCCGGGTATTTAACGATGCAGATTTGCTTAAAAAGTTGAATCAAATTGTGCATCCGGCAGTTGGTTTGGATTTTGAGGAATTTAAAACGAAAAATGCATCAGAAAAACTGATTTTTAAGGAGAGTGCCGTTTTGTTTGAATCAGGTGCGTATAAAAATTGCGATGCTACCATATTAATTACGGCTCCGTTAGAGATTAGAATCAACAGAGTAATGCAGCGTGATACTATTTCTAAAGAGCAAGTTGTAAGAAGGATTAAAAACCAACTGTCAGACGATGAAAAAGCCAAGCTGGCTACTTATATTGTTGAAAATTTAGAATTAAACAAGGCTTTTAAGAGTGTTGACGATATTATATCAAAAATTTTAATTAATTAGGTTTGATGTTAACTTTAGGTTAAAAGCATTATTTTTAAGTGTTAAAATGTTAAATTTGAACATATTTTAATCAAATATGAATAAATATAGATTTCAATTTTTAGTTGTATTAATGAGTTTAGCGTTGTTAGGTATCACTTTAATACAGCTTTATTGGATTAGTACAACGTATGAGAATAAAGACGACCAATTTCAACATTTGGTCAACCAAACAATAGGTAAGGTTGCTGATAAGGTTAAGGAAAAAGAACGTTATGAATTTGATAAAAAACTTTACGAATACCGAACAAAAACAGGAAAAGTACCCGATAAAACAACTATAAAAGAAATTTTTTATATTGAAAAAGATAATCGTACAAATGAAGAGATTGTTTATTCGAGTATCATATCTGTTGAAAATTTACCTGATTTTAACTTTGGTAAACAGTTCATTGACAGTGCAAGCGGGTATAAAAAAGATTACAAAAATTACGTAAGCAGCCGTAAAACCGAAGTTTATCATGGTAAGAAAGATATTATTGATGGATTAGGAACCGGGCATAGATCCTTGAACAATCAAACACAACCCGATATTGTAATTGAAAAAAAAGGAAGTATTAATGATTTAGAAGACCGTATTGGGAACGAATGGACTTATAATGATGTGGTATCAGTATATCCTATAGAAGACCGATTAAATAACAAAGTATTGTTGGCGCTTTTAAAGCAAGAGCTAAATATCAATAAAGTTTCAACAGATTTTGAATATGCCGTTTTTAATAATGGTTTGGCAACATCCATAAAATCAGGAAACTTTGTTTATAACGAAAAGAACACTTATTCGGTTCCTATTTTAACAGATATCGAAAATAATTCTAAATATCAGTTGTATGTAAGTTTTCCACAAAAATCTAAGTTCTTGGTTTCTGATTTGTTGCCGTTCATATTAATATCACTACTATTTACCGTAGTAATAATCGCAGCATATTACAGTGCCATTCGCCAGTTAATTACCCAACGTCAGATATCTGAAATTAAAAACGATTTCATTAATAACATGACGCATGAGTTTAAAACACCTATTGCAACTATTAACCTTGCTTTAGATGCCATTAAAAACCCAAAAATCATCAGCGATGAAGAAAAGGTATTAAGATATACACAAATGATTCGTGATGAAAACAAACGAATGCATGCCCAAATAGAAAATATCTTAAGAATATCAAAACTAGAAAAGAAAGAATTAGATATTCCTAAAGAAAAAGTAGAGTTGACAGAGGTTTTAGAAGTAGCAATTGATCACGTTTCTTTATTGATTGAAGACCGGGAAGGAATATTAAATACACATTATAATACAACCAGAGATACTGTTTTAATAAACCCAACACATTTTACAAGCGTATTTGTTAATATTTTAGATAATGCCATTAAATATTCACATAATGCACCTGTAATTGATATTTACACAGAAAATGTTAAAGATACCATAGTGGTAAAAATAAAAGATCAGGGAAGTGGTATGAGTAAAGCAGCCACTAAAAAGATATTCGATAAATTTTACCGGGAACACACTGGTGACATACACAATGTAAAAGGACATGGGTTAGGCTTAGCTTATGTAAAACAAATTGTTGATGATCACAATGCCCAAGTGTACGTGGAAAGCGAAAAAGGTAAGGGGAGTACCTTTATTATAAAAATACCCCTGATAAACTAATTTTTAAACAAACAACAAATATTATAGAAAGATGGAAGTAAGCAACAAAAAGATTTTATTGGTAGAAGATGATCCTAATTTTGGATCGATCTTAAAAGATTATCTAATGATGAATGATTTCGATGTAACTCTTGCTAAAAATGGTATGGAAGGATTCGAAAAATTCAAAAAAGATACATTTGATTTATGCATTTTAGATGTAATGATGCCTTATAAAGATGGTTTTACATTAGCACGTGAAATCAGAGATAAAAACAAAGAAATTCCAATTATCTTCTTAACTGCTAAAACAA
>JBEBXJ010000109.1:0-7340 GCA_040391685.1 Paenimyroides baculatum
GCACAACACTTTTAATGTTGGGGTCCTGGGTTCGAGCCCCAGTCGGGTCACATAAATCCAATAAAATTACAGAGAATATTGTAGTTTTATTGGATTTTTTCATTGAAATAATTTCTGTTATGAATGACTTGAATTTTCATACAAGAGGATAAAAGATGCGGTTTTCTGTATGAAGAAATTCCGCATCTTGATAAGGTAATAATGTTAATCTTTATTTCTCATTTTAGAAAAAATCCAAAGAATCAATCCAATTCCAAGAAATATCAGAATAAAAGCCCACCACATGCCAGCTTTAAAAATGGTTTCTATTGCACTACAACTGGTAAGCAACAGTGATGTTAGCGTTAAAAAGCTAAATAAAAAATACTTTTTCATAGTCTTAATTTTTTATTATTCTTTTTAAAATTAGTTATAATATTTGATAAAAAGTGAATTGTTTAAGTATTTTATTCCTCATTTTTTTTGAACTTAAAAAAGTATATCAGTAAAAAGGAGTTTACCAAAACCGAAAATCCGTTTGATAGAATAATTGGCCATTCATTCTTCATGATACCGTAAACTACCCATAAAAATACACCTGTTAGTAATACAGCAATCATTCCCCAAGAAAGATTTTCAACGTCTTTTTCTTTTAATACCTTTACGAGTTGGGGTATCATGGATACAGATGTTAATATACCGGCTATTGTTCCTATAACTGTTTCCATTTTTTGAAGCGGATTTTACTTTTACTTAAATGTAGCAATAATTATCGGATTCAGATAGATCTTTTTTAAAAAGAAACCAATTCATTGAACAATGTATGTTGTTACTTGATTTCGGCTCTGATTCGGCTTAAGCTAACCTGAGTGATACCTAAATATGATGCAATATAGCCCAATTGCACTCGTTGTATTAAATCTGGATTTTCTGCTAAAAGCGTTTTGTAACGTTCCGATGCCGTTTTAAACTGACGAGAAATTAATCGTTCTTCAGTTTTAAGCAATTCTTGTTCGGCAAACTTTCTGCCCCAATTGGCAATGTGAATGTCTTTTTCGTAAAGTAAATTTAAATCTGCCGTGTTAAGCTTGTAAAAATCTCCATTTTCTAAAAGTTCAATGGTTTCGTAACCCTTTTTATGGGCAACATAACTTTTCATAGAAATAACGGTGTCGCCCTCCCGACCCAGCCAAAAAGTAATATCATTGTCTGCCGTAGCTGCAAAAGCTCTTACAATTCCTTTTTTTATAAAGTAAATGTTTTTTTCTACCGTTTTGGTATCAAGCAAAATATGACCTTTGGTGTACGAAACTTCGGTAATATAACTTTTTAAAACCTTCGCAGAATCTTCCGGAAGCGAATGTATCTTGTTTAAAATTAGATCAATATCCATTGATTAAAATCTGTGCTTTATGTTTTATAAATATATGGTTTTTGAATTATACAATGAATCTTTTCTTACCTCAATTCTAAAAAACCTCTTTTGCAACCTTTTTAACTGTATCCGATTTTCCCATAGAATAATAATGCACAATAGGAATTCCTGCTGCGATAATCTCTTTACTTTGCGCAATGCACCATTCAATGCCAATTTGTTTCACAGATTCGTTGTCTTTTGCTTTTAAAATTTCAATAACCAAAGCATCTGGCAAATCCACTTTAAAACGATGCGGAATCATATTTAACTGACTTTTAGTTGTTAGTGGTTTCAGTCCAGGAATAATCGGAACTTCAATACCTGTTTTTCTGCATTTATCCACAAAATCAAAAAACTTGGCATTATCAAAAAACATCTGCGTAACAATATAATCGGCACCTTTATTAATCTTTTGTTTTAAGAACTGTAGATCGCTGTCAAAATTTGGAGCTTCCATGTGTTTTTCCGGATACGCACCAACACCTATACAGAAATTGGTCGTGTGCGAATTTTCCAGTTCGTCATCCAGATAAATCCCATTGTTCAATTCCGAAATCTGCGTTACCAGTTCCGATGCATATCTGTGTCCGTTTTTTTCAGCCTTAAAATAAATTTCACTTTTAACCGCATCACCACGCAAAGCAACCACATTATCAATTCCTAAAAAATCCAAATCAATCAAAAAATTCTCGGTATCTTCTTTCGTAAAACCGCCACACAAAATATGTGGCACGGCATCAACCTTGTATTTGTTCTGAATGGCGGCACAAATTCCAACCGTTCCCGGACGTTTTTTTACGATTTTTTTCTCCAACAAACCGTTCCCAACATCTTTGTACGTGTATTCTTCACGATGGTAAGTAACATCAATAAACGGTGGATTAAACTCCATTAACGGATCAATCGTGTCAAAAATACATTGAATATTCTGACCTTTCAAAGGCGGTAAAATTTCAAACGAAAACAATGCTTTTCCGTCGGCATTCTGTATATGTTCGGTAACTTTCATTTTATAATTATTTGGGCGTTCCCCGCCGAGGCGGGTCGGGCTTTTCGCTACAAGCTTTTGTTCATTCTTCACAAAAGGCTTTTCACTGCAATCCCTAACGCAAATGGTTGTTAGTACTTAAATTTGTTATTCATTTATATTTGGTCCGAGCCATTTAGCAGCTTCCTCAAAACTGATATTTCGTCTGCGGGCATAATCTTCAACCTGATCGTTTTTAATTTTTCCCACCCCAAAATATTTAGCTTCTTTACTTCCAAAATAATATCCCGAAACCGATGAGGCCGGCCACATTGCCAGACTTTCGGTTAGTGTTACGCCAATTTCATCGGTAACATTTAAAACATCCCAAATAGTATTTTTTTCCAAATGGTCTGGACATGCCGGATAACCAGGCGCCGGACGAATACCTTCATACGATTCTTTGATTAAATCGTCATTGGTTAATTGTTCCGAAACCGAATAACCCCAAATTTCTTTACGGACTTTCTCGTGCAGATATTCCGCAAAAGCTTCGGCCAAACGATCGCCCAATGCTTTAACCATAATAGAATTGTAATCGTCTTGAGCGTTTTCATAATCTTTGGCTTTTTCTTCAACGCCAAAACCTGTACTCACGCAAAACAAACCAACATAATCGTTGATTCCTGCTGATTTTGGAGCGATAAAATCTGCTAATGCAATATTTGGTACACTGCCCGATTTATGCGCCTGCTGACGAAGAGTAAGCAAAGTTGCGATGGTTTTATCATTTTCATCTAACAATTCAATATCATCATCATTTACTTGATTGGCTTTATAAATTCCGATAATTCCTTTGGCTTCAAACCATTTTTCTGAAACGATCTTTTTCAACATTTCCTGTGCTTCTGCAAACAAAATAGTTGCTTGTTCGCCTACAATATCATCGGTTAAAATCTCGGGATATTTACCAAACAACTGCCAAGATCTAAAAAACGGAGTCCAGTCTATATACGGAACCAATTCCGATAATTCTACACTAATCTGCTTTTTTCCAAGGAAATTAGGTTTGGTAATATGTTGCGAATCCCAATCTATTTTGTATTTATTCTTACGGGCATCGGCAATCGACAAATATTTTTTATCTCGCGCACGATGTAAAAAATCATGACGTAATTTTTCGTATTCAGCACGGATGTCTTCTTTGTAAATTTTATTTTTATCGGGTTGCAACAAATTGTTGATGACCGTTACCGCTCTGGATGCATCGTTTACGTGAACTACGGCATTTCGGTATTCCGGTGCGATTTTTACTGCTGTATGTGCTCTTGATGTCGTAGCACCGCCAATCATAATCGGGATGTTGCTACCTACTTTTTCTAATTCTTTAGCTAAATAAACCATTTCGTCTAACGACGGAGTAATTAATCCGCTTAAACCAATTACATCAACCTGTTCTCTAATGGCGGTTTCAATAATTTTTTCGGGCGGAACCATTACACCTAAATCTATAATTTCGAAATTGTTACAAGCCAAAACCACAGCAACAATGTTTTTACCAATATCGTGTACATCGCCACGAACAGTCGCCATTAAAACTTTACCAGCCGATGAATTATTTGTTACTCCGTTTTTCAGTTTTTCTTCTTCGATAAAAGGCAACAGATAAGCCACTGCCTTCTTCATTACCCGAGCCGATTTTACAACCTGTGGCAAGAACATTTTTCCCGACCCAAACAAATCGCCCACGATGTTCATTCCGTTCATTAAATGTTGTTCAATCACCTGAATTGGTCGGTCCACGGTTTGTCGGGCTTCTTCTACATCGGTATTAATAAATTCTTCAACACCTTTAATCAAGGCATGTGTAATACGTTCTTGTAAAGCGTGCGATCGCCATTCTAAAACCTTTTCTTCTTTAAATTTGGTTTCGCCTTTTAAATGTTCGGCAAAATCAAGCAATCGTTCAGTCGCATCACTTTTTCGATTTAAAAGCACATCTTCAACAAAAAACAACAATTCTGGATTCACTTCATCGTAAATCTCTAATAATTCCGGATTTACAATTCCCATGTTCATACCATGCTGAACCGCGTGGTACAAAAAAGCGGCATGCATGGCTTCACGCACACGATCGTTCCCACGGAAAGAAAACGAAACATTACTTACACCGCCCGAGACATTTGCATAGGGCAGGTTTTCACGAATCCATTTTGTGGCAAGGAAAAAATCAAGTGCGTTGTTATTATGCTCATCCATTCCTGTAGCGACAGGAAATATGTTCGGATCGAAAATGATGTCTTGTGGCGGAAAACCAACTTGATTTACCAGAATATCATACGATCTTTTACAGATGTCGATTCGTCTTTGGTAGGTATCTGCCTGACCAGCTTCATCAAACGCCATTACCACAACCGCGGCTCCGTAACGTTTAACTAAATTTGCATGGTGTATAAAAAGTTCTTCACCTTCTTTTAAGCTGATGGAATTCACAATACCTTTCCCTTGAATAGTCTGTAAGCCGGCTTCAATGATTTCCCATTTTGAACTATCGATCATTATTGGAACTCGGGCAATATCAGGTTCCGATGCAATTAAGTTTAAAAAATTCACCATAGCTTCTTTGCCGTCTAACATGCCTTCATCCATATTGATGTCGATAATCTGTGCACCGTTTTCAACTTGTAATCGCGCAATATCCAAGGCTTCATCAAACTTTTCTTCTTTAATCAATCGAAGGAATTTTCGTGAACCGGTTACGTTTGTACGTTCACCAATATTGATAAAATTCGATTCTTTTGTAACAAAAAGTGGTTCTAAACCAGAAAGCGTTAAAATAGGTTGCAGTTTTACTTCATCGACTTCAACATCACTCCTTAAAGCGTTGTATTGTGTAACGGCATCGGCAATTAAGCGGATATGATCTGGATTTGTTCCACAACAACCACCAATAATCTGCACCAAATCTTCCTTTAAAAAATCGGCGATTAAATATTGCATTTCTTCGGGTGACTGATCGTATTCGCCAAAAGCATTCGGCAATCCAGCATTTGGATGTGCAGAAATATTTACCGACGTATGTTGTGCCAACTGCTTTAAATAAGGCTTTAACTGTTCAGCCCCCAAAGCACAGTTGAACCCGATGCTTAACAACGGAATGTGCGAAATCGAAATTAAAAAAGCATCGACTGTTTGTCCTGATAACGTTCTGCCCGAAGCATCGGTAATCGTTCCAGAAACCATGATCGGAATATCAATATTTCGTTCGATTTTTACTTCTTCAATCGCAAATAAAGCCGCTTTTGCATTTAAAGTATCAAAAATAGTTTCAACCAAAAGCAAATCACAACCACCATCAATCAACGCTTCAACTTGCTGTTTATAAGCTTTCCGTAAATCTTCAAACGTAATGGCGCGATAACCGGGATTGTTCACATCGGGCGACATAGATGCCGTGCGGTTTGTGGGACCAATTGAGCCTGCAACAAAACGTGGTTTATCGGGCGTAATAATATCAAACTCGTCACAAACTTCTCGGGCAATTTTAGCCGACTGATAATTCAACTGATACACATAATCTTCCAGATAATAATCTGCCATACCAATGGTTGTAGAAGAAAACGTGTTGGTTTCCATGATATCGGCGCCTGCCTGTAAATATTTTCTGTGAACGTCCTTAACAGCTTCGGGTTGCGTAATCGAAAGCAAATCGTTATTTCCTTTTAAAGGATGTGGAAAGTTTTTAAATTGTTCGCCCCGAAAATCATCTTCCGAAAACTGATACGCCTGCAACATTGTTCCCATAGCACCATCAAGCACCAAGGTTTTGTGTTTGATGAGTTCAGAAATTTTATGCTGTTCTGTGATGCAATCTACTTCCATAATTTATAGTAACGCTTGATTCAGTTCTTTAATAATATCGTCGATATGTTCTAAACCAACCGAAATGCGTATCAAACCTTCGGTTAAATTAGCTTCGGCAAGTTCGGTTGTGTTTAATTTACTATGTGTTGAGGTTGCCGGATGCGTGACAATTGTTCGTGTATCGCCCAAGTTTGCCGAAATGGAAAACAATTTTATAGAATCGATAAACTTTTTGCCGGCATCTTTACCTCCGTTTAATTGAAAAGCAATAATGTTTCCGCCCAACTTCATTTGTTTTTTAGCGATTTGATACTGCGGATGCGATGGTAAAAAAGGATATTTCACACTGGAAACTGCAGGGTGACTTTCTAAAAATTGAGCTACTTTCCAGGCGTTTTCACTGTGTTTTTCTACTCTAATTGATAATGTTTCCAAACTTTTAGAAAAAATCCACGCGTTGAAAGGCGCTAATGACGGACCTGTGTTGCGAGAAAAAAGATAAATTTCTCGTATCAATTCTTTTGATCCAACGGTTACACCACCTAATGCTCTGCCTTGACCATCGATTAATTTTGTAGCCGAATGAATAACCAAATGAGCACCGAAATCAATCGGGTTTTGAATAATTGGCGTTGCAAACGTATTATCAACAATTAATAAAAGATGGTGCTTTTTTGCTAAATCTCCCAAAAGTTCCAGATCAATTATTTCAACTCCAGGATTTGTTGGTGTTTCAACAAACAATATTTTGGTGTTCGGCAGTATTTTAGATTCGATTGTTTCCGGTTCGCTGATGTTGAAATATGTTGTTTCAATATTCCATTTTGGCAGATATTTGGTAAACAAAGTATGAGTTGAACCAAAAACGCTGCTTGCAGACACAATGTGATCGCCGCTGTTTAAAAATGTTACCAACGTATTGTAAACCGCAGCCATTCCGGTTGCAAAACCAACACCGTCTCCGGCATTTTCAAGCAATACCATTTTTTCTATAAATTCTGATACGTTCGGATTACTGAAGCGTGAATAAATGTTTCGGTCTTTTTCTTCTGCGAACGATGCACGCATATCTTCGGCATCTTCAAAAACAAAGCTCGATGTTAAAAATAACGG
>JBEBXJ010000110.1:0-7301 GCA_040391685.1 Paenimyroides baculatum
CAGTAAAATGTAATGTTGTTGTACTTGTTCGGTGGTTACAGAAAGTGTTTGTGCAGTGGTTTGTAAATCGGCAACTTCTACGTTACGTATAAACTCATAAGCTATTTCATACAAACCGCTTTCTTTCGTAATGTTTCCGTATAATTTAACCAATTGCGTTTGCGGGTTTAGCTGTAACTGTTCAAATACAAATAAAATATAGTAGATAAAATCTTCTTTGGTTTGATATTCGTAACTGTTAAAAAGCAGCAGTTTTTTGTTTTGAAGCAATACTATTTCAAAATGATTTTTGGCAACATGCACAAAAAATTCAACCGAATCGTTATTGGCAGATTTCCCTGTAAAATGCTGAACCAAACTTGTGTTTATGTGCTGAAAATCAAAACTACCAAATACATCTAAAAAGTAATTGTTAAAGGCAACATACGGCACATAAATATTTTCCATTTGAAGCTGTGTTAACGAATCAAAATCAAAATAATCAGTAGGAAAAACCTTTGTATTATACTGTAAATAGCTTCCTAACGAAGTTTCATCGAACAAAACCGTTGGTACAAACGTATTTAAATTATTGTCGTGCAAAACCAGAATATCCTGAAAACCGGCATTCAGCGCTTCTTCCTTATCAAAAAAAACATCTAACTGCTGTTCAATGGTTTTGTACGGATCCAAAGCAAACGATTTAAACTGAATTACCTGATTGTTTACCTGATTTTTAACGCAGTAACTAAAATTTTGTAACGATACCTGTATGTATAATTTTTGAAACGATTCGTTCAACATAATCATCAAATGTATAAGATTCAAAAGTACAATTTTTTTGTTGATTAATAGTATCTTTGTGAAAACCCCGTTTTATAAAAATGACCATAACCGAATTTTACCTGCAGTTAAAAAACAGCTTTCCGTTTGATGTTACCTTAAAGCAAGATGTGTTTTTAAAAAAGATTTCGCAGTTTGTTTTAAACGATAATCAAGACGAAATTTTTGTTTTAAAAGGTTATGCCGGTACCGGTAAAACCACGTTATTGTCGGTCTTGGTGAATCAGTTGCCGCATGTAAATAAAAAGTACGTTATGCTGGCACCAACGGGTAGGGCTGCAAAAGTGATATCAAATTACGCAAAACAGCCGGCGTTCACCATTCACAAAAAAATCTATTATCCTAAAAAAGATAAAAATTTGGGAATGGCGTTTACCATGCAGGCAAACAAACATAAAAATACGGTTTTTATCGTTGATGAATCGTCTATGATTTCAGATAATGTAACTGATGCCACCATGTACACGCACGGTTCGTTGTTAGATGATTTGCTGTATTACGTTTATTCGGGTCAAAATTGCAAACTGATTATTGTAGGCGATACCGCGCAGTTACCACCTGTAGGAATGGACGAAAGTCCGGCGTTGAATGAAAGTAAACTGGCATTGAATTATCACATGAAAGTCGATTTTATTGAATTGACCGAAGTAATGCGTCAGGAAGAAGATTCGGGGATTTTGTACAATGCAACCGAATTGCGCGAACAGCTTCAACAGGAATTTTACGATTTTTTTGAGTTCGATATAAAACCTTTTAAAGATATTATTCGATTACAGGACGGATATGAAACACTTGATGCGATTACAGATGCATTTTCAAAAATAGGATCTGAAGAAACTATTTTTATTGTTCGATCTAACAAACGTGCCAATCAGTATAATCAGCAAATTAGAACCCGGGTTTTAGACAACGAAAGCGAAATTAGTGCGGGCGATTACATAATGGTTGTAAAAAATAATTATTTTTGGCTGAAAGATTCAAAAGTAACCGACTTTATTGCCAATGGTGATGTTATGGAAGTTATGCAGATTTACAAACATCACGAATTGTACGGTTTCAGGTTTGCATCGGTAAAAGTCCGTATGATTGATTATCCCGATATGCCTGCGTTTGATACCATTGTTTTGTTGGATACATTGCATTCCGAATCGGCAAGTTTAACCTACGAACAGTCAAACAAACTGTATCAGGAAGTTTTATTGGACTATCAAGATGAAATAACGGCTTTTAGAAGAATGCAAAAGGTAAAAAATAATGAATATTTTAATGCATTGCAGATCAAGTTTGCTTATGCGGTAACCTGTCATAAATCGCAAGGTGGGCAGTGGGATACCGTTTTTATAGAACAACCGTATTTACCCGACGGAATAAGTAAAGATTACATGCGTTGGTTGTACACTGCACTAACGCGCGCAAAAGAAAAAGTTTATTTAATAGGATTTAACGACGATTTTTTCAATGAGTAATTTACTGTGGTTTTACCACAATAGCAATCATAGATTTATAGTTTTATACTATTTTGTCAGTTCGAGCTTGTCGAGAACTTAATAATGTAGAACTTCTCGATACGCTTCACTGCGTTACACTACTCGAAGTGACGATGTATATAAAGCCAACTATGTAATCTTAAAAATTGTGAATAACGTTAAGTATAATTCTATATGGTTAAAAAAAAATAAAATGAATAATTTAAAAATAACAGCCGTAATTCCGGCCCGATATGCCTCTACACGATTTCCTGCCAAATTAATTCAGGATTTAGGTGGAAAACCTGTTGTGGTACAAACGTATCTGGCAACAGTTGCAACACAATTGTTCGATGAGGTTTTGGTGGCAACTGATCATCAGATTATTTTCGATTTGCTAAAACAGCATAATGTAAATGTGGTTATGAGCAGCGATCATCACGAAAGTGGGAGCGACCGTATTGCAGAAGTTATCAAGAATATAAATTGTGATATTGTTGTAAATGTGCAAGGTGATGAACCTTTTGTAAATAAAGAAAACCTGCAAAGTTTAATCGCTGTTTTTAAGACCGATACCGAACAGAAAATCGATTTGGCTTCATTAATGTTTGAAATTAATGATTTGGAAACAATCAATAATCCGAACAACGTAAAAGTGGTGGTCGATCAACACTTGAAAGCGTTATATTTTTCTCGTGCTGCGATTCCTTTTCCGCGCGACGGTAAAAGTTATGTTCCGTATTACCAGCACATCGGTGTTTATGCGTACAGAAAGAATGCCCTGTTAGATTTTACACAATGGGAAATGAAAGGTTTGGAAGCAACCGAAAAATTAGAACAGTTACGCTACTTGGAATATGGCAGAACCATACAAATGGTGCTTACCAACCACACAGGTGTGGGGATTGACACTAAGGAAGATTTAGATAAAGCACGAATGCTTTGGAAATAAATTTTTAGTAAAAATACATTAAAGATTAAAAACAGGTAAAACGGTTGTAAATAAAGGCTTTATAGCCTTTTTATGATTTTTGGTAATGAGATTAAAAGCTGTAAAATCAACGTTTAAGGTGCTTTTCTACCTTAAAAAGAACGCCCCAAAGAAAAATAGATTGGTTCCTATTATGTGCAGGATTACCGTAAACGATATACAGTCTGCGTTCAGTACCAAACTGGATATTTCTTCAATAAATTGGGATTTGAAGTACGGCGGGATTTTAGGTAAAAGTAGAGAAGCCCAGGACGTGAACAGCAAACTTGATAAAATTCGTTTGGGTATTGAAGAGTACTATTCTAAAACCCTAAAAAACGAAGGAGTGGTAAACAATGTAGAACTTAAAAATACTTTTCTCGGTTTGGAAATTGGAGAACTTACCTTTTTCAAATTTTACGAACAATTTCTTTTAGACTTCGAGAAAAAAGTTAATAGTGGACTTAGAGTTATAGGCTCTTACAGAACACTCTTAAAACATCTTCAAAATTTTGCTCGTGTAAAATATGGTTATACAGATTTAACATTTAATGACCTTACTTGTGATTTTGTACAGGAGTTTGATTACTAATTTGCGTGATGACCAAAGTTTAGGGCATAATACTATTTGATTTATATGATTGGCTTTACGACAGTTTGTCGATTGGAAATGAGCCGAAAACATCTTGCTTCCAATCCTTTCAGTGAATACAAGAATCCCAAAAAGGATAAAGACGGAGGTTATTTATTACGGAATGAATTGGAACAACTTGTAATATTCAACTGTGCCACAAAGAAAGATGAACTGGTAAAAGACGTGTTTGTTTTCAGTTGCTTTACGGGGCTTTCCTATTCAGATATGAGAGGACTTAGAAACAGTAATATCCAAGATTTCTTTGACGGTAACCAATGGATTATTATACGCAGAAAAAAGATATCAATATCATTAAGTGTTATGCTGTTGGATATTCCAAAAATGATTATTGAGAAATATACAGGATTATCAAAGGATGGAAAGGTATAGCAATGACGTAACCATATGGTCTTTGGAAATTTGAAGGAAAATCATTTGTTGAATTTACAAAGAAAGATAGATTGGGAAATACATCTATCTATTCTTTGACAGAAGACAAGGCAGATAACATTTGGATTGGAACACGAAACTGCGGACTATATTGCTACAATGGACAAACATTTTCGATTTTTCAGAATAACTATGGTAACAGCTAACAAGTAAGTTGTATAATGAATTAACGGATTTACAGCTACAGTTGATAGTTATTTTCTAATACTTTCAAAATAATATCGTTTTCACGGAAAAGGATTTTCCGTTCGAGTTTGATAAAAGGTAGCTTCCCGTCATCCCATACTGTTGCAACGTCCGTTTGCTGATATGTAGCATCTCGCAAACCTGTTCGCCTGAAAGATAAGTCTCTCCTTTTAAAAGTGGGTGAAAATATTCTCTGATATACAGCAGTTCATTTTTGATACCTGTCACAGTTTCGAGCAGGGTAAGCATATCCTCATTTGAATTTCCAATCTGTTTCATTTCTTTTGCTTTTTTAATGGTAGCTTTTCTTGCATAAGTAATTTTACATCAGATAATCTGAAATATGTTTCCCGATGGATTTACGTTGTTCCAAGAATGTCTTTTGCCCTGTACGTCTGTAATGTTCTTTTCCTTCAATTTCCAGAATAAGAGTTAAAAGTTGTCCTGATAGATAGCTCAATTCTTGTTCTGGCTGGACAAAATGCATTGTTATGGTATCCGCAGTTTCCTGCACAATATCCTGAATATATAATAAGGTTTTATCGTTCATAATTTTTTATTATAAGTAATTATTCAACAATCAAATCAATCACTTCTTCAGGGTCAGCATTATTGTTAATCCAAATAGCTTCTATTGTTGCAGCTCCTTCAACTGATATTCCTTTTGTATAATCTTTTTACGGCTTCGGAATAATCAACCTCCAACGCCTTAAAAGCATCATTAATAGGTGCTTTTATTATTCTATCTAAAAGTATGGTATCCATTTTCGGATTGAAATGTTGCTGAACGATGAATAGTACAGATACGACTATAACAGCTAATGCCGCAGGAATGAAGACACCCTTTTTGAAATGAATTTTAAGGGCTTTCCAATTGAGTATAATATGTAAAATGGCACAAACAACAAAAAACACACCTAGGAACTCGTGTACGACTTCTGTAGAGCCGTCAAACAAATGGAAAAACATCAGTAAGCCCGAAAATCCTACAACAAGAAAAACCAGGGAAATAAAAGGGGTAATATAATTTCTGTTCAGTTTCATAATACAAGGGTTTATTTAGTTGAATTTTGAAAATCTGCTTTCAAGGCTAATTAGCCAATTGCTTCTCTTTTCCTGACTTACTGATTTTACTGAAGCAAAGCTTATCCAATTAAGATTTTTGTAACCCATAGTTTTAAAAACACTTTTTAGCATTGCTTTCCTGATTAAATTTCCAATAAGCAGGGAATACATTATTTTGGGTTTGTTCATTGTAGTGATGATAGTCACGCTTTTTAGGTTTTTCAAAAGTGGCACTAATCCAAAACCTCTTGGATGATGGTCATATACAATTCCGGGACTTAAAACACGGTCAATAAATCCTTTGGTCATTGCAGGCATTAAATCCCACCAAATAGGAAAGATAAAAATCAGATGGTCTGCTTTTTCTAGACGTTCGCTGTAATCTATTACCTGCGGGTCAATGGGTTTGTGTTCTACGAAGGCTTTTAAATCGGCCTTTGACATTACAGGATTAAATCCGTCATTGTCAAGATGCATCAGGTTAACTTCGTGATCTGCATTTTTTAGCCCTTTTGTTACAGCATCTAATATGGCATTGTTATAACTTCCCTTGTAAGGATGATTAAATACTATTGCTACTCTCATTTTTTACTTGATTTTATTCTGCAAAGTTGAGAAGTAGCAAATGCCCTGACGATAACAATTGTAAAAAAAGGGCAAAGAAATAGCCAATGGATTTTATTTGTATGGTATTTCACATCACAAATAAATTTGGAGGAAAATGGACTTATCGCCTGTTTCGTATTCGGCTTAATGAAACAGAGGTGATGCCTAAATAGGATGCGATATAATGTTGCGGAATACGCTGGATAATATGCGGATATTCTTCAATAAGCTCTTGGTAGCGTTGTTGGGGCGTATTTTTAAGATAGGAATAGAAAATTTTTTGAGATTGCAAAAGTCGTCTGAATAAATGTTCCTGCATTTCTTCTTTGATTTCTGGCAAATTTTCTAATGCGTTTTGAAAGTCTTGCTGTGAAATCGTCTGTAAAATACAAGGTTCTAAACTTTCAATGCTGTATAAGCTCAGTTGATTTGTTCTAAAACTTTCAATAGAAGAAACCTTGTCGCCTTCAAAGAAAAATTGAGTAGTAATTTCTCTACCGTCATTATTTACCCAGGTCCGCAAACAACCTTTCTCGATAAAGAACATTGTTCTCGAAATTTCTCCTTGCTGTAAAAGGATTGTTTTGGCAGGAACTTCCTTTCGTTTAAAAAGATGGTCGAATTTATCCCAATCACTTGTCATTATTTATATGTTAAATTAGTATATTGCCTTTAATTATCAGGTTTTGTATCTTTTCGTAATCAATATTTACAGTTTCCTAATAAGCTTTCTTTAAACGGTCTAAACTAATTTTATTGTCGCGGTCTTTAATGGTTTCGCGTTTATCGTAAAGTTTTTTACCTTTTGCCAAAGCAATTTCAACTTTAGCCAAGCCTTTTTCGTTGGTAAACAAACGCAGTGGCACAATGGTTAAACCTTTATTCTGTACACTTTTGTTTAACGATTTTAATTCCTTTTTATTTAAAAGCAGTTTACGTTCGCTTTTTGCCTTGTGGTTGTAATGTGTTCCAAACGAATATTCTTCCACATACGAATTAATCATAAACAGTTCGCCGTTTTGAAATTCGCAGAAACTGTCTGCAATGGATGCTTTTCCCAAACGTATCGATTTTATTTCGGTTCCCGCCAAAACAATTCCTG